>JBNMNW010000100.1:0-17721 GCA_051278165.1 Planctomycetota bacterium | reverse complement strand
GCGTCGACACCTCGAGGCCGCGCACGAAGTCCCCAGCAAGATTGCCGAGGCGCAGCAACGGTTGTGCTGGTGACAGGCGCAGGTGTGCGAGCCAGTTCACGACTCGGATTCCTCAGATTCTGACACCGGCACCTCAACGTCCTCCGTTTCACGTCGCAGTGCGTTCTTGGCGATGCGCGAGATCATGGCGATGCACAGGATCGTCGCAACGATTGCTACGATGGTCGTCCAACGGCTACCGGTCGCCTGCCAATCCAATTCAGACAGTCCGGCACCGATCAGCGAAACCGCTACCAGGCGTGGCGCGACACCGATCACGGTGGCGGCCAAGAACACCGGGCCGCGCACGCCAAACGAGGCCATCAACAGGTTGGTCGCTGCGAACGGCATCACCGGTGACAATCGCAGTAGGGCAATCAACCAAATTGTGCGACCAGCACTTCGCCCGAGCAACGCGCGGTGCACTCGATTCGCATCGTGTTCTTTGCCGATCGCTTCGAGAACGCGCGAGCCAACCACGCGAGACCACAGCTGGAAGCCAATGATCGCGGCAACCAGCACGACCAGCAAGCTGAGCACGATGCCGAACCAGGCACCGAACAAGTAGCCAGCGAGCATTGACACAACCTGGGTCGGCACCATGCACAAGCCGGCCATCACGGCGCCGAGTGCACAGAAGACGAGGGCGGAATCGAAGCCTTCACCAAACCACGGCAGCCATCTCGCCGACGTCGCGGTCAATACCATCAAGCCCAACAGCGGACCGCCGGAGGCAACCAACAGCCAGGGACCCGCGGGGCCGAGACCGCGCACGATGCTGCGGATGCGCGCCAGCCATGAAGAGGTCTGGGTTGGCGGGGTGGCTGGCGGCATCGGCGCAGCAGGCTCGGCCATCGCGGTAGCCGGGGCAAGGGCTTTGTCGAAGTCATCGGCGCGGATACCCTTTGGCTCGACGGAACTAGAAGACGGTGATTCCCATGCCCAGCCGACAAGACCCCAGCCGACACAGCCCCACCCGACAGTGCCCCACCCGACAAGGCCCCACCCGACAAGGCCCCATCCGGCAGCCCCACCGCAAAGCCAGCAACGGAGCCGTGTCGCCAGTCACGGCCTTGCTGGCACAGGTATTCTTGGCACTGGCATTCTTGGCACTGGCCGCAACACCTGCCGCGGCGCAGTACGGCGAACGCTGTGTCTGGAGCCTTGATAGCCAACACCTGCTCTACCTTACCGAGCAGAACATCAACAAGTTCGTTGCCTGCTATGACGTTGCCTCGGGCAAAAGCTACCGCGTATTCACGGCGCCGAATCGGGACGAACTACGCGGTGTCAGCTGGTCGCCAAGTGGCACGGAGTTCGCGACCGTCAGCCTGAATACAAGTCACCCGACAACCGCCACCGCTCACTTCCTGCCGTTCCCCCGTCGCGGCCAACCGCGCACGTTTACGAACTCACTTGGCGACGGCTACCAAGGATTCGGCACGATTGTGCATGCCGGTGATGCCCTTTGGTTGAAGGCGGATGGCACCGTGAAAATGGACCGCGAGCACGGCACGATTCGCCGCGTGCTTCACGCCGAGGGAGAAACGGTGTCGCCAATCGCTTTGGTCGGCAACCAGGTTGGCTACCTGGCCGTTAAGAAGGACAGCGCACCTCAGAGTTGGGAACTTGGCACGATCGACCCGGTCACGCTGGTGCGTTCGCCGCTGTATGACCACAGCAAGTTCCCCGGCCAGATCATCGCCACAAACCCTGCGTTCTCACCCGAGCCGGGCCGCATCGCCGTCTGCGCATATGACCGTGCAACCGAAGAGCATTCGATCCTGGTGCTCCAGGACGGCGAGATCATCAGCACGCTTCTTCTCGGCCACGCCGGTGACGTGCACCCGACAGATTTAACGTGGTCTGCTGATGGCGCCTCCGTGTTCGCCTTTTTGTGCCGCCGCGGCAAAGCGAAGCCAACCCGAAGAATGTTGTTCGAGTCGGCGTTCAGTGGCAGCGCCTCGCGCGAAACCGAACTGTTCGCAACCCCCAACTCCACGGTGCGCCGCCCCTACGGCTTGTCGATCTCACCGAACGGCAAGACCGCGGCGGTGGTCATCAAATACACATCTTTCAGTGACCCAGTATTGTTGCTTGTCGACCTGACAGACAAGGCCCGCACGGTCACGCGGATCGACTCGCCTCCGGGTATCGAGATCGTGGCGCTCGGATCTGACATGGTAGTTTCCGCTGCGAACGCATGGCAGAAGGCGTGGGCGGCAACCGACACCGAACGCCGCATGTTGGTGCGGGGCGGAGGCAGCACCGCCGGGATCAAGGCCTTAACGGCAGGCACGGCCCAAGTCGCACTCACCAGCCGAGCAGTCTCGGCCACCGAGCACGCGCTGGCGAAAGCCGCCGGAATCGAACTCGATGTGCGCTGCATCGTTCGCGATGTCGTTGTCGTTTGCGTGCATCCCGACAACCCACTGCCGGCAATCGCCGCGATCCAGCTGCAAAGATTGTTCACCCACAAGAACGACAGGCAATGGTCCAAACTCGGTGTCACCATCCCCGACACCAGCGATGACATCGCAACGGCGATGCTGCTGCCGGGAAGTCCACAGTACACGCCATTTCGCCAAGCGGTGCTCAACAACCGCAGCCCGGGGACGGGCGATGCGATTGCAGCAGACCCGAGCGCGCTCGGCGAGTTCGTGCGCACGCATCGCAACGCGATTGCATGCCTTCCCATTGATGATGCGCTGCAACTCGGCAATGCCGTGCGCATCGTGCCAATCACGAGCAAGGCAAGCGTGGTCGCGCCGACCGAAGCCGCAATCAAGGATGGCAGGTATCCGCTGACCTACTCTTGGTACATCGTGACGCGCCGAAACAGTTCCCCGCGGGTTCGCGCGCTCCTGATGTGGCTCAACAGCGATGAGGCCCACCGCGCAACCGCAACCGTTGGCCGGAGACCAGCCAAATGATCGCTAGCGTTCAAGCAAGTAAGGCGTTGGCTTGCGCGGCGCTGCTGTGGCTGGCCGCAACCACGCTGCTAGCGGCTCACGCCATCGCCCAAGACGGCAACCTGTGCAGTTGGAGCCCGGACGGCCTGAAGCTGTTGTTCGTCGGACGTGATTCGGAACGACAGTTTGTTGCGCGCTACGACATTGCGACGCAGTCCGCGACCTGTGTGTTCCTCGCCAACCGCGGCGAACGCATCCACGCCGTGCAGTGGTCTCAGAACGGCAAACAGTTCGCGGCGGTTTGTGTGCCGACGATCGCCACACGACGGTACCAAAGCCTCGTACAATCAACCCTGCACGTGCTGACGTACCCTTTGGGCAGACTCGTCACGACGTTGGCCCCGCATAAAAGCGAACGTGCAACGTGGGGTTCCCCCATCTGGCTGCCGAATCGCCTACTCATCGAAGCGCCAGGCATGGTCGAGTGCGACCTGACGACCGGCAAGATGCATGCGTGGTCACGACCACCAATGGAGGCGGACGCGTTCCTAGGCGCATTCGGAACCGGCATTGGCTACCTCTCGGTCAAGCCATCGGCCACCGGCGGCTGGAGCCTCGGCACGATCGATGTAACTAATCTTACCCGCACCGTCTACTGCGATCATCAGCTGGCGCCAGAGGCCAAGATCCAATTCCTGCCGGCCTTCGCGGCCAGCCGCGAACGCATCGCGCTACCTGCCGTAGTGGGCACCACTCGATCGCTGTTGCTGTTCGAACCCGAGCGGTTGCTTGAGACTCGCGCGCTAGCACCAGAACTGAGTCTACAGATCAGCGATCTTCAGTGGGCTGCTAACGGCAAGACGATCTACCTACTCGTGCAGCGAGAGGTGGACGAAGACAAAGTGCAGCACACGCTGATGGAGACCGAGGTGCACGCTGACAGCTTACGCGAAACCAAGTTGTTCACGACCAGCGCCCAGCAGCGCAGCCTCACCCCGCACGGGCTCATTCCACGCTCGCTCGCCATTTCCTCTAATGGACGAACGGCGGCAATCGTCGCCGGACAGTTTGGCGGCACCGAGCCAGCGCTCTACCTCGTCGACCTCGATCGCCCGGAACGCACGGTCACCGTCGTGCCGTTCCCCAAGCCCAACCAACTCATCCTGAGTGGCTCCGACCGAATGATGGAGCTCGCCAACCACTGGCGAGATGCCTACCAAAGCACCAAGGTTCCGCAAATCGAACTGATCGGCGGCGGCAGTCGCGCCGGCTTCGAACAGTTACTGAAAGGCATCGCCGACGTCGCGTTGATGGTCCGGCAACTGACCGGAGCCGAACGTGCAGAGGCTGCAGCGGCTGGCTTGGAACTCGTCACGACGCTGGCGAGACGCGAGGCGTTGGCAGTCTGTGTGCACCCCGACAATGCGTTGGCCGCCATCGAACCGGCACAACTAACGCGCCTGTTCACCAAGCACGAGGACCATCGCTGGTCGCAGCTTGGCGTCAAGCTTGCGGCAAGTGGCACGGATCAAGACAAGATCGCGATGGCCATGTTCTTGCCCGGCAGCCGCCACTACATGCCGTTTCGAACGGTGGTGCTGACCGGCCAATCGACCACCCACCAGCCAACCACCAAAGAGCTCCCGCAGGACCTCGCCAAGTTCGTCGCCGCGAACAAGAATGCGATCGCCTGCCTACCGATGAGCGAAGCGCTTCGGCAAGGCGCAGCCGTGCGCATTGTGCCGGTCAAGTCCGCTGAGCCAGCCCCGGTCGCGCCGACCACCCGATCGATTGCCGACGGCCACTATGGGCTGGTCTATTCGTGGTTCGTGGTGCACGACAAGAAAGGCCGCAAGCGAGGCCATGCGTTCTGTGAATGGCTCGCCAGCAAAGTAGGCCAGGCCCGAACGGCCACGTTCCGGGTCGATACCGACAAGTAGGGCGCGATTTCACGCGGTCGGCGTGGCCCTGGAAGCCCGGATTCAGGGCGATCGGCCAATACCCAGTCACCAGAATGCGTGCCTCGATCAAACCTGACTGGTAGCCTGCTCGCCTCCAATGAGCGAACTGCCAGACAAGTACGATCCACAAGCTCTCGAACCCGCCGTGACCCAACGGTGGCTTGAGCAGAAGGCGTTCTCAGCGACCCCCGACGCACGTGACAACCGCTACGTGGTCATGATGCCGCTGCCGAACGTGACCGGCGCGCTGCACATGGGGCACGCGATGGACAACGTCATGCAGGACCTGCTGACGCGTTGGCACCGCATGCGCGGCGACAATACGCTGTGGCAACCGGGCCTCGATCACGCCGGCATCGCGACCCAGGCCGTCGTCGAAAAGCGCCTGAAGGAGATCGACGGCAAGACCCGTCACGACATTGGCCGCGACGCGCTAGTCGAACGCATCCACGACTGGGCTGGCAAGAGCAAGACCCGGATCATCGAGCAACAGCAGGGCATGGGCTGCTCGGCCGATTGGGATCGCGCGCGCTTCACGATGGACGATGTCTGTGCGCGCTCGGTGCGCCACACGTTCTTCGCGATGTTCCGCGACGGCTTGATCTTCCGCGGCAACCGCCTAGTCAACTGGGACTGCGCGCTGCAGACCGCGGTGTCGGACGACGAGCTCTACAAGGACACCGTGCACGGCAAGTTCTACTACTTCCACTACCCGATCATTGGCAGCGACGCCGACGACAGTGGCACCGACGGCAGCGACGCCGACGACAGCGGCACCGACGGCAGCGGCCCAGCCCACGTTGCGATCGCGACGACGCGTCCGGAAACCATGCTCGGCGACACCGCCGTGGCCGTGCACCCGGATCCTGCCAAGGCGATGCAGAAGGCGATCGATGCCCAAAAGCTGAAGATTGCCGAAGCCAACGACAAGGACCGCGGCAACGCCGAACGCGAACTAGAACGCCTCGAAGCGCGCGTCACCGACGTGCTACCCAACCTGATCAAGATCAGCGAACTCGCCAAGGCTTCGGCCAAGGTGATGCTGCCGCTGATGGATCGCGAAATCCCGATCATCACCGATGAGTGGGCCGACCCAACTCTCGGCACCGGCTGCGTCAAGATCACGCCCGCCCACGACCCGAACGACTACGCCGTCTGGCAACGTCATCCGGAGATCGGCGAAGCCGTCAACATGCTCAACACCGACGGCACCATCAGTGCAGCCGGCGGCAAGTATAAGGGCCTGGACCGTTTTGACGCGCGCCAGCAAGTCATGGCCGATCTGGAAGCGCTCGGCCTGGTCGACAAGATCGAAGACCGTCAGATCGAGGTTGATCACTCCGACCGCAGCAAGACGATCATTGAGCCGTATCTGAGCAAGCAGTGGTTCGTGCACATGGGCGATGTCGAAGGCGGCATCGTCATGGGTCGCGGCACGAGCAAAGAGTTCCGGGCGCCGGGCCTCGCGCAAGCCGCACTCGATGCGACCAGCGGCACGTTGCCGGAGTTCGCCGACGGTTCGCCGCGCAGGAAGGTTGAGTTTCATCCCGATCCGCAGCGCTACCAAAACATGCACGATCGCTGGCTCGGCGAAAAGCGTGACTGGTGCATCAGCCGTCAGCTCTGGTGGGGTCACCGCATCCCGGTTTGGATGGGCGAGATGGCCGTGTCGCAACTGCTAATGCTCGAGCCGATGCTCGGTGGCCAGCTCGAACGCGACGACGTCGCCGCCTGGCTGGTGATGCCCGATGGCGAACGCATGTCGCCTAGTGATGCCTTCGCGCATCTCAAGGGTCCGAACGCTCCGGTCAGTGTCGAGATCCAGATTTGCTTCCTCGACAAGGCCAACGACGAATCGATCGGCGCGATGCTGGAATCGGTCGGCATGAAGCTCGACCCCGACGTGCTCGACACGTGGTTCAGTTCGATGGTGTGGCCGCACAGCACGCTCGGCTGGCCCGACCCAGAGACCGCGGGCATCGACGCTGGCCAGACCAGTCTCGCTAGTGCGGATGGCCAGGCCAACGCGCTCGACTACTACTACCCGGGTTCCTGCCTGGTGACCGGCCGCGACATCATCACGCTGTGGGTCGCCCGCATGATCGTCGGCGGTCTCTACAACCTCGGCGACGTGCCGTTCAAGGACGTGTTCTTGCACGCGACGATCCTCGATGGCAAGGGCGTGCGCATGTCGAAGTCGAAGGGCAACGGCATCGACCCGCTCGACATCATCGATCGCTACGGCGCCGATGCGCTGCGCTACGTCGTCTGCGAACTGCAGACCGGCACGCAAGATGTGCGCTTGCCGGTGCAGGCGATTTCACCGTTCACCAAGGAAGGTGAAGAAGAACGTCTGATCGACCTCGCCACGGCCAAGCCGGGCCCCTACCTCGGCACGTTCATCGACAAGGTCACTGGCGAGCCGATGGACCTGATCGGCCAGTATGGAACGGAAGGCATCGTGCCGGCGAAGGCGACCAGTGAACGCTTCATGGTCGGCGCGAGCTTCTGCAACAAGCTGTTCAACGCGGCGCGCTTTGCGTTCCTGAATCTCGAAGGCACCAGTTTCACGTCCCTCGACGTGACCAACCTGCCGATCGAAGACCGCTGGATCCTGTCGCGACTGCAGAACGCGATCACGACGCTTGATGCGCATCTCGCCGGCTACAACCCGTCGGCCGCGATCGCCACCGCCCGCGACTTCTTCTGGAACGAACTGTGCGACTGGTATCTCGAGATGATCAAGCCGCGCATGAAGGAGGACGCGGATCCTGCTTCGCGCACCTCGGCGCAACAAGTGCTCGCCGCCGTGCTCGACCAGACGCTGCGCCTCTTGCATCCGTTCGTGCCGTTCTTGACCGAGACTCTTTGGACGCAACTCAACGAGTTGGCCAAGACGCGCGGTATCGATGCGGAGTTCGCCAATAGTGAACTGCTGGTGCACGCGCAGTGGCCGACTGGCAACGCCGCGTGGCCGGCCACCGACGTCGAAGCACAAATCACCACGATGCAGGAGTGGTGCGTGTCGATCCGCGAAGCGCGCGCCCGCTACCAGATCCCGCCGCGGCAGAAGGTCGAGGCACGCTTCCAAGCCGACGGCAAGACGGCCGAAGTGCTGCAAGCGACCAGCCCACTGCTCGCCAACATGGCGGGACTCGAGAACCCGCAGATCGGCCCGGAGCAACAACGCACCAAGGACTCGGCGACCGTCGTGGTCGGCACCGCCAAGGTCTACCTGCTCGGCGTGGTCGATCTCGAAAAGGAGAAGGCCAAGCTACAGAAGGAAGCCTCTAAGCTCGAAGGCCAGATTGGTGGCGTCGAGCGCAAGCTGGGTAACGAGGGTTTCCTGGCCAAGGCACCGCCCGCGGTTGTCGAAAAGGAACGCGAGCAGCTGGTTGCGATGAAGGCGCAACTCGACGCGCTCAAGCAGAGCCTCGGCGAGCTGTAGCGCGCCGCATGCGCGCGGCGCGCTACTGCTGACGCACCGTGGCTGCGATCTGGTTGCCGAGCCTGACATCGACGCCATCGAAACCGATGTGCTGCGCGAAGATCTCGAGCCCCTGCAAGGTCGGATCGTTCGGAATGGCCAGCGTCAACACCGTGGCCGGCTCATAGGTATTGACCAGCACGAGCCCTGAGATCATTGCCGTCAACGGATCGACGCGCAGTTCTCCAAAGGGCGTGGCAACACCGGGCACCAGCTCGGTAAGACCAACGATGACCGCAGCGAGACTGCCGCCGACGGGCCGCTGGGTGACACACAACCGCCAGTTAGTGCCAGTCGCCGGTTCTCCACGTGCAAGCAACTGTCGCTCAAGGTTCGTCAAGATCGCCGTGTGAGGAAGGCCCTCTGCGGCGATGTCCAGGTCGCCATCGCTGTCGAAATCGCCCACGAACATGCTCGCCGCCGACGGAGCATTCAGGCCCCGCCACAGATCGCCGTTACCCGTCACCTCGACGAAAGCAAGGCCACCATCGTTGCGCAACAGACGCGCGGTCTGTGCCGTGTTCGGGCCCGGCCCCACCAACAAGTCCGCGTCGCCGTCGCCATCGAAGTCTGCTGTATGCAGCGATCCTACTCGATAGCCGTCGGGCGGCGGCAACAGTGAGGCCCCGGTCGTGAACTGGCCACTGCCATCGTTCTCCAACACGAGCAGTCGCGGAATGGCTCCGTTAACCCAATGACCAGCTGCGATGTCGAGGTCCCCATCGCCATCAAAGTCGGCGGGATGAACAGCGGAGAAACGTTCCGACACTACCGGGAACGCGTTGGGCATGGGCGTGAACACGCCAAGACCGGTGCAACGCGCCCAAGCAAGACCAGAGCCAACGCCGTTGGCCTCTTGGTAGATCAAGTCTTCGCGCCCGTCGCCATCGAGGTCGGCGCTGTCCTTCAGCCCGAGCGGAGGAGCAATTGTAGTAGCTGTGGTCGCAGCAAATGCCCCCGCTTGGTTCGCGGACCAGAAAATGCCAACGCTCGGGCGGTTCCAGACGATGTCCAGGTCGCCATCACCATCCACATCAAACGAGACAGCTCCCCACACAGGCTCCGGCAAGGTGACCTCCACGAAGGATGCGCCAGCGACGCTCTGATAGTAGCGCGCCAAACCGACCATCAAGAAATCTAGGTGGCCGTCGCCATTCCAGTCCCGTGCCAGCCAACGGCCGCTGCCTGGCATGCTGCCGGTGTGCTGCGCAATCTGGCCGCGGAACTTGCCGGTGCCATCGTTCGCAACCACTTCCAATTCATTGATTCGCCAGCGCACCAAGTCGAGGTCGCCATCCGCGTCCATGTCCGCATACGTGATCGCGTTCCATTCGCTCGAATCAAGCACAACGGTCGTATGTTCGAAGACACCCAAGCCGTCATTGCGAAGCGTCGGTTCGCCGACTTGATCAACGTCCCCGTCGCCGTCCACGTCTTCGAAGAAGAGGCCGATCCACGGTTGTGACGTGCCCTGCACGAACGTCCCGGTGCCGTCATTGAAGCGAACACCTTCGGTCGGGACGGCAAGGTCGAGGTCGTTATCGCCGTCGAGATCGGCCAGCTCCACCGGCAGGAACGTCCAGAGACTACCCACTACCTGCAAGCCCTCGACCGAAAACAGCCCAGAGCCGTCGTTGCGATACAGCCGCAAGGAATACCAGTTGCCGACAGTGGGGACGTTCCCATAAGCGACTGCGACAATATCGCGGTCAGAATCGCCATCGACATCACCGGCAGTGATGAGGGCAGCCCGCGGCAGCTGCGCGGCACTCACCGTGAAGGCGCCGGCACCGTCGTTCCACAGCAGTTGGGACGGCACGTCCAGGTGCGCCAGAACCAAGTCCAGATCGCCGTCACCGTCGTAGTCGTATAGGTCCAGGTCGACCGACTCGCTCGCTACGCCAGGCAAGTTAGCGCTGGCGTCGGTGAAGGTACCGGTGCCGTCGTTGAGATAGAGGATGTCGAAGCCGTTGCACGCGCAGACGATGTCAAGATCGCCATCACCATCGATGTCGCCGGCCGCGGCAGCGTGCGTCTCACGAACAATCGAGGGTAAGTCGCCGGGCGACAAGATGAGGTAGCCCGCGCCGTAGTTGCGACAGATCGCGTCGGCTCCCTCATTGCCGAAGAATGCGTCGAGGTCGCCATCCCCATCAAAGTCACCGAGCACCACGGCGCGTGACAACGACGGCGCCATCTGCAACGCGTTATCTGGCATGCGCTCAAACACGCCGGTGCCATCACCGCGCAGCCAGAAGTTGCGGTCGCCGGCGCCCACCGCGCCATAGCACGCGAACACCTGATCAAGATCACCGTCGCCGTCGACATCACCAGTGGCGACGGAGCGCCAATCGGTGCCGCTAGGTGGAGCCAATCCGCCGAGACCCAGTTCCTGAAAGTCCTGCGCCGTTGCGCAGACCGTAAGAACCGACACGACCAGCGAGATCCCGAGTTTGCTTTGTATGGTCATCTTCTTCTGCTCCGCCAATGAGCCGCGAATGATGCTAGCACATGACATCGAACACGTAGCCCGCACAGGCTCGCAGGTAACAAGAGCGCTATCGCACACGAGCGTGCGTTGCGACGTTCTGTGTTCCATCAATCGCACGAGGCTCGAACCTCGCGGAAACGCCGCTTACTGTTCCGGCGCGTGACTGACCTGAGCCAATCCCTGCAGGAGCTGTACGGCTTCTCGACATTCCGCGGACCGCAGCGTGAGATTGTCGAACATCACCTCAGCGGCGAGTCTGCTCTGGTCCTGATGGCCACCGGCGACGGCAAGTCGCTGTGCTACCAACTGCCGGGATTCGTCGGCGACGGACTGACAATTGTCGTGTCGCCGCTGATCGCGCTGATGGACGACCAGGTCGCCGCGTTGCACAAGCGCAATCTGCCCGCGACGTGCATCCACAGCATGTTGACCAAGGAAGAACGCCAACAGCGCCTGCAAGCCGTCGTCGACGGCAAGATCAAGCTGCTCTACGTGACGCCCGAGCGGTTCCGCGTTGGCGACTTCCTGGAGACGATGCAGAAGCTCGATGTGCAGCGACTGGCCATCGACGAAGCGCACTGTCTCAGCCAATGGGGTCACGACTTCCGACCGGACTACCAGCGGCTCGGGGAGATTCGCAAGCTTCTCGGCGATGTGCCTTGCCTGGCATTGACGGCGACGGCTACGCCACAAGTGCAAGAAGACATCCGCGCGGTCCTGGGCCTCGACGAGGCGCGGCTGTTCCACACCGGCATCGCCCGCGACAACCTGTTCTTGTCCGTTCACGACGCGTTGACCGACCAGGACAAGCTCGACCGGCTGACCGACGTGCTACGCCGCACCGGTGGCCCGGCGATTGTCTACTGCGCATTGATCAAGGACCTGCGCTACCTCGAGAGCGAACTGCAACGCCGCGACTTCTGGCCGATGGTCTACCACGGCGACCTGTCGGCGCACGAACGCCGCACCCAGCAGGCGAAGTTCCAAGGACGTGATGACGCGCTGATGCTGGCGACCAACGCGTTTGGCATGGGTGTCGACAAAT
Organism: Planctomycetota bacterium; assembly: GCA_051278165.1. Lineage (GTDB taxonomy): Bacteria > Planctomycetota > UBA1135 > UBA1135 > UBA2386. The sequence goes on along the minus strand of JBNMNW010000100.1, from coordinate 5,786 downwards.
CGGACATCCGCGCCATCATCCACTGGCAGATTCCGCGCACGCTCGAGGCCTACTACCAAGAAGTGGGACGCGCTGGCCGCGACGGTCAGGGCGCATTCTGCGAACTGCTCTACCGCGAAGAGGACCTGGTCATCCAACGCAACTTCACCGAGTGGGCCAACCCCACCGCCGAGTTTGCGCGCGATCTCGTCGACCACATGGTGTCGCTCGGAGACCGTTTGCATGCCGCCGACGTCGAGCAGTTGCGCTTGACGTTCTTACACCAGAACCGCCGCGACGGTCGTGTCGACACCGTGCTTCGACTGATGCGTGCCGCTGGCTGCACCAGCGGCGATGCGGGCCTCGACCTACAGTTGGTGCGCGTGCCCGACCACGACGAGATCACCAACTGGCTGCCCGCCGACAAACGTCAGAACGACCTGATGGGCCTGTTGAAGATGGTGCGCTACGCAAACCAACCGGAATGCCGCAAGAACACGATCCACCGACACTTTGGTTTCGATGACCTACAAAACGGCTGCGGAACATGTGACATCTGCACCGCAACGTCCGAGTGGCAGGATGCGCACACGCCAAAAGCCAAGCCATTCGTCCGCGGCCGCGAGCAGCCCGCCAAGCCCCCCCAGCAACCTTCACCACCAAGCACTGGCGAACAGACCGACGAACCCGTCCCCGAATCCGATCCAACCCACGGCCTCAGCCGCGGCGACTGGCTAGACATCGCCGGCATCGGACTATGCTGCATCCTACGCGTCCACCGCCACGGCAAGAACGCCCGCGTCGACGTCGAACGCGCCAGCGACCTAAAGCCAAGAACCATCGACCTACGCCGCCGCCGCTGGAAACGCGTGCAACAGTAAGCAGTTAGCTCCTCAGACCTGAACCTTGCACCCCGGGGCCAGCATACTTACCCGCCCTGCGTACTGTACCCTGCGTACTGTACCCGGTACAAACCACAGGTTGCACAGCTAGCGGTCACCGTCATCGTCGCCGTCCTCAGCACCGGTCGGCGAATGCGTTGTTTCTGTGCCAGGCACCGTACGGATACCTGGACAGGTTCGTTGGACTAGTTGCTGAAGGCGATCATTGCTGAGGATCTCAGGCCAGAACGGCCACTCGCGACACTTGTGCGGTCTCACCGGATAGATGCCGCAGCCAGCGAGCGCTCCGTCTTGTAAGAACGTGCAGCGATTGCCGAGGCCTTCCTTTAGATGCACGCCGTCCGGCTGCAGGTAGCGACTGGCGAACGCCGCTTCGCTCATGCCGAGATGTGCGGTGATCGCGCGTCGCTCTTCGTCGGTCACGCGCACGAACCCACCGGGGATCGCGCAGCAGTTGCCCGAGCGCTTGCACTCGAACTCATATGGAAAGCCTGGCTCGCGCGCGGCGGTCATCGACGGCGGCGGCGGCTGTTGCGATCCTGCAGCGCCCGGTTGCGCCGGTCGCCAAGCTTCGGTCGGCCGCGTTGGCGTTCCTCTGTTTCCTTCTGATGCTTGCGCTGGTTTAGGAACGCCTGCACGTCTTGCTGTAGCTGCGCCGGGCCTTGGAACCGCATCTCCGGATCCTTGGCCATCATCTTCTCTAGGAAGTAGTGCAGCTGTGGCGACAGATCCAAGTCGCGAATGCGTTCGCCCGACAGGGACTCGAGCACCTGCTTGGCGAGCACCTCTTCCGACGTTCCTTCGAACGGCAACGAACCAGTCGTCAGGTGATAGAGCGTCGCGCCCAGCGCATAGATGTCGGCGCGCACATCAAGCTTGCCGTCGCCGCGGGCTTGCTCGGGAGCGATGTAGTGCACGGTGCCCGCAGTGGTGTCGCTGGCGTCCGCGTTATCGCCCTGCAGGGCGAAGCCGAGGTCGATCAGCACCGCGCCACGCTCTTCAGACCAAATCACGTTGCCCGGTTTGACGTCACGGTGCACCAAGCCTTTCTCGTGCAGCACGAGCAAGGCGCCTGCCACATCGACAACCACCTGCAACGCGATCTCTTCATCGATGCGACCACCGTTCTTGAAGTCGTCGTCGAGGAGCACGTCTTGCAGGCAACGCCCAGGCAGCCGCTCCATCGCGAAGAAGATCGTGCTGCCCTCTTTCGCGATGCGCAGTCCCTTGACCAAGTGGTCGTGGTCGAGACTCATCAACAACCGCGCTTCTTGCGCGAAGCGTTCGGTCTGCACTTCATCCGTGGCAAGCTCAGACTTCAGCACCTTCAACGCGACTTCGGTGCCATCTGTCTTGTCCTTCGCTGCGAACACGCGACCGACGCCACCTTCACCGATCAACTCGCCCACTTCGTAGCGAGTGAGTTGTGGTCGCGTGCCGCCTTCGGTGCGCAACCAGTCCTGCCATTGCGCCTCGCTACAGGCGCCCTTTTCGACCAGAAAAAGTCCGGGGTCACCGGACACCATCGCGTCGCGAGCAACGTCTGGCTGCAGCTCACCACGATGAACGAGCAACGCGAGTAGTTTGGTCGGCGAAATCACGAGTGTTTATTGGCGGGTTACGCCGGGAGTTGGGCCAATCATGCAGTCCAGCGTCAAGTCAATCCACCGTTTGACCCGATCAAATGGGTGTCAAGAGCACGGCACACGGACTAACACTTGAAGCATCCAGGCGCAGCATTCGTGATCAAGTACTTCGACTTGATCGATGAGTTCATCAAGGTCCGCTGTTGCAGCGAAGACCTCCTCCAGGAGCTGCACGCAGCACCGATCACGAACAAGTCGGACTACCGACACAGGGTCGTACGCTCGTGCGTCCCAACGTTCGAGGTCGAAGTGCTCGGCGCTGTTCGTCGTATGGACGAAGGCTACGACTCAGAGATCGTAGAAGAGCTCCTTTACCAGATCTGCATCGACGTCAACCCGTCGCTCGAGATCCACCAGGTCAGCATTCCGAGCAATGAGGAGAACGCGGCAATCATGACCGAAGACCCGTTCTTGCCGCGGCCCGGCAACGACGCCGCTCGGCAGTCGCTGTTCCGCCGCGTCAGCAACCTCGAGCGCAGCTTACGGACGCAGATCATCGGTCAGGACAGCGCCATCTCGGCACTCGTTCGCGCCGTCAAGAAGGCGGCCGTCGGCCTCAAGCGCCCAACCCACCCGGTTGGCACGTTTTTGTTGGTTGGCCGAACCGGCACCGGCAAGACCGAGCTGGCGAAGTCGATGGCGCGCAGCTTGTTTGACGACCCCGGCGCGATGATCCGCGTGGACTGCAGCGAGTATGCGCTGCCACACGAATACGCCAAGTTGATCGGTTCGCCCCCAGGTTACATCGGCCACAACGAAGGTGGCTTCCTGACCGAAGGCATCAAGAAGAAGCCGACTAGCGTCGTGCTCTTCGATGAAGTCGAAAAGGCTCACTACAAGGTCCACAACCTGCTGCTGCAGTTGCTCGACGAGGGCATCATCACGGACAGCAAGGGCCAAACGGTGCAGTTCAATCAGGCGCTAATCCTGATGACGAGCAACCTCGGCATCGACAAGATCGACGCGGTGCGCACCCGCATGGGGTTCTCGGCGGCACACCAACGCCAGAGCTTGGCCGACATCGACCTCAAGGAAGTGACCAACGAGGCACTGCGCGAGTTCTTCCGCCCCGAGTTCGTCAACCGCATCGACGAAGTCATCATGTTCAATCCGCTCGACCAAAAGGTCTGCCAACGCATCGCCGGCAACATGCTGCGCGAAGTGTCGGACCTACTGAAGCGCCGCGGCATCACCTCCACGTTCTCGCCACAAGTGCGGGTGCGACTGGCACAGGACGGCTTCAGCGAAGAGTTTGGTGCGCGTGAATTGCGCCGCCTGATCAAGCGCCAGATCGAAGACCCGCTCACCGAGCTGATCCTAGATAACGACCTCGGCGCCGGCGCCAAGGTGACCATTCGCGTCAAGGGCGGCCAATACGTCTTCGCTCACGAGGAAGCCACCAAGGCCGTGCAGCCGGCTCTGACCACGTAGCAACTGACTGGGTGGGCCTTCTGACCGGCCCACCAGAGTCTGAGGATGGCGGCCCAATTCATGGCCCCTATGGCCCGGCCTCACCGGACCGCGATGGCGAGCCGCTGCGACCGAAGCGGCGCGCCGCCAACCGGAAGCTGCAACATCCAAGCAAGCAACCTTGGGCTGGCAGTGGAACTAGCACGCCACCGCCCCTACCCTGCGCGGCGCCCCTTCGGGCAACCGATCGATGCTCCTGTTCGTTATTGCGGTAACGCTCTCCCTGCTGTTTTCCTTCGTCTGCTCCATTTCGGAGGCGACGCTGCTCAGCGTAGCTCCCGCACGCGTCGAAACCTTGGCGCAGGGCGGCAGCCGACTCGGCAAGCTGCTGCAGCGCTACCGTAAAGAACCGGACCGGCCAATCGCGGCCATCCTGATCATCAATACGATCTCGAACTCCGGCGGTGCGGCCCTGGCCACGGCCCAATTCGGGGAGGCGTTCCCGCTCGTCTCGGAAGCATGGTTCGCAGCCATCTTCGTCATCACCGTGCTCGCGGTCACCGAGATCGTCCCGAAGACGATCGGTGTCGTGCACGCCGACCAACTGGCGCTGCCGATCACAGGCATCGTGCAAGTGATGAGCATCGCGGTTTGGCCGATGCTGTTCCTGACACGGGCCCTGGCTCGCGTGTTCGCCCGCAGGAGTGACGGCCCAACGGTCTCGCTCGACGAGATTCGCGTCATGACGACCGCCGGCATGATGCAAGGCGCGTTCGGAACCTTCACCGGCGAACTGATCCACAATGCGTCTCGCTTGCGCGAACTCACCGCCAAGGACGTCATGGTTTCGCGCGATCGCGTCACCTACCTGTCCGGTGACTGCCCGGCCGAAGACAACCTGAAGCTGGTGATACGCACGAATCACAGCCGCTTCCCCTACACCCCGACCGGCGAGCTCGATGACGTCAAGGGCGTCATCTTGACCAAGGACCTGATGTTCTCGCTGCTCAAAAATCCGACGCCGGATTGGGAGTCGCTGATGGTCGAACTGCTGATCGTACCCGAATCAGCGATGCTCAATCACGTCCTGCGCCGCTTCCAATTGGGCAAGCGGCACATGGCGATCGTCGTCGACGAGTATGGCTCGACCCAGGGCATCGTCACGCTCGAAGACGTGCTCGAAGAGATCGTTGGTGAGATCGAGGATGAGTCGGACGCCGACGACACGTCGATTCTCGAACGCACCGATGGCTCGCTGGTGTGTAGCGGCGTCGCCGAACTCTCTAACGTGTTCAAGCGCCTGTCGATCGAAGGGGTCGAGACCGACCGCAAGACGCTGTCGGGGTTCTTGTCGGAGAAGCTCGGCTCGGTGCCGGCCGTCGGTGACCGCATCGACCAGAACGGCTACGCCTTCGAGGTGACCAAGGCAAACAATCGCCGCGCCGAACGGGTGCACGTATGGAAGGCACCGCCACTGGATGTGGCCCAGGACGATTCCTAGTAGAGTCGTCGCCATGGAGACCTCGCTGCGACCTGCATGCTCGACCCGGACATGATTGCTTCACGTGCCGGAATCCTGACGATCGCCGCAATCGGCTTGCTTGCCGCGGCGGCTAACCTGAGCGCCCGCTCTCGATTCGCGCCGCGAGCGCAGTGCCCGACTCTGATGGACCCGACAGCCAGAAGCCGATCGATCAGTTCGGCAAGGGCGGCTCGGGCACACCATCCACGCCGGCCGGGCACAACCACAAGTAGATCGCTTCGGCGATCGCCTTCGGCAAACCTGGCATCGCGAGCAGGTCCTCGCGCGAGGCGGCGCGCAACGCGGTCAACGAACCGAAGTGGCGCA
>JBNMNW010000099.1:0-17933 GCA_051278165.1 Planctomycetota bacterium | reverse complement strand
TTGGCGTAGTGCGCAGGGTGCTCCCGAACCTCGTCGTGTGGTGCACTCCGATCTCTCCCTCGAATCAGGAACAATCATATGCTCCGTAAGCTTCTGCTTGCGATGACCGTTGCCGCCCTCGGCGCCGGTCTCTCCGCGCAATGCGCGACCACCTCTGCCGCCAACAACGCTGGCACCGTGACCCTCGATGTTGACGGTACGGCGCCGATGGCGTTCGCCTTCTTTGCCGTCGGAGACACGCTGGGAACTACGGCCATCAACCTAGGCAGCTTTGGAACGCTCACGCTCGGCCTCGCCGCGCCGTTCGTTCCCGCCGTTGCAGGCTTGACCGACATCAACGGCGATGCGTCGCTGTCCTTCAGCGTCCCTGCCACGGCCCCGGCAGGAACCTACTACGCGCAAGGCGTCACCATCGGCTTTGGCGTCACGCCAGGAACGGGCGTGACCTTGGACATCTGTGCCGGCGACGTGGCGAGTTTCATACTCTAGTCAGACTATCGCGCTCTGTGACGCCGCCAGCGCGTCACCTCTCGAGGTGTACGCCCCTCCCTAACAAAGGTCAGCCTCGTGCTGACCTTTGTTCGTATACGGCAACGCGGCCGTCTTGCTGTGTGCGTAGATTCGCGCGCTGTGTAGTCGTGCCGCCACCTCTATCTGCGTCGAGCATCTTGTTGCTGACGAGTGATCCCGGCGATGCTGCAGGCAAACGAGGCGATGTGTTGGCGATGCTTCGTGTCGCAGCGAATCGTCCAAGGACATTGGGTTAAATGTCGATGACCCTTGCTCGCATATGCCTGTGGTCGTTCGCTGCGATAATGGCCGCAACGTTGCTATGAGGGTGTGCCTCACCTCCATCCTTCGGGTCACTCACGGTCAAGCGAGAGGTCGAGCACTAAGTCAATTCGACCAGCTGTGCGCCGCACCTGTACGTTGGACAGGGGATTGGCGGGTGCATTGCCTTTTACGTTCGCGAGGGCGTGGTGACAGGAGGCTTTGCCTTGCCTTCTCAACTGAACGTGAGTGACGCTGCAAGTATCGCGGTCGGCCATCAGCATGCCTAGTGCGGGTGTAGATGGTTCAAGCTGCGGTGCAGACCACCGAACCCCATTCAGCCACAATCGGGCCGTCGCGAAGGCAATCAACCAGCACCGATTCCGGATTTCCGGCGGAGCCCGCGCCACCGTCAACTCTCCGGACCGCAGCTTGAATGACCTACACCCAGCCACGACACGACCATGACTGATCTCAACAAGATGATGAAGGCCCTCAAGGCCAAGGGCACTGAGAGGACGCGCAAGATCTATGCGTCGCATGGCATGGCCGGCAACTCGTTCGGGGTCTCGGCTGCCGACTTGAAGGTGTTCGCCAAGTCGATCAAGGGGCAACACGAACTGGCACTCGAACTGTACGACACAGGCAAGGTCGAAGTCGACATGCGCGGCACATCCTGCAAGGTGCCGGTCGCGTCCGACTACATCGCCAAGATCGAGAAGGCCGGCCGGGCCGGTAAGAAGCGTTCGGCGCTACGCTGCTGAGGTAAGTGGCGACGTCCCCAACTTCGCGCGCACTCTCCCTGGCCTAGGGGGCACCAACACGGCACGTTAGGCAAATGGCTGAAGACTCAGAACCCAACACGCCCAGCGGGATGCTGGTGCTGCGCACTGTCGCGATGCCAAAGGACACCAACCCCAACGGCGACATCTTTGGCGGCTGGATCATGGCGCAGATGGACCTTGGCGGCGGCACCCTCGCCAAGGAAGTCGCACAGGGCCGTGTCGTCACCGTCACCGCCGACAAACTCACGTTCGTGCGCCCAGTCGGCGTCGGCGACACCGTCTGTGTCTACGGCGAAGTGACGCGCGTCGGCCGCACGTCCACCGACATCCGACTGCAGACCTGGGCCCGCGCCCTCGCCTCGGACTTCGGTAAGCCGAGGCACCTCGTTACGACCGGAACGTTCCGCTACGTCGCGATCGATGACGACGGCCGACCACGATCGATCCCTGTCGGCGAGTTCGAAGACAAGCGCGGGTCGTAACGGCGCGGAGGCGGCGGCGCTGCGATCACGTGCCACTCGCTACAAACGCCTCAACGAGGACGTCGAGCAAGGAGCTCTGCGGATGCAAGAACCGCGCCTTGCGATGACAACGTCGCGCCTGCCGGCTGTCGCCGAGCAAGCGGTGTGGGTGCGATAGATAGCCGAGCGTCAACGCACGCAACCAATGCGGCTCCTGACAACTGTGCACGCCGAGCCACAGACGCAATGCCTTTCGAGGCAACCCTTGGAACAAGAGAACCAAAGCCCTCGCGCGCTGCAACGTGCGGTTCAGACCTCCCATCCGCTCCTAAACCACATTGCAATCTCCTGGACACGTCGCCCACCCAGCCGCGTTCCAGCTTCGCCGCGCCAGGATGGTGCGAGCACGCGCGTGGCTTATTGACCCGAAGGGCTAGCCTCGGCTTGGATGGCTCGAACCATTTCCAAGAACCGTTTTGGCGGCAGGATGTCTGCGTTGTTGAGCGCCACCACCAGCGTATCCGTCTCCAGATCCACCATGACCGCGTTGGTGTGACCCGGGACGTAACCGATCACACGCAAGGTTCTCGGAAGGTCCGGCCCGTCGCTTGCGAACTTGTTGAAGAACACGCGCTGGCTCGATGCCGACAACACTGCATCGGACCAGAAGGATCGGTAGAAGCGCGTCAAGTCGTCCATGGACGACATCAGACCACCCGATGAATAGCGGCTGCGCACTGGGAACATCTCGCCGACTTCCCAATGGTCATCCTGCCACACGTGTGGTTTGGCCAGTGCACCACGGTTCTCCGGCGTCAACCCGGTGTCGGACATGCCCAGTGGGTCGAAGATCAGTGTGCGCAGGGCGCCTTCATAGGTTTGGTCCGTAACGGTTTCGATGACCGCACCCAGAAGCCAGTAGCCCAGGTTGCTGTAGCTCTTCTTGGTTCCGGGCTCCGTCACAAATGCGACCCCGCTCAATCCATCCAGATAGGAACCGGCACACCCCTTGGCGTCATAGGTCACACCGCGCCGGTCCTCGTGGGTTTCGCGGGGCAGTCCCGCGCGCATCTGCAGGAGTTGGCGGATGGTGACCTTCTGGGCGATATCGGCCTGGAAGCCGGGCCGGTAGTGAGCCAGGGTCTGATCGAGATCGAGACGGCCCTGATGGGCGAGCTTGAGGATGGCGACCTGGGTGAAGGTCTTGCTCAACGAGCACAACACAAACCGTGTCTTGCCGTCAGACCCCGCGCCAGTTGCCTCATCGGCTGCGCCCAGGGCGCCCGTGTACAGAACCCGATCGCCCTTCATGGCGAGGGCGATGCCGTGGAAGTAGTGCTCGTCAAAACCCTGCTTGAGCATGTCGGTGATGCGGCCGTCGGGCTGGTCCGATGCGGTGGCGGAAACATCCGCCACCAGCGTCGTCTCGGGGTTCGAGTGGCATGCAAGAAGCGTCGTCGCGGCGGCGATGGCCAGGGCGACTGTCGCCGCGTTCGACGAACGGTGTGATCGGGGGATGGGTTGTTGCATTGGGGTGGGTTCGGGTGGTCCGCTGCGGAGCCTCATGACTCCAATCTGAATCATGATTCGAGAAGTCGCACGCGGTAGTTCCGCGCGGCATCCAGTCGGATCATGGCGCGCAGCCAGTCGGTAGCCGTATGCAGTCCGCCTGGCCGATCGCTAACAGCCGCGTGCATTGGAAGCGGCTACTGACCGATCGTGACGACCGCGGCATCGGACGTGATCAAGCCACTGAGGCCACATCCTGTAAATCCACACTGCGTGTGCACCAACAGCCATTGTGCAAAGAACTGATATCCAACCAACGCGGTGTCGTTCGGAATCGCGAGAGCGAATGAGCTCTCATACTGCGGCAAGTTCGGATCTTGCAGCATCGGAACAAGCACCATCGGTGCCACATACGCAGTGCAATCGCTCGGTTGGTAGATGAGGCCAGCCATCGGAATACTGAAGCCCAATGCCTGAGTTCCGAGTGCCAAGAAAGGCTGCGCAATCTGTTGTGCGGAGCTGGAGCTGTAGTTTGGGCCCTGATAGGTGATAGAGATGGTTTGGCCGATTCGCGGCGTCCCCGTGTGTCCGATCGATGGGGTCTGATTCTGTAGAGAGCAGGCGGTGCCGAAGGTCGAGACCGAAGCCTGGCAGGGAATGGCGGCGGCTAGAAGCAGGGTGGCGAAAAGGGTGCGCATGATTCTCTTGGAGACTGGAGTGGTGTGCTCGGAGCAGAGGGCAGCTGCAGGTTTGCAGCGGCGCTCTTCGCGAACGCGACGAAGTAGGCACTCATGTCTCGAAGCTGTCGCAAAGTGACAGAAAAAATGTAACCAGCAGCGTGCGAGCCAGCCTGGTTCAGACGCCTAGGCATGAGGCGCCAACCGGGGCATTGGAGCATGAATCGGAGGCCGACAAGGCCGTGGCCGCAAGCGCCCGAATTTGCATTCTGACCGCAGCTGACATGGGCGTTCAGAGTTTCGCCATGCGGGGGGACAAGGCGGCTACTGGCCACGATCCAGAATCCGGATTCGATTGAGAGGGCGATGGGGCTGTCGTTCGAGGTGCCGGAGTTGGCCCTTTGCGTGCGCCGCCTGGTGGTGAGCTGGGTTCGGGTGGTTCGGGCCGCAGTTGGAATCTCCGACACATCTTGTGTCACCTCCGATAGAGCCCTTTGGTGGCGGTTTGCAGCGAGCGCGCAGATCGGTGGACCGGATCGAACTCGGCAACCAGCCTGTATCGAGAAACCAAGCCGTCAGGCCGAACGACGGTAGCTGCGCAGCAGACCGCCGAGGCGCTCGCTAACGGCCAGTTGAAGAACGGTTCGGTTGGCAGGCTCGTGCTGTTCGATGCAGGCTGGTGCGTGAAAACGTAGGCGAATCGGCTGATTAGGCGAGGCTATCGGGTGCCGACATGCGCGAGCCTGGCGGCCGGATGAGTTTTTCAACGGGCTGCTAACACTACTTTGTCAGAATCCCCGATATTGCACTTCTGTTAGGTTGTACGCGGCCTGCGGAGATGCTTGGGTGAGTGGGAGTTGTCACCGGATCTGGCGGCGGCTGGGTCGCTGTGGGCAGCGGTGCATCTATGGGTGGGGTTTCGGGCGGAATGGCCGGTGGAGTCGCTGTGAAACGGGTGGGTTGACCGGATGTCGTTCTGCTGTTCAAGCACCTCCTAGACCTGCTCAGCTCGCGCGACTAATCAGGCCACTCTCAGCTCACGCCCTAACGCGAGTCACGGGCTGCTCGTTACCTAGTCGCGCTTGAGAGCGACGTCGCCGCTGAGCCTGGCGAGGTTGTCGACGATCGTTACATCGCTCGGCAACTCGACCGACAGCTTCTTCACATTGCCGCCGCCAAGGCAGAGGCGGTCGAAGTGCGTCAGGGTGCGCATGTTGTCGATCGCCTTCAGCACACGCTTCTGCCACTTGCCCTTGCCGGCGTCGCGACGAACTGCGTCTCCAACGTGTTCGTCGTAGCTCTGCCCTTTGCGGAACGGCTGCTGCGAGATCTCCAGATGGAGGCACATCTTGCCATCTTTGTAGAGCACTGTGCCGAACCCTGTGCCGAGAGTGACGACCATTTCGACACCGTTACTACCTATTACCGCGAGGCCTTGTACATCCGCGTCATTGGCAACACGCGCCGGTCGTCCAATGGCTTCTTGCAATGCGGTGGCAAGGCCATAGCCGGACCATATGTCATGGCCGAGATTGGGCGCGGTCAACACGATGCCGTCACGCACCATTGCGGGGAATCCCGCAGAGATGAGGGTATACCCGGGAAGCTCGCGAACGAACTCGGCGAGCATCGCAAACATCGCATCCGGATGGGCTCCAACCGGCGTCTCTATACCAATATGTTCTGATGCGAATACGCCGGTGGCATCGAGAACATACGCTTTCAGGCCGGATCCGCCGATATCGATGACGAGTGTGGATTGCGCCATCTGATGGAGCGCGTGGCAGCCTGCGAGTGCTTGTTCTGCCATGACGATGCAGGGATCTCCGACGTGGGCGAGTTGTGTGCTTGATGCGGGCTGCGTGCCAATTCGAGACTAACCCTGGGCGGACAATGAAGCCGATCGTTGGATCCGGAGAGGTTCTATGAGATGTATCGCGATTGATGATGAACCCACGGCGCGGCTTGCGTTGGGGGGGCTGCTTGAGTCGCTTGGGCTCGTTGATGACGCAGGGAATGCGCGTGACGGTCTCGACATGATTCGCGCGGCGATGGAGGCTAGTCGGTCAGACGACTTGGTGTGCCTCGATTTGAGCATGCCCGGCACGGACGGGATAGAGACGCTCAACGAGATCCGCGAACTCGACGAGGAAGTCGGCTTGGCGAGAACCGGAGTCATCATGGTGACCTCATCCGACGACAAGACAGATGTGATCGAAGCGTTCCGCCGCCAAGCGGATGGCTATCTGGTCAAGCCGGTCTCGAAAGCCAGACTCGGCGAGGCCATTGGCCGCATGAGGCGAGAGTCATGAAGGGCGTTATCTTTGCGATCTTCGAAGACTTCATCATCGAAAACTTCGGCGCCGACACGTTCGAGGACTTGCTCGAGGACTGTCCGCACACGGCCAAGGAACCGTTCGTCGGGCCCAAGTCGTATCCCGATCAATGGGTTGTCGATTTGGTGACGGCGGCCTGCAAGCGCTTATCGATTGAGCCCGGCGATGCTCTGCATGCGTTCGGCAGGTTCGCGTTTGGCGGCCTGACGTCGCGCCACCCGAACTTCCTCGAAGGCGTGACGCATCCACGGCAGATGCTGCTGTCGGTGCATGGCATCATCCATGTGGAGGTCAAGAAGCTGATGGCAGGCGCGACGCCGCCAAGCCTCTTCTATGAGGATGTCAACGGTGACCCTGACGGGTTAACGCTGCATTACGAGTCGGAGCGCGGGCTGTGTCAGCTGCTCGAAGGTCTGCTGGTTGGTGCCGGTGAACACTTTGGCGTGCCGATCGAATACGAGCACACCGCTTGCACCCACAGGGGTGATGCGCGCTGCACCTACTCACTGAACTTCCTGCAACCTGTGGCGAGGTAATTGTGGACGAAGTAAGGTGGGAACGACGGTTGGCGCGGGAGAAGGCGCGCAGTCAGGAACTCGAGAAGATCATCGAGGATAAGACGCGCGAGCTCTACCTAGCCAATGAGGGCCTGCGTGCGCACAACGGCGCGTTGGAAGCGAAGGTCGCGGGGCGCACCGCCGACTTGCGTGCTGCACTCGAAGCCGCGGAGGCTGCGAGCCGGGCCAAGACCGGCTTCCTCGCGCAAATGAGCCATGAGCTGCGCACACCGCTACATGGACTTGGCGGAACGATTGAGGCGTTGACGCGCACCCGGATCGATACCGAGCAGCGGCGCTTGTTGGATCTTTGCCAGACGTCTGGTGCTCGCTTGATGAATGTCATCGGCGATGTGCTCGACTTCTCGCGCATTGAGTCCGGCAAGCTAGAACTCGATCTGCGGCCGTCATCCGTGCAAGAGATGGTTGATGCGGCCTCTTCGTCGTTCTCGGCGGCGGCCGAGCAGAAGGGGTTGACGCTCACTGGCAAGGTTACTGCCCAGGGGCCGGTTTGGATGCGTGCTGACTCGCATCGCATTGGTCAGGTGCTGGGCAACTTGCTCAGCAACGCGTTGAAGTTCACCGAAAATGGCGAAGTGGCGATGACTGCAGATGTCGTTTGCGAAGGTGACAACCTGCAAACAACTTGGCGAGTTCGCGACACCGGCTGTGGCATGACCGAAGAGGCCGCTGCGCGGATCTTCGAAGCCTTCACCCAGGCAGAAGCAGCCACCACACGACTATACGGTGGTACTGGTCTCGGGCTCTCCATCGTCAAGGGCATTGTCGAATGCATGGGCGGCAAGATCTGGGTCGAGTCCAAGGTTGGGGAAGGCACGACGTTCACATTCACGACCAACCTGGAGGTCTGCGAAGCGGAGTGCCGCGACGCCGCGCGTGATGTCGTCGATCTCGACATGAGTGGCATGCGTGTGTTGATCGTCGACGATCACCCGATCAACCGAACGCTGTGCAAGGCCATGCTCGCGATGGTTGGATGCGAGCTGCTGTTCGCATCCAGCGGTGCGGAAGCCATCATGCAGGTCGCGTCCACGGATCCGGACTTGGTGTTGATGGACTGCCACATGCCAGGAATTTCAGGTCTCGAGGCAACCCGCACGATCCGGGATTCCGGCTACGACAAGCCGATCCTCGCGGTTTCGGCTGATGTCACGACGGAGAATGCGAACGCGGTAATGGCTTGCGGCATGCAAGGGATTGTTGGCAAGCCGTTCCGGCAGTCGGACCTGTTTGTGGCGATCTCAGACCTGTTGGCTAGGCGTGGTGCGTTCGCGAACCAGGATGAGGACTCGGTAACCGAGGCCTACCCGATCTTCTCCGCGGAGTCCGCGTTGGATCTCGTTGGCGGCCAAACAGAGATGGTCCAGCGACTGTGCGAGGTCTTCCTCGAAGAGTTGCCGAACAGCATCCACAAGGTGACGACCGCCATTCGTGGAGATGATGCCGCCGGACTAGAAGCGGCTGCGCATTCGCTGAAGGGAGCTGCCGGAGCCATCTGTGCTACCCGCCTGCAAGAGCTTGTCGGCGAGCTGGAGACGTCGGGGCGGGCAGGGCGCACCTCCCCGCAGAAACTGGAGCGTTTCGAAGAGGTTGTCACGGCGACCGAGGCCGAGTTGCGCGCCTACCTCGCATCTCCGCCCGTCGTCTCCTAGTCGCCGCCAACCAGCAGGCGCATCAGGTCGGCGGCAAGTGTGATCTTGCCGCCGTATTGTGCGCGCGCTTCGGCGCACAAGTCGTGGCCTTCGCACTCCGGGTAGAAGTGCGTCAACACCAGCTCGTGAGCGCCAGTTCGACCAGCCGAGTTGCTACGACGAGTGTACGCCGTCGACATCCTGACATGCCCGCGCTGCGGTGGCGTTCGCCGGCTCCTGGCAGCGATTCAGGATCCGGATTCGATCGAGCGCGTGCTGCGGGCGATGGCATTGCCATGGCAGGCGCCGGAGTTCGCGGTGGCGCGGGCTCCGCCGGAAATTGAGGGTGGCTGGCTCGGGGCGTGTTTTGACGCGGGCGATGGCGCGCGATAGGAGAACGCGCAAAGACGCGCGATAGGAGAACGCGCAAAGACGCGCGATAGGAGAACGCGCAAAGACGCGCGATAGGAGACCAGATGGCGGCAGCTGGGTCGCTTTGGGGAGCGGTGTGTCTATGGGTGGGGTTTCGGGCGGAATGGCCGGTGGAGTCGCTGTGAAACGGGTGGGTTGATCGGGTGTCGTTGGGGTCGGATCGTGGCTGAGTGGGCTTCGGGGGCTCCGAGCCGCAGCTTGAATTACCTACACCCCCGACCGACTGGCTTGCTTTTGGCTGCGAGTCTGCGGCGCGCATCGTCGTTCAGCCGAAGTCGCTTGTTACCCAGTGGCTCCCGGCAGACGCGGTTCTCTTCGAGCAGCTAGTTGCTCAGCCGCAACTGGTCTCGATTGACGCATCCTGCCTACGTGATGAGCAGCCGCTTCAGGGGGAGACCGGCGGCCAGGTGGATCGATCATCGGTTTCCGAGTCGCTGCCTGAACTGCTTCTAGTGAGGCGCGATCGAGTCTGCGGCAGCCACGCCCATGCCTTGGCGCGGCCGAGGATCTCTCTAGGCGGTCAGTCGACGTGCCAGCTCGTCGATGTTCACCGATTGAACGTCGCTCAGCTGAATCACAGGCTGCTCACGGTACTTCTGATGTTCAACCCGCACTCGGAAGCGAGCCAGAAGGTCTTCGAGGTTGCCAGCATTCTGCTGACCACCCTTCTGAAGACTGTCCCTGGCCAAGTAACAGGCGGTCAAACGTGTCCGAAGATCGACCTTGAGCTCCTGGAAGCTCGAACCGGTCTTGGACTCGGTGCTGTGGAGATTTCCCAGCAGAGTTTCCATGGTGGAGATCTTGGCGTTGAGCTCGCGCAACAGCTTGCGACCGTTGTCAGACAGAGGTTGAGGGCTTGGTTCGGACATGACGAGGCAAGACTACCCCAGACCTGGGAGCGCGGCCCGAGTACCGCCCGGGCCCAGAGCCCCGTTACGGCGTGAACATGCCATCACAGCGCGGCTATTGCCCGGGGCGGCATTTCCTGTTGTCGCTGCCGTATCGGGTGCGGCTTCTGTGCGCGCATGATCCAATGGCACTGTCGGCAGTGCGCTGCATTCTGGTGCGTGCGGTATCGGGTTATTACGAGCGCGCCGCGAAGCGCCTTGGCAAGCCACTGCCACGAACGGGTGCAGTAGCGTTCGTGCAGCGCTTCGATTCGGCGCTGCGGCTAAATGTGCATTTGCATGTGCTGTGGTTGGATGGGGTGTACTCGCATGAGCCAGGGCGTGGTGGCGTCGAATGGTGCCAGCACGAGCAGGTCACGGATGCTGATGTGGCGCTATTGGTGCGGCGGGTGCGCGATCGCATACGGCGCAAACTGCGGAAGATGGGGAAGTGGCCGGAAGACCATGATGCACTTGCCGGCGACGCCATGTGCGACCCAAGCGACGCCGAGCAGTTGCTGTTGGAGCTGGGCGAGGGTGCGGTGCAAGGCGTGGCTGTGGCCGGCAAACGCCGAGGCCAGCGTGACGTGCGTACCGGCAAAGGCACGCGCAACGAACCGAACGTGTTGGGTGTCCTGTGTGCGGATCTAGAGGGCTTCTCACTGCACGCTGCGGTGCGCGTTGCGGTGCACGCTGCGGCTGATAACCGACGCCAACTTGAGCACCTATGCCGCTATGCGGGTCGGCCAGCGATCGCCGAGAGTCTCCTACGGCTCCTGCCTGATGGACGGGTTGCGTGCTCTCTGAAGAGGCGCTGGAAGGATGGGTCTCCGGTCAAGGGTTGTGCCGCGGACGGCGGCAGAGCAAGAGAATGGAGCAGGCCAAGATGACGCTGCCGCTTCGAGTGCCGATAGCCAACAGCCAGAGGCGCTGCACAAGGTGGACTCAGCTAGCAGGCAACGGGCTCAACTCCCCCATCGACCTGCCAAGCGACGAGTGCACGGGCGTCGCTACTACACGTGGGACGAGTTGTTGCGACTAGTGTACGCCGTCGACATCCTGACATAACCGCGCTGCGGTGGCGTTCGCCGGCTGCTGGCAGCGATTCAGCTTGACCAATGCGTGCGAAGCGTGGGCCGGCAGAGTCGGCGGCACGCTGCAGGTGGCGAACGGATATGGCGTAACCTTGCTGCTACTGGCTGCGCTTTCGCTGCTATCGCTGCCGCTTCTGCGCCTGCCAATCAACATCTCGACTATATCTACGGATTGATCTCGACCTTCACGAGGTTGCTGATCTCGACCACGTAGCCCGTGCCATCAATGATGGCGTGGCACAGGTCCATCTCCAAACCGATGATCGCAGGCACCAACAGCCCGGGAGGGATATCGATCGCGGAGAACGCATTGCCCTGCGCATCAACGTTGCCCAACGTGTTCTGGAACACGCCGATGTTGGCATAGATGACCATGCCCATTAGCAACACATCCTGGTTGAGCGGCAACACAAGACCGCCGGGCAATGGAGTACCCGGCGTGGTGCCAGATAGCGTGCCGAGCAGGTAGTAGATGTTGCCGGCATGCGAGGAGTCGACAATGTGGGTGAACTCAGTGCGGCCGCCGCTAGCGACAGACACCTCCTTGCTGCTAGCCCACAGGCGACGTTCGACAGCGTGCGCGTGGAAGACGACATCGGGAGTCGGATGCGTGTAGCTCCAAACCGTCTGCCCAGCCGGAGTGACTTCAAACAGCCTCTTCTGCGCACCACTGCAAATCAACGTATTGCCACTGGCCAGACGCTCGGCACTCGACACGAACGACGAGTAGAAACCTGGTTCAGCAAAGGTCCACAACGGTGCGGCCGGGCCGTAGACATTGGTCCCCGCATCGACGAACGGCAGACCCTGCGCATCGAGCGGCAACTCAATCTCAAAGATCGCCGACTGATCGACCAGGTACTGGTTGTTGAAGATCGTGATGTGACCAGCGCCGGGATACCCCTGCGGCACAAAACGTGGGCTGTGTTGCTTGAAGAGCTGCCGATCCGCCGGCGAGCCGCGGCCGTAGGCTTCCGGATTGCCCCAGCGCCACAGCAGGTCGCCACCGCGGCCGCGCGCGCCACCGGTGTGACCTGCCGCTTCGGCCGCCGTGGTCGAGTGATCGATCAACCAGACTTCGTTTTGCTCGCGCGCACTGATCACGAACCAGTCGTTGATCGGGTCGTAGTCGATGCCATTGCAGTGATTCCAATCACCGAGTTGCAGTACGTGTGCGGGGTAGTTGATATTGACCAGTTCGGGGTGGTTCGCGACGACGCCATAATTGGCCATGCTCGCATCGAAGTCCTGAATCAGGTGATCTTGAACGTGCCATTCCCAGACGACTTGTCCCGTGGTCGGCCCCGTCTGCTGAAACTCAAGAATCGATTCCGGCAACCATTCGATCGCGGGCAACAGCGCAGGATCTCGCCCGGCGGCGAGGGCATCTGCCTGCGTCAAGTAGTCGGCGACCATCACCAACACATTGCCGTTCGGCAACTGTTGGATGTCGTGGTGCATCAATCGTTGGGCGTTGCTGATCAGCATGTCCCACGTCATGTTGCCATCGATATCGAGTTTCTGAAGGCGACCGGTGGTGCCTGGAAAACCAATGTTCGGCTCGATAACCGCGCGCAACAACGAACCATCCTCCGTCAAATGCACCGCGAGGTTGTCGTAGCCGGGCCACGTATGAACAATCGCACCTTGGCCATCGACGAGCTGCACTTCATTCAGAGCGACAGGTGCAAACAAACGCAGGCCAGGTTCGCCTTGGGCGAGCAAGGGTAGAGCCGTCAGTAGGCCGGCTAGAAGTTCCGTCTTCATTGCCGCTACTATACCCAAGAGTGCCTTGAGCTGCAGGCGCCCAAAGGCGCATTCGCTCGCGACTATCCAGCTCACTTCGATGCCGTCCATCGCAAGGGCCACACCGACTATTCCGCTGGTGCGGGTGCGGATCCACGAGCATGGCTCGCGTCGGGCTCGACCTACTGAGCACGGAGCCCGCATATCTGGCGCCGCGTACTAGCCGCCGAAGCACGATTCGCCGACCATCACCACATGACCGCCAAGCCCAACCCGGCAGAGCCCGCGTTTCGCTACGTGCACTCCGGAAACTTCCCAGGCCTGCTCGAACAGCTGCGACTATCGCTCGCGGTAACGACCTATCAGGCGGGCAAGCTGATGATCGTGCGTTCGGCCGGCGGTAAACTGTCGACGCTGTTGCGCTCGTTTGAGCGACCGATGGGATTGGCACTCAGCGAGAACCTTGATCGCATGGTGGTCGGCACGCGGCGCACGATTTGGACTCTGCGCTCGGCGCCCGAAATCGCGCCGCAGCTGCCCCCCGGCCGGCCAGCACGACGCCTGCTACGTGCCACGACTGGCACACGTCACCGGCAACATGCAGGGTCACGAGATCGCAGTGATCGACAACGAAATCCGAAATGCCCGGCGAGGTCGCTGTGAAACGGGTGGGTTGATCGGGTGTCGTTGGGGTGGGATTGTGGCTGAGTGGGGTTCGGGTGGTCCGAGCCGCAGCTTGAATTACCTACACCCCTTTCTTCTCCGCCTTCTTGGGCTTCGGCACCTCCTTGATCACCGCTTGAGGCAACTGAGCACGCCCCTGCACCTCGGTGGTAGATGCGAAGAACATGAACGGCGCCAAGGTGCCAAGTAGCCCCATCGCGCGGCGGGCACGCCCCAGGTCAACTCGCCACACGGCGTCCGTGCCATCTCGCTCGTGCACGACCTTCTTCAGCCACGGGCGGATGATGCGGGCCTCCTTCAGTTCGCGAACGCGTTGCAGTGCCGCCGCGACCGCCTTCTCGGTCGCGACCAAGCCAGCGCCATCCTTGCCGTGCCGCACAGCCCATTCCAACATCACGTGTGGATCATCTTCGTCGCCGGTGGCCAGCACACGAATGCACATGTGCGTTGGCTTGTCGTCTTCCGGCCACGCGGCATCTGGCAGGATCGCTTCAAGTGATTCGCGCGGTTGCAGGTGCTTCTTCACATCGCCAATGAAGTAAGCGAGCAGGTTCTTCTTGCCGGCAATGAAGGACAACACATCGGCCGACGGCAACCCGGCACGCGGCTTACCGGCAAGCACCGTCTGCAACTGCTCCGTAGAACCATAGACGCGTAGTTTTGGTGACAACTGCACGACGGAATCGCCTGACCACTGGCTTTGCAGCAACCGGTAGCCGCCCACCGCCTTCTCTTCATACTGGGCGTCATTGCCATTGGCGGGATCGCCCAAGTCGCCATTGCCTTCGAGAATAACGATCTTCTCCACGGACCGCTGCTCCGCAGGGTCCTTACCGTCCTCGGGGAGCGGGCGCTGGGTCGACGTAATGCGGTCGAGGCGCGACAACGGGAACGAGAGTTCCTTCTCGATCATCGAAACGACCAACTTTAGTGCCGAACCGTTCAACTCGTCCCAGATGCCCGTGTCTCTCAGGAGCTTGAAGTTCCCGAACATCACCGTGCGGTACTCGTCGTGTAAGAATTGGCGAGCTACCGGTGGCTTCTCCTGCGCGCCAATGCATTGGACAGGAAGCATCGCGGCGCATGCCACGGCGACGATGATTGGGTCGACAAGTTTCATGTGTGCCTACTGGAGGTAATGACTGCGGACAAGGTATCGGCCAAGTCTCGGGCACGGCGAGCGCAGATGCCATTATGGCGCTGCACGCAGCGGCGAAGTTCGGGCCAAAATGGACGCCGAGACGCGCAACTCGCCGGGTCCTGCGTGAGTCGATACTGGCACTCGACCAACGGTGAACTGGGGACAGATCCTCTTGTAGCGCATGAACGTGTTCTCAGGAAGTTGAGGCTCGGCTCGCGTGCCACATCCTCAACCGCATGGTCGAACTTGGAATGCCGGCTTCGTATGCGGTTAGGATGTGAATCGAGGCGTTCGTGGGAGCGATCTGCCGTGAGTTAGGTCTATGCACCAACGCCACGTTCAGTTGGATTCGTTTCATGGCGCCGAGTTGCACTTTGAACGTACTGCAGCCCAAACCCGCAAGCCGCAGATGTGCAAGGCACCCCCGAATACGCCACAATGCAAGCATGACATCGATCTGGCCCTGCCCTACGGCGCTGCTGCTAAGCGCGCTCACAGCTCACGCGCAACAGCCTGCAACCGTCCAGCCCGACGATTGGATGAATTGCTTCGCCATTGTCGCGGGCAAGGACTGCACCGTCGATGGCAGCGTCATCGTGGCCCACAACGAAGACAGTGGCACCAACTCTGCAGTCCACCATTGGAAGGTCGCCGCCGAAAAGCATGAACCCGGCAAGATGCGAGCGCTGCTAGAGGGTGGTTCGGTTCCGTATGCAGGCGAAACCCACGGCTACATCTGGAGCCAGATGCCGGGCCTGAAGTACTCCGACACCTACTTCAACGAGTGCGGTGTCGCGGTTGTCACCAACGCTTGCAAGTCGCGTGAAACCCAACCAGATCTGACCGACGGCGGCATCACGCTGTTGCTGCGACGCATCGTCGGCGCGCGTGCGAGTTCGGCTCGCCATGGGGTCAAAATTGCGACGGAGCTGTTGGGACAGTTCGGCTATGGAGACAGTGGTCGCTGCATGACGATCGCCGATGGTCGAGAGGCTTGGATCCTGAACATGGTCCACGGCAAGCATTGGGCGGCTGCGCGGGTGCCTGACGATATGTGTGCGGTTATCGCCAACCACTTCTCGATCCACCGTATCGACGCTAGCGATACTGACAACTTCATGCTGAGCCCAGGGTTGATCGACTACGCAGAGAAGCGTGGTTGGTACGACGGCGAACGCGATGGTGCGTTCGACTTTGCCACGGTCTTCGGCGGGGACGGGGCGCGCAAGCACGCCAGCAACATCCGTCGCGCTTGGCGTGCCAACAACCTGCTTGGTGCCAAGAAGATTCAAGAAGCGTGGCTACAGCCAACGTTCATCAAGCCAAAGCGCAAGGTCAGCACGCAAGACTTGATGGGCATCTTGCGCGATCACTACGAAGGCACGGATTACGACAAGTCGCTGGGATATAGCCTCAGTTCGCCCAACGCGAATGGGGCCACGATCTGCGCTGGCGGCACTTCGTTCTCGACTGTCTTCCAACTTCGTTCCGACAAGCCCACCGCGATCGCAGCGGTCATGTGGATCGCGATGGGGCGACCAGACGCGAGCATCTACGTGCCGTGGTATGCCGGGATGACGGCAATTCCAGTTGGCTACTCATCCGGAGATCGCCGCGATGCCGAACGGCTTCACATGGATTCGAAGTTCATGGCCTTGGGATCTCCACCCCGATTCGCCGCCGTCAATGACTACGAACGCCAACTCGACTTGGTGTATGGCGACCAGTTCGACAGCATGGACAAGTCTAGAGACGCCATCGAGGCGCGGTGGTTTGCCGCTCAGGAGCAGATCGAAGCCGGGGCGTTGGCGTTGCACGCCAAAGCTCCCGCCGAGGCCTGCAGGCTGCTGACGACCTACGCGAGCGAGCGTCAAACAGAGGCATCTGAATTGATGGCCAAGTGGGCGGCCAGCTTGGCCGTGACCACCAAGCATTCGGCGCCTGATCGACGCTAGGCGGCGGGCGCATGGCGTGGCGTCCGAAGACTCGACGACGCTTCGTGCGCAAACGCTACGTCGACCAATGCAACGCCGATGATTGGGCCCGCTGGCAGTAGCCGACCTCACCCCTACCGGTGACCAACGTTGCGAATTATGCAGCCACGCCCGGTACGGGTTTGCGGAGCGGACGCCACGCCTCATTGCAAACTGTCAACGGAGCAACTTGCGCAACCTAGTGATGCCCGCCTCGTCGATCTTGTAGGTACTCGAATCGAGCTCATCATCGCTGACAAGGACGACGGAGGGGCGCTGGCCGGCCACTTTCCAGCCGCGATTGAGGTCATTCGTGTCGTTGATCACACAGAGGCGCAAGTGGTATCGGCCGCGCGGTGGCATCGGCCGCGCGGTGGCACCGGCAGCATTGATGAGTCATTTGCGCCGAGTAGCACCACCTGCCAGGGCTGCAGGTTCTCGCGCACGACCGAGCGGAACATGAGCGCAACCCGCTCGCGTGCAAGATCCTTGGGGAGGCCGACCACCGACACGCAAACGCACTTCTCTGGTGCCATTCGGATCACGCCACCATCGCGAACTTTTGCCTCTCCTGCAGTAGGTGAAGGTGTTCGATGCGCACGCTTTCGCCAATAGGTGCTGGCATCGCGCTCCTACACCTGGTTTGAAGGAAGTCGAAGACCGCGCATCCGCGGTACAGCCGACCAGATGCTCGTCGAGAAGGGGCGCCATGAGCCAGGCCGCCCCGCGGTCTGGCATCACAGGAAGGAGCCGCAGGCCGCAGGAGCTGTCAAGGCTCGCCGTAGGCGACGAGCGAAGCGAGCTTGGCCTTTACTGCGACGAGGGCTGTGGCCGCGAGGGCGATCCGGCACTTGTGTACTGCCCCATTACAGGGAAAGTGCGCACAGACCACGCCGAGCAATGCTTTGACGAGCACTCGGCGCTTTGGACTTCATCACACGAGGCCCTGTCTGTGCGCGTAACGAGACTACTCAGCAAGCTAATCAATCTCCAGGGGGTCCGGGTGACCGGGCTCCGCTTCGAAGACGGCTCACTGGTCATCGGCATCGCCCGGACCTTCAAGGCTTTGAAGTGCCCGCACTGCGGCTACAGCAAGCGCGGCCGCCAGTCGCGGAGCATTCGCCGATGGCGACACATCGGCCTCTGGGGCAACGAAGTCTGGCTTGAAGGCGAAATCCGCCGGCTACGATGCAAGAGGTGCGAGACAGTCGTGACCGAGGCTGTGCCG
>JBNMNW010000098.1:0-18347 GCA_051278165.1 Planctomycetota bacterium | reverse complement strand
TACTTTCCGAGGGTGATGTCGAGCAAGCCGTGCGGCAATACAAGAAGGCGCTTGAGGCCGACGAGACGCTGCATGACGACGAGCTAAGCGAGCGACTCGGCGTCGGCAACGACGATGACGATGACGAGATCCTTGATGGCCGCGTGCGCAACTACGATGACGACAGTAACGAGGACGCCAACCTCGTGCCGGTTCGCTCGGACATCAAGTTCCTGAATGTTGGCGGGCTCGCCGACCTGAAGAAGGAGATCGCCAAGAAGATCGTGCTGCCGATGCAGCAACCGGAGCTCTACAAGGCCTACGGCAAGAAGGCTGGCGGCGGCATTCTGATGTATGGCCCACCGGGCTGCGGCAAGACGTTCCTGGCCAAAGCAACAGCTGGAGAAGTCGACGCCAAGTTCTTGTGCGTCGGCATCCACGACGTGCTCGACATGTGGACGGGCAAGAGCGAACGCAACCTGCACAGCATCTTCGAGACCGCACGCAAGCACCGACCGTGCGTATTGTTCTTTGATGAAGTCGATGCACTCGGTGCTAGCCGCAGTGAAATGAGAGGCAGCTCCGGCCGTCAAACGATCAACCAGTTCTTGGCCGAACTCGATGGCTTGAGCAGCAACAACGAGGACCTGCTGGTGCTCGCCGCAACCAATGCCCCCTGGCATATGGACAATGCGTTCCGCCGGCCAGGCCGATTTGACCGAGTCATCTTCGTGCCGCCGCCAGATCGCGAGGCCCGCGCCGAAATCCTGCGCCTGCAGCTCGCGGGGAAGCCGCAAGACAACATCGATGTGAACGCCATCGCCGCGAAGACCGACCGCTATTCCGGCGCCGACCTTGGCGCCATCGTAGATCGCGCCATTGAAGCCAAGCTTGATGAGGCCATCGCCGCCGGCAAGCCAACGCCACTGCGCACCAAGGATCTGCTCAAGGCCGCCAAGCTGCAACGTCCCACCACCAGCGAGTGGTTTGCGACCGCCAAGAACTACGTGCTGCATGCGAATGAGGGCGGCCTCTACGACGACTTGAAGCACTACCTAAAGCTGTAAGTTCGGTCACCGCTACTCCACACTGCACGCAATGACCGAAGCTCGTGGTGTCCGGAAAATGCGCCGAGGCCGTTTCGGGTCGAATTGGCCATTTCAAACACGCCGATGACCAAAGAGCAGTGGTCGGCTTCGGCCGATTTCGTAGACCGGTGGCTCGATTCGAAGTCGGCAACCAGCTTGTCAACGAGGACCCTGGCCGTCAGGCCGATCGGCGGTAGCTGCGAAGCAAACCGCCGAGTCGCTCAGATGGCCTGCATGAGTCCAGGGCGGCCAACACGGGTTTTGTGCGGGTAGGTATGGTGCTCCGCGATCAGCCTGCGATGCCATCTCATGATCGTGTCTGGCGTGACGATCGTCGCGATCTTGTCGAGCAGTCGTCGGCCGAGTGGTTTGCCTTTCGCGGCTAGTCGTCGGCGCTGATCGTCAGTCAGCCGTGGCCTCTTGTCGCCGAGCTGCTCCATGAGCCCGCGGTTCTCTGCGATCAGGCAGTCAATGACTTGTTGCTGCTGCCGGTTCACCCAGCCAGCGAACGTGGCGAGCAGGAATTGCAGCGCGTGCGGACCATGCATGAGCGAGGTCATCGGCGAAATGGTCGCCGCATCCCACGGACCATGAGTCACATCACCGCTGGAATGCGGGCTGCTCGGCGATCACCTCCGAGGTCGATGACGTCTCAGCCCGGTTGCCGTTCAAGCTGGCGGCGACCCTGACGACTGCAACGCTCGATCGAGAAGGTCAAGGACGCCAAGGTCCGTGGCCCAATGCCGCATGTCGACAAGATCAAGATCGTTGCGCTGAAGCTTGATGACGCCCAGCACGTCACGCCACTGTCGGTCGCGGGTCTCTCCTCCAGAGCGGAACCAGACGAGCTTCTGAATGACGATGCCTTCGGGGGCGGTTATGTCGATGCCCTTACTCGTGGCTGGGTCCAGCACGAGTCGGCGACGGTGTTCCCACTTCCATAGATGCACGGCTTCCCAAGGCGGAACGAACACGTCGATGCGTGTCATTGTCGGGAGGTGGATCAGTTGAAAAGAACCACGCCGCCTGACTTCGTCGCGCGCCCATTCCTCGTCGAAGGAGAAGTCTGAGCCCATCTGCGCAAGCCACGGGCCGACGGTCTCCTAAGACAGGTCCACAACGATGTCGACATCGAGCTTCGCGCGGGGTTCTCCTAGCGCCGTGCTGGCGAGTGAACCTCCCAGGAGGCAGCGGATCTGGCACCGTTCAAGCGTCTCGGCAAGAAGCGACGCGAGTTCGAGTGGATCGGGCTCGTTCATTCGATCCAGGCTTCCGCGGCGTCGCCAAACGCCTTGCGCGTTAGCTCTGGACCTAGGCGCAAAGCACCTGCCCTGCTAGCGAGCTCTTCCTCGCTGGCATTGGGGTGGCGGAGTCTCAATCCGGCTACTGACAGTCGATGCAGTGCGCGAGAGGCCCGTGCCGCTATCTCTAGGCGGCGTAGCTGAGTCATCTGTCGCAGGCCGTCGAATACGGCGCGGTCGACGTTCTCGTTGGTGTCGGAGGCTTGGGGCGCGTAGGGCACGTTGAAGAGCATACCACGCAGCAGGGAGTCGTCGCGCCGGCCTAATGGGGCGTTTCGGTCGCTGCTGGTGGCTCTCGAAGCCGAGTGTGCAATGGAGTGTGCAATGCACCGCAGCTCCAGGCGATGCGGCCCGTCGCCCAACGTGAACGTGCCCTTGCCGTCCTTCAGTCGTGCCGATGTATCAAATCCGCGCAGCAGCTGGGACAGATTGTTGGCGTTCCATCGTACTTTGAATTTGCGCGAGGGCGAGGGCTAGCTGACTAGACCGCGGCACCCAGGGTCGCTGTGGGGAGCGGTGTGTTTATGGGTGAGGTTTCGGGCGAAATGCTCGGTGAGGTCGCTGTGAAACGGGCCGGCTGACCGGGTGTCGTCGGGGTGGGATTATGGCTGAGTGGGGTTCGGGTGGTCCGAACCGCAGCTTGAATTACCTACACCCGATTGAGCGCTGACTTGCGACCGTGTGCTTGGCACCGTACTGACAGATTGGTGCCGGTGATGGGCCTATGGCAACGGTGGTTGCAGGTCGGGTAGCGGTCGTCACTTGCGCATTACCGTAGTGGGACGAAGGGGGAGCGTCGCGGGCGATTGGCTGTTACACTTCTACGACCTCGTCCTGCCCAAGGACCAATCGTCTCTCCACCTCCATGCTTACGAACCTTTCTAGGGCTGCGGTGCTTGCGTGCGCCGTTGCTGTCTCCGTGTCTGCACAGGCACCCCAAGCTGAGCGGATCAATCTCCGTTACCAGTCGTTCGACCCGGCCGTGAGTCAGCCGGAAGTGCCGAAGGCGCTCCGCTCGACTTCCATGATGCAGATGCACATCGTGCAGTTTGCTTCTGTGCCGACCCAAGCCGATCGCGATGCGATTGCGGCTGCTGGCGGCACGGTCATTGGTTACCTGCCGGTCAATGCCTACGTCGTTCGCATGACCTCGGGTCAGGCCGCGGCCGTCAACGCGCACAATACCGTTCGCTGGATCGGTGGCTACCAGCCGGCGTATCGCATCGAGCCTGCACTGATCAAGCAGCAGGCTTGGTTGCACCCTCAGCAGGTTCGCTACAACATCGTTGTCGCCGACAAGCACAACGACAAGCCGGCGCTCGCCCAGAAGATTCAAGCGATCGGCGGCACCGTCGACAATGAGCAGACCGGCAGCTTGCTGTTCACGGTCACGCTGACTGGCCCGCAGTTGATGCAGACGGCTGGCATGGACGAAGTGCTCTGGATCGATCGCTGGAGCGCTCCGGAAGAAGACATGGACAACGCCCGCATCCAAGGCGGCGGTAACTATGTCGAGTCGCAAGGCGGCTACACCGGTGGTGGCGTCAACACGCACATCTACGAAGGTGTCGAAGCGTCGCACCCGGACTTCACCGGCGCGGTGACGAACGTTCGCAGTGGCGGTGCCGCACAAACCCACGGTCACGCGACCGCTGGCATTGTGTTCGGCAATGGCAACAGCAACCCGGCAGTGCGCGGCATGGCGCCGGATGCGGGCAAGTTCTACACGAACTACAGCAGCGTCAACACGTCGCGCTGGCAGGTCTTCAGTGACCTCGTCAACATTCACAACGTGTCGCACACCACGGCGTCGTGGGGCGATGCGCGCACGTTCTTCTACACGTCGGTTTCGGCCGATGCGGACGACATCACGTTTGACCACGACCTCGCCTGGACGCAGAGCCAGTCGAACGCTGGCAACCAAGATTCGCGCCCGCAAGCTTGGGCGAAGAACGTCTTCTCGATCGGTGGCGTCAACCACGCCAACAACAGCAACGCCGGCGATGACTCGTGGCAGAACGGTGGCGCCAGCATTGGTCCGGCATCGGACGGTCGCATCAAGCCGACCTTGTGCGCTTACTACGACAACATCGGCACCTCGGACCTCACCGGCAGCGCTGGCTACTCGAGCGGCAGCTGGACGTCGAGCTTCGGTGGCACCTCGGGTGCGACGCCGATCGTCGCCGGCCACAACACGATTGCTCTGGAGATGTACACCGAAGAGGTCAGCCCGGGTGTTGGTCTGTTCGGCCAGCCGCTGCGCGTTCCGGGTGGCACGAGCCACCAGAACCGCCCGCACTTCCCGACCCTGAAGGGTCTGCAAGTGGTCAGCGCGGCGCAATACTCGTTCAACGCTGGTAGCAACGACAACCGTCGTGAGCACCAAGGCTGGGGCTTCCCCGACCTGCAGACGATGTACGACAACCGCGCCAAGATGTACATCGTCGATGAGACGGACGTCATCTTCCCCGGCCAAACTCGCCAGCACACGATCACGGTCGCCAATGGCGAACCGTCGCTGAAGATCTGCCTCAACTGGAACGAGCCTGCGGGCAACCCCGCCGCTTCGTCGCAGCTGATCAACAACCTGTCGCTACGCGTGACCGCGCCGAACGGCACCCAATACTGGGGCAACAACGGCCTCAACAGTGGCCTGTGGTCGAGCGCCGGCGGCAGCGAAGACACGGTCAACTCGATCGAGAACGTCTTCGTGCAGAACCCGCAATCCGGCCTCTGGGTTGTCGACGTCATTGGCTCGGGCATCGTCCAGGACAACCACGTCGAAACCGGCAGCGTCGATGCTGACTACTCGCTGGTTGCGGCTGGTGGCCTCGGCCAGATCGGCACTGGTGGCGGAACGTTCGCGACCAAGTCGCCCGTCGGCACCGGCTGTGGCGGCACCTCGGTTATCTGTGACGAAGGCATCTACGAGTTTCCGAACTTCGACCTCGCGAACTCGTCGTTCACGCTCGACTACGCGAGCGGCCAATACACGCTCGTTGCCGGTCAAGGCACGTGGATCAACCCGGCTGGCCCGCAAGGCTTCGGTGATGACACCACGCAGTCCTACACGCTTGGGTTCAGCTTGCCGTTCCCCGGTGGCTCAACCAACTCGATCACCGTTTGCAGTAACGGTTGGGTGACGTCGGGTGGTTACACCGGTGGCAGCAACTGGACGCCAGTCGTCGGCACGTTCTTGTCGAACGAGATGTGGTGCGCCGCGTGGCGTGACCTCAACCCGAGCGCGGGCGGCGACGTCTACGTCGACAGCACCGCGGCGCGCACGGTCGTCAGTTGGGACGGTGTCCCGAACTACTCGAACACTGGTTCGAACACGCTGCAGATTCAGTTCTGGGCTAACGGCGACGTGCACTTCGTCTATCAGAACATGACCGTGGCCGGCAGCTACCTGACGGGCTACTCGCTCGCCGGTGCGGCCGACCCAGGTTCGATCGACATCTCTGCGTCGCTCAACGGCACGGTCACAGCTTGCAGTTCGACCTCCGGCACGCCGGATGTTGCGCTCGACGCCTCGGCTCGCCCGGTGCTCGGCTCGACGATCAACCTGGTCACGACCAACGTGCCGCCGACCGCGGTTGCTGGTCTGTCGATCCTGTCGTTGACGCCGATCGTCGGTGGCTTGGAATTGACGTTCTTTGGTATGCCTGGTTGCTACGTCTACCAGGATCTCGACGTCATCAGCAGTATGGTCGTCGCTGGCGGCACCGGCTCGGCGTCGCTGTCGATCCCGTCCACGGCAGCGTTGATTGGCACGGAAGTGCTCAACCAATCGGTCGTGCTCGTGCTGAACATCAACGCGGCAAACATGGTGACGTCGAACGGTCTCGAGTTGTCGCTCGGCGACATCTAGTCGACTGATCGCATCTCGATAGGGCTTCCTGCATGGAAGCTCGTGAAGCGCCATCCGGTTTCCGGGTGGCGTTTTTCGTATGCGGGCCACCTCGGCTTGGGCCAATGACCTCGCATGAGCCAGGCCGTGGTGGCAGCGAACGGCGCCAACTTACGGCCCCAGTTTTTTCCGCGTGCGCTGGGGCGATCTTGGATCTTTCCAGGACATGAGCGAGTCGAGCGGCTGTCTTTCGGGCGACATGCCCGGTGAGGTCGCTGTGAAACGGGCGGGTTGGCCGGGTATCGCGGGGGTGGGATTGTGGCTGAGTGGGGTTCGGGTGGCCCGAACCGCAGCTTGAATTACCTGTGACACAGGTTGTCTGACACACTGACACTGACACACCCTCGCGATTACGCCCTCAAGCGCTACTTCTCGGAATGCGCGCACGCCACGTTACTACCCGTTTTCGTCGAGCTATGGCATGTGCAAGGCAGCCCGGTGAACGCGCGCGTAACGCGCGCAAGCCCCCCCACCGACTGATCTCTCCAGTGCCTTGACTTGTAGACCCCATCCAAAGGACGAGGCCCCCTTATGCAAGACTCATCGCCCTTCGTGAGCCACCTGTTGCTGCTAGGACTCGCCAGCACAACCCTCGCTATCTCCACCACTGCCCAGTGCCCATTGGCCTGGCAACCTGCTCCAGCTACCCAAGGCCCCATCGGTAGCGTCTCGACAATCAGCACCCTGCCAAATGGTGACCTGATTGCTGCCGGCGCGTTCGAAATCGCGGGCTCCGCCATCGCCCAAAACGTCGCTCGCTACAACGGCACAGCGTGGCAAGCACTCGGCGCCGGCGTAACCGGATCCGCAACCAATTCCGTCGTCATGCCCAACGGCGACATCATCGTCGCAGGCGAACTCACCAGCGCCGGCGGCATCGCCGTCAACAACATCGCGAGGTGGGACGGCAGCAACTGGTTTGAATTGGGCCAAGGACTCAGCGACGAAGTCATCGACCTCTTCGTTCTGCCGAACGGAGACCTGGTTGCTGGCGGCCACTTCGAGTTCGCAGGCAACGTGCTCGTCAACGGGATAGCCATTTGGGATGGCTCAACGTGGACGGCACTCGGAGCTGGTCCAAGCACTGCGGCCGTGATTTCGATGACCGTGACGACGAGCGGCGACATCATCGCCGGAGCCAACAACCCGCAAGGCACAGACTCCATCTTCCGCTGGAACGGCAGCACGTGGCAACCGCTGCCAGGCCTCCCTGCCAGTCAGGTCTGGAGCCCTCAAGACTTGCTGGCCATGCCAAATGGCGATCTGGTCATTCGCGGCACGGTCATCACGCCCGCCGGATCCTCAGTTCTCGGCATCTGGGACGGGCTGCAACTGACAGCCTTGCAGCCGGCAGTGAGTTTCGCCGGCGGTCCGATGGCCGTCGCGAGCAATGGCGACCTGTTGGTTGGTCGCTGGAACCCACTCATCCCAGCCGCTCTAGCGGCTCGCTACGACGGCACCAACTGGACTGAAGTTGGCAACACCGTCTCGACCTCGATGGTAACGCGCACACTCGATGTCGATGCCAACGGCAAGCTCCGCGCCGGTCGCGCACCGCTGGGTGGCGCCACCTCAGTTCTTAGCGCCGTAGCAGAACTCAACGCGGGACAATGGCAAGCCGTCGGCAACAGCGCCACCGCGGTCATTCGCGATGTGCAAGCGATGAACAACGGTGATGTCGTCATTGCCGGTGAGTTCACGCAGTTTGACGGTACCGCCGCCAACAACATCGCGGTCTGGAACGGCACGACATGGGCACCGCTGGGACTCGGCGTTGACGATGTTGTGAGCACGCTCGGACTCTCTCCCGATGGCAGCCTTATCGTCGGCGGATCCTTCATGAATGCCGGAGGCGCCCCGGCGCAGCACGTCGCCCGATGGGACGGATTCTCATGGAGCACCCTCGGTGCCGGAGTCATCGAGACACCCGTAGACATCGTGGCGAATGGCAACGGAGAAGTACTAGTCACCCATGTGCCCGGTGCCGGCATCATGAACTACTTCGATGGCCAGAATTGGACCGGCGTCTCCGCGCCGTCACTCGTCACCCGAGATGCCATCGCCATGCCCAACGGCGACTTCCTCATCTCAGGCCAATACCTAGACCTCAACGTGTTTCCTTTGCTTTGGTCCGGCGCCCAACGCCTCGTCAACGGCGCCTTCGTTTCGGAGCCGGGTAGCGAAGACTTCCAGGGAGACGCACTTGCCGTCGGCCCTGGCGGCGAAGTCATTGTAGCGACCAGGCAAACCACTGGCCTCCAAGCGACGCAGCTCCAGCAATTGGTCAACGGCCAAGCACTGCCATATGCAAGTGCATCCATCGGGGGCGAAGTGCGAGCAATGGAGTTCCTGCCAAACGGCGATCTCGTCATCGTCGGCCCATTCACAACCATCAATCTGCAACCGATCGCGGGTGCCGCACGATGGGATGGCGCTGCTTGGAGTGAAATCGCCGGCGGCGTGCAGATCGGCGTATCTTCGAGCCTCGCAGCCAGCAACCGCGGCGAACTGTTCCTCGGTGGCCTCGTGGGTGCAGTCAACGGCCAAGCGGTCGGTGGCTTGGCGTGGGCCAAGACGCCATGTCCAGCTAGCGTTCAGTCGTTTGGCGCAGGCTGTCTTGGCAGTGCTGGGCCGGTTTCGTTGACGCCTGACAGCCTTCCGTGGACAGGTAGCACGATGACGTCGACTGCGACCGGCATGACGTCGACTTCGCTGGCAGTGCACGCGGTTGGCATCACGAGCATCGCAGCACCACTACCGCTCGGCGCGCCTGGTTGTGTGCTGCTCACTGATCCGGTGCTTGTCACTCTGCTCTTGCCAAGCAACGGCCAAGTGCAGGCAGAGTTCGCGGTGCCATCGAGCAACGTGTTGGTTGGTCAACTCGTGCTGACCCAAGTGATCGGCATCGAGCTGGGCGCAAACCTGTCGCTGCAGCAGACGACGTCCAGCAACGCACTGCAGTTACTGATCGGCTCGTTCTAGAAACGCCAAAGCTTCGCCTCCGGGCGCAGCTTACGCCAGCAGCGGCCGCACGACGTTGCCGTGCACATCGGTCAGTCGGAAGCGACGGCCTTGATAGCGATAGTTCAACCGTTCGTGGTCGAGGCCGAGCTGGTGCACGATCGTCGCTTGTAGATCGTGCACGTGCACCGAGTCCGAATCGGCCAACGTCATGGAAGACGTTCCTGAAGTCGCACGCTGACGTCATCGCTGCCGCCGACTTCTTCACGGTCGACGTGTGGACGAAGCGCGGGCTCGTGACGCACTACGTGTTCTTCGTTATCCACCACGCCACGCGTATGGCCGAGATCGCTGGCATCACCGCGAACCCGGAGGGCAACTTCATGGCGCAGGTCGCACGCAACCTGACCGATCAGGTCGACGGTTTCCTTCGCGGCAAGAGGTTCCTGATCCTCGACAACGACGCGCTGTACTCCAAGCAGTTCGTGCGCATCCTCAAAGGCGCGGGCACCAAGGTTATTCACACAGCCATTCAGGCGCCCAACATGAATGCTGTGGCCGAGAGATTTGTCGGCTCAGTGCAACGCGAATGCTTGAGCAGGCTAATCCTGTTTGGTGATCGCCATCTGCAGCGAGTGCTCTCGAACTACGCCGATCATTATAACCAAGATCGCCCGCACCAGTCGCTGGACAACAACCCGATCCAACCGCGGCCAGGCGACCCGCCGACCGAAGGTGAAGTCATCGTTGATGAGCGACTCGGCGGGCTGCTTTGCAGCTACCGCCGCGTGGCCTGATGGCCAGGGTCCTCGCGACAAGCTAATTACCGACACCGAATCACGCCACCGGTCTGCCTACTCGGCTGAAACCGTCAACGACTCATTGGTCATCGACGAATCGGAACTGGCCAGTTCGACCCAGAATCGCGTCGGCGGCATTTGTGGAGAGGACAGGCCTCTACGACGACTTGAAGCACTACCTAAAGCTGTAAGTTCGGTCACCGCTACTCCACACTGCACGCAATGACCGAAGCTGCCTGGCAACGCGCGATCCTGCTATACCAACAGCGTCGTTGGGATCTGGCCGAACAAGAACTGCGCGGCGTGCTAGCCCAAAATCCAGATTTTGCACCGGCCCACGCGATGCTCGGCATCGTGTTATCGAACGCCGACAACCTGGATGACGCGCTGGCGCACGCGCGGCAGTCGGTCACGATCGATCCGGAAAACGACTTCGGTTTCTACGCGATCGCCGTAGTGCAAGTCGCACGCAACGACCTCAAAGCGGCTGTAGACGCCGCTGAGAGCGCTATTGAGATCGACCCGGAAGACGTGCAGCACCGCGGCTTGCTGGGACAAATCCAGTTCGCACAGAATCGCTGGGAAGACGCACTGAAGGCCGCGGATGCCGGACTTGCACTCGAGCCCGAAGACACCGGCTGCCTCAACCTTCGCTCGCTGACACTGACCAAGCTGGGCCGCACGGACGAAGCGACCGCGAGCGTGCATGCGTCGCTCAAGCACGACCCCGAGAACCCACACACGCACCAAGCCCTTGGCTACGCGAAGCTGCACCAGGGCGACGCGAAACAAGCGCTGACACACTTCCAAGAAGCCCTGCGGCGCGATCCAACGCTGGACGGATCACGGGCCGGCCTAGTTGAAGCGCTCAAGGCTCGCAACCCGATCTACCGCATGGTGCTCGGATGGTTTCTGTGGCTCGAACGGTTTGAACCGCAGCGCCG
Source organism: Planctomycetota bacterium (assembly GCA_051278165.1). GTDB lineage: Bacteria > Planctomycetota > UBA1135 > UBA1135 > UBA2386. The sequence goes on along the minus strand of JBNMNW010000098.1, from coordinate 7,364 downwards.
CCTGCAGATCCTGATCGGCCTGTGGGTCTCCGCCCAGGTCGGACGTCGCTTGCTGGCAGGAGCGGGCTACGACACCGCTGCGCAAATCGTGTCTTACAGCTGGCTCGGGTTTGTGCTGTTGACGGCCTGCGCGGTGCCGATCTTCAACTTGCTGCTGCTAGTGCACCCAGTTGGCAAACACGCCCTCGAACGCACGGCCCGCAACCATGCACTACTGCTCGGTTCGTGCCTGCTCATCGCGACCGGGTTCTTCATCGCCCATGCCCTGACGGATCAGGTGCGCAGCGCCACCGACCTTGTCATGCGCGAAGGACGCTGGTTCTGGCTGATCTACCTGATGCCCATCGCAGGACTTGGGCTGTTCTACAACGGCTGGGCTCAGCGGGTCCTGCAAGCGGTCTGTGGCGCACTGCTGCTGGGCTGGATCTGGTGGGCATGGGACATCTACGCCCTTCTGGACGATAGCGTTATGCGCGGCACAGTCGGCGATCCGGCCGCCCAAGCCGCGCTGCTCGACCGAATACGCGGGACCCTGGCCCCCCTACAATCGTTCCTCGGCAACCTGATTCTGGCCGCCGCACTCAGCACCTGGTTCGTGGTCCTGGCCCCGAAAGGCCACCGAAAGCGTCACCGCTGAACTATCGCCCTTGAACCTTTGGGACCGCGTCGCAATTCTGCTATCGCGCTAAGTCTGCGCACCCCAAAGAAAGCAATGTCGTCAACCGCTGAGAAGCACACTTTCCAAGCCGAAGTCAACGAGGTCCTGTCCCTCGTCGTCAACTCGCTCTATTCCCACCGCGAAGTCTTCCTGCGCGAGCTGATCAGCAATTCAGCTGACGCACTCGACCAGTTGAACTTCAGGGCTCTGACCGAGCACGAACTGCTCGGCGACGACACGGAGCTTCGCGTCGAACTGATTCGCGACGAAGAAGCAGGCACGCTGACCATCCGTGATAACGGCGTCGGCATGACCCGCGATGAGATGATCGGCAACCTCGGCACGATCGCGCGCAGTGGCAGCAAGAAGCTGATGCAGTCGCTGTCCGCAGAACAGAAGAAGGACGTGTCGCTGATCGGTCAGTTTGGCGTCGGCTTCTATTCCGCGTTCTTGGTCGCCGACTCGGTCAGCGTGACCTCGCGCAAGGCCGGCAGCGACGAGAGCTGGAACTGGACGAGTGAAGCCAAGGGTGACTTCGAAATGCGTTCGGCTGAGCGCGAAGGTCGCGGCACCGACATCGTGTTGACGCTCAAAGAAGACGCCAACGAATACATGCAGGAATGGCCGGTGCGCGAAGTCGTGCGCAAATACAGCGACTACGTTCGCTGGCCGATCCGCATGGACGTCGAGCGCACCAGCGGCGAAGGCGACGACCAGAAGACCGAGACGGAATCCGTCACGCTTAACCAAGCGCGCGCCCTGTGGACGCGGTCGAAGAGTGACATCGAAGACTCCGACTACATGGAGTTCTACAAGTCGCTGTCGCACGACTGGCAACCGCCGCTCGCCTGGACGCACTTCAAGGTCGAAGGCACTCACGAGCTTGCCGGCCTGCTCTACATCCCCGAGAAGGCTCCGTTCGATGTTGTCGATCGCGGCAAGAGCGGCGTCAAGCTGTTCGTCAAGCGCATCTTCATCATGGACGACGCGCAGGAGATCGTGCCGGAATGGCTGCGCTTCATGCGTGGCGTGGTCGACAGCGAAGACCTGCCGCTCAACGTCTCGCGTGAGATCCTGCAGAAGGACGCGACCACGCGCTTCATCAAGAAGCAGGTCGTTGGCAAGACGCTAACGCTGCTCGAAGAACTCGCTGCCGAAGGTGAGACCGAGCGCGTGCTCGCCGATGCTCCGGAAGGCGCCGAGCCGCAGAAGATCAACCGCTTCGAAACGTTCTACACCGAGTTCGGTCGCAACCTGAAGGAAGGCGTCTACCACGAGCAAGATTCTCGTGAGCGACTTTCCAACCTGCTGCGCTTCCACAGCACGAACAGCGAAGACAGCGCTCTGACGAGCTTTGCCGACTACGTGTCGCGCATGCCGGAAGATCAGAAGTCGATCTACTACGTCTCCGCCGACAGCCTGGCGGGCGCCAAGGCCAGCCCACACATCGAAGCGCTGAAGAAGCAGGGCAACGAAGTGCTGCTGATGACTGAAGCCATCGACGAGTGGGTTGTCGACGCGCTGCGCGAATACGACGGCAAGCCATTCGTGTCCGCAGCCAAGGGAGCACTCGACCTGCCCGAGAGCGACGAGGACAAGAAGAAGAAGGAAGAGCTCGAGAAGGAGCTAGCCCCCGTTCTTGAGCGCGTGCAAACGGCACTCGACGAGTATGTCAAGACCGTGCGCGTCACCGACCGCCTGACCGATTCGCCCGCCTGCCTCGTCAACGACGAAGGTGGCATGAGCGCTCGCCAGGAGAAGGTGCTGCGTGAAGCTGGTCACGACGTGCCCAAGCAAAAGCGCATCCTCGAACTCAACGCCGGCCACGCGGTCGTGCAGAAGCTGCAAGGCCTCAGTGACGACGCCCAGTTCGCCGATTGGTCCGCGCTGCTCTACGACCAAGCTCTGCTCGCCGAGGGCACGATGCCGATCGACCCTGCCGCCTTCAGCAGGCGCCTGACGTCCCTCATGGCGAACAACTAATGGGCCACCTGAGTCCTGAGCAAGTGCTCGAACTCCTGCAGTGGCGCTACGCCGTCAAGAGCTTTGACAGCGCCAAGAAGATCCCCGACGACGCATGGGAGACGCTCGAGCAATCGCTCGTCTTGGCGCCGTCGTCGTTTGGCCTGCAGCCGTGGAAGTTCCTAATCATCGACGACCAGGACCTTCGCGCGAAGCTACGCGAAGCATCGTGGAACCAGGCGCAAGTTGTCCAAGCCGACCGCTACGTGGTGTTCACCGCGTTGCGCACCACCACCGACGACGACGTCGACCGCCTCATGCAGCGCACTAGCGAAGTGCGCGGCACGCCGATCGAGAACCTAACCGGCTACCGCAACGTCATCGCCGACTTCCTGCTCAAGGGCTGGGCGGCGAAGGACCTGTTCGGCTGGAACGCGCGCCAAACCTACATCGCGCTAGGCCAGTTCATGACGGCAGCAGCATCCATGGGCATCGACACCTGCCCCATGGAAGGCATCGACATGAACAGCTACGACGAACTGCTAGGCCTCAAAGAGACGCGCTACGCAACCCTCTGCGCCTGCGCCATCGGCTACCGCTCAGCAGACGACAAGTACGCTCCCGCCGCCAAGGTCCGCTACCCCCGCGAAGCCATCATCGAGCACCGCTAACGCAAGCCTGCGCACTGCTACCAGAAGCCTGCGTGCGGAAGCCTGCGTACTGTACCCGGTACAAACCACAACCTACGCCGGCAGGCGTAGGTTGTGGTTTGTACCGGGTACAGTACGCAGGCTCCGGTAACAGTACGCAGGCTTCCGGTAACAGTGCGCAGGCTTCAGGAGCTGATCTGCGCGCTGGGGTGACGGGACGACCTAGAGGTAGGTGTAGGTCGTTGACGCGGTGCAGCCGCCGGGCGTGGTCAATACTACTGGTGCGATACCAGGCGTTCCTGGTGGCGTGTAGACAGTTATGACCGTGGCACTTGCGGAGTTTACGGTTGCAGCTGCGCCACCGATCGTGACGACGGTGCCTGGTGCGAAGCCAGTGCCCTGAATGATGAAGAGGCCTCCGCCGGCCGAGGAACCTTGGCCTAGAAGTGTGCCGGTCACGGTGGGCGTCGGGTTGAGCACCCAGCTCTGCGACTGGCCATCTGGGTTGGTCAGCACCAGGGTCGTGTCACACGGCGTATTGGCCGGGAACTGGAAGGTCACTTCATCGGTAGCAATCGTGGTCGCCGCGATCGGCAAACCGCCGAGCGTCAACGTCAGGCCCGGCACGAAGCCAGCGCCGGCAATTGTGATCGTCGAGTTGGCAGCAGCACTCAGCGGCAGCACGCTGGCAATCACCGGCGGGCCAACTTGCAGAACGGCGAGTTCGACCGCGTTGGTCAGGCCAAGCGTCAACGGAAACGCCGTGTCGAACGTGACCGCTTGCATCGTCATCTCCAACGGGAACGTGATGATGCTCGCCGGGATGTTGATCGTGTATGGCGTCGGCAGTGCCGGCAGCAAACCAGCGCTAACGTCGAGCGTGTTCGCCAGCAGCAACTCGGCCGGGCCAACTGGCTGCATCGGGAAGCAGGAGTTGCCAAAGCCGAGCGCGGTGCCGAGAGCACCGGGTTGCGGCAACAACGAGCCAATCAGGATGTAGGGCGCGCCGTTGCCGAAGATCGGCGGGCTAGCGAGGCCAATCGAGAACGGTTGGTGCGTGGCGATCTCAACGCGACGGAAGAAGCCACCATCACTGCCATTGATCGTCAACGTGCTGGCGCCGAGCGTGCCGGCGTAGCAAGGATCGTTCGGCGGCGTCGAAGTCCAATCCCATGACAGAATGTCGACTTGCTCGGTCAGCGTTCCGGCACCTGTGGTCGCGCAGAAGCCAGCGAAGCCCGTGCCGCCAACCGCACCGATGCCGCCAACGGGATTGCCGTTTTGGTAGGTGCCGCCAGTGGTGAGGTCGTAGGCGCGCGTCAACACGGGAGTCGCCATGTTATCGACGTAGACTTCGATCGTGCCTGGCACGTAGACGATACGCGCCGTGTGCACTTGGCTGTTGACGAAGTTGCCGGGCGGGGTCACGCGACCGATCGACCAGTTCTCGTTCTCGTTGTTGCCGGCAGTACCACGCGTATGAATCGTCAGCTCGTTGGCACTGCTATCGTTGAGGAACGGATCCAGGTAGGTGTCAAACTCGATCGCAATCGAGTTGCGAATGCCCTGGCTGCTGTTCGCACCGGCACCGTAGCCCATGCCCCACACCGTGCCGCCGGTAGCGTTGGCGCCGTTCGGATCGTTGTGAACCACGAGTGCAAAGCCCTCGGCCTTGGTCCCGACGGGCGGTGGCAACACGCGAAACGTGAACGTCGTGTCGAAACCGTTCAGGATCGGCATCGCTGTGTTACGCCACATCCAACCGGTCTGGCCAGACGCGTTCGCCGTCAGACGAACGGCATTGGCGGCCTGAATGCTGTTGCCCAACAAGTTGAGCTGCGCGGTGGACGAAAAGTCGGGATAGGAAAATGACTGCGCGCTAACTGCAGCGCAGAGCAGGCCGGTGGCGGCCAGGCTGGATCGAAGCATCAATGGAAGCGAATCCGTGTAGGTAGGAAGAGGGGTTGCTTGTGAGGCCGGAGAGCTTAGCGAGTCCACACAAACAATGGGCAGGCAGCGATGATCGGCGGCGCCAACGACGTTGCGACCCAGCGCAAGAGCTTGCCACGGTGAGCGCCGCAGCAACTCGATCAGCAGCCGATAGCACCGCCCCAACAAGCCATTCAGGAGCGCACAGACCAAGCGAAACTTGGCGGAACCCGAGACGGCGGCCTACCGTTATCGCGAAGATGGCCGAACGCATCCACAGCCCCAGGCTCGCAACCGCGGCAATCGCAGCCACACTGCTGGCCGCATGCGCTACGCCAACCGCTAGCAATCCGGAACCCGATGCAGTGGTCGAAATGATGACCTATAGCTGTCCGGACGGCTCTGCCTATTCAACCTTCACGCGAAACCAAGCCCCCGATGGCAGCTACTCGGATAGCAGCGACCTAAGCAGCTAACGCACGGACATCGAGACCAGCTGCCTCATGAGCCTGAGCCTGCTTGGCGACGGCATCACGATGCGCAGCGGAGCCAAGAACACGCTGGTCAAGAAAGCCATCCGCTGGCTGGTCAAGGCGCAACGACCCGACGGCACGTTCGCACGACTGCAACAGGGACGGCAAGCAACGACAACATGTTCGAACACGGGATCGCCACCTATACGCTGGTCGAAGCCGCTGGCTTGTCGGACTACTGCCTGCTTTGGGACTACGCCGAGCCAGCAGTGAAGACCCTGCTGGCTCATCGCAATGACGACGGTGGCTGGAGCGGCGACCAATACCAAGACCACCGCGACGCACTCGCAACGGCATGGTGTGCGCTGGCATGCATGTCCGCCAAACACTTCGGTCATGCAGCGCCCGAGCAACCGTCGAACGAAGACCGCATACCTAGAGTCGATGCGGATCGACAATCTAGATAGCCAACACTTCGGTGGCTTTCCGCCGGCCGGTCGCCGTGGCCCCGTCGCAACGACCGCGTTGCGGGCTCTCGCGCTACAAGCTCACTACCGCTACTCCCGCCTGATCCGACTCAGCCGATCACCGCAGTCACGCTAGACGGCGCGCGTGAGCTCGCGCCGCAATCCAGCCGCCTGCCGCCATCCTCCGGCAGCGCAGTTTGCCCTACGCAAGTAGCGGCCCAATCTCGCGCAGCCAGACATCGCGCTTCTGTGCCAACGTCATGCTGGCGTGCGCTGGGCTACTCGACGGCAACTGACGAACGATCACCGTCGCGAACCGTTCCGACAACTCGGGAACAACCCGTTTACGGAACATCTGAAATGCCGCGCCACCGTTACAGAACACGGCCGTGACGTCAGGATGCGACCCGAGGAACCCAGCGAAGTCATTCGTGCGGATCGACGCGGACTCAATGTCACTGTCGAGACTGCCTTCGCGCGCACAGCTGGCTAGCACATCCCACAGCGCGATGCCGGCGAACTGCACTTGCTCAAGGCGTTGCTCATAGGGCAGCTCACGATCGAACCCGCAGATCTCGGCAAGGATAGGCCAGAAGGCATTGCGCGGATGCGCGTAGTAGCGCTGAGCTTCCAACGAGGCGATGCCCGGCATGCTGCCGAGGATCAAGACACGCGCGTTGTTGCGCGCCACGGGTAGGAAGCTTGAGACGTTCGCCACTGTCACAATCTACCCGCAGTGCGTTTATGGTAGGAAGGACACATGCCAGCTCCCGTTTTTACTCAGCGTTTCCTCGACTCTCTCCCCGGCGACGATCAGACCGAAAAGATGTCTCGCGAAGTCACGGGGGCGATGTGGTCGCGGGTGCAGCCGACGGCCGTTGCCGACCCCAAGTTGGTGGCATGGTCCCGCCCACTCGCGAACGAACTCGGGCTTGACGACGCACGCATGCAAGACCCCGAGACCGCGCGCGTGCTCGGCGGCAATGCGTTGTGGTCAGGCATGGATCCATATGCAGCCAACTACGGCGGCCACCAATTTGGCAACTGGGCCGGTCAACTCGGCGACGGCCGCGCCATCTCGCTCGGTGAACTCACGCGCCCCGATGGAGAGAGTGCCGAACTGCAACTCAAAGGCGCCGGTTCGACCGCCTATTCACGCCGCGCCGATGGCCGCGCAGTATTGCGTTCGTCCATTCGCGAGTTCCTGTGCAGTGAAGCCATGCAC
>JBNMNW010000097.1:0-18366 GCA_051278165.1 Planctomycetota bacterium | reverse complement strand
AAACCTTGGATCGCAGCCAGGTATTGCAACGCGCACAAGGCGCAGGGTTGCGCAGCGTGCCGCTCGTACTGGCGCCGGGCGAATGCAGCGTGCGCGGCGACATCGTCGACATCTTCCCGATGGCCGCTGACAGCGCGCTGCGATTGGAGTTCTTCGACGACACGCTGGAGTCGATCCGCAGCTTCGATGCCGCAACGCAGCGCACCACCGAAGTGCACGAGAGCTTTGTTCTAGGGCTAGCCGAAGAAGACGATGCGGAGCTCGGCCCAGTCATCAAACACCTGACGCCTTCGAAGACGCTGCTGGTCACATTCGAACCGCTGCGCATCGAAGAACGCACGTCGCGACTCGCATCGTTCGACTCAACGTTCTCACCGCGTATGCAAACGCTGCAAGACACGTTGCGACCGTGCCCCGGCGTCGAACTGTCCTCGCTGCCCAGCCACGAATTCGACTACAAAGTGCTCTCTGCGGGCTCTGCGGTCGGTTCTGGCGAAGCGGATCCTGCCGGTCGATTGCGCAGCGTCCGCGGCATGCAAGGGCAAGTCATGCTGTTCTGCCGCAGCAAGGACGAGGCTGAGCGCTTAGGCGAGATCTTCGCGCACAAGGACGTCGACCTGCGCAAAGAACGCGTCGAGTTGCTCGAGGGCGCGATCAGCAAAGGCTTCCGCATCCCGGATCTCAAGACGACCGCGCTATCCAACGTCGAGTTCGCCGGCGTCGCGCAACAACCGCACATCCGGAAGCGCGCCGTGATGCCGTCGCGCGCGATCCAAAGCTTCTTCGAACTCGGTCCTGGTGACCTGGTCGTGCATGCCGTGCACGGCGTCGCACGCTTCGAAGGCACCGAATTGGTGCATCGCGGCGAAGGCACCGAAGAGCACCTTCGGCTGACGTTCCAAGACGAAGTCAAACTGCTCGTGCCGGCGAGCAAGATCCACCTCGTCCAAAAGTATGTCGGCAGCGGTGGCAAAGCCCCACTCGACAAGCTCGGCGGCAAAGGCTTCCAAAAGCGTAAGGAGCAGGTTCAGGACTCACTATTTGACCTCGCTGCCGAATTGCTTGAGGTTCAAAGCAAACGGGCACTGGTCAAACGGGATGCATACCCAAGCGATGACCTCGAACGCGACTTCTTGGATTCGTTCCCGTTCCACGACACGGTCGACCAAGCGCGCGCGTGGACCGAGGTGCAAAGCGACCTAAGTAAGCCAACGCCGATGGACCGCTTGCTGTGTGGCGACGTCGGCTTCGGCAAGACCGAGATCGCGCTACGCACAGCGTTCCGAGTAGCGATCAGTGGCCGCCAGGTAGCGCTGCTGTGCCCGACGACCGTGCTTGCCGAACAACACTCGCGCAGCTTCAAGGCGCGCTGCGAGCCGTTCGGTCTCAACGTCGAACTGCTCTCTCGCTATCGCCCGCCCAAGCAACGCCGCGAAGTGCTGGAGAAGCTCAGCAAGGGCAGTGTCGACATCGTCGTCGGCACACACCAATTGCTCGGCAAGGACATCTCGTTCGCCGACCTGGGCCTTTGCATCATCGATGAGGAGCAACGCTTCGGGGTCCGCCAAAAGGAACGCCTCAAACAACTGCGCCATGCTGTCGATGTGCTCACCCTCAGCGCGACCCCCATCCCGCGCACGCTACACGGCTCCCTGCTAGGCATCCGCGGCATCAGCACGCTAGACAGCCCACCGCCAGGCCGGCAGGAAGTCGAAACGCGTGTGGTCTTCCGTGACGACCGCATCCTGCGAGATGCGTTGCTACGCGAACTCGGCCGCGGCGGCCAGGTGTTCGTCGTGCACAACCGCATCGACGAACTCGAAGTGCTGGCGCAACGACTGCGCGGCCTAGCCCCCGGTGCCCGCATCGTGATCGGCCACGGCCAGATGACCGAAACCGAGGTCGAGAAGACCGTTCGAGCATTCATTCGCGGTGAGTTCGACGTGCTCGTCTCGACCACGATCGTCGAGAACGGCATCGACATCGGCCGCGCCAATACGATTCTGATCGACCAAGCCGATCGCTTCGGACTGGCCGAACTGCATCAGCTACGTGGCCGCGTCGGGCGCAGCAGCGAGAAGGCTTACTGCTACCTGCTGATGCATCGCGATAAGCCGCCGGGCCTTGAAGCCCGCAGCCGCCTGAAGGCTCTCGAGGAGTTCTCACATCTCGGCGCCGGCTTCGCGATCGCGATGAAGGACCTCGAGATCCGCGGCGCCGGCAACCTGTTGGGACCTCAGCAGTCCGGTCATATCGCCTCTGTTGGATATGACATGTACTGCCAGCTGCTGAGGTCGGCCGTCGAGTCCGCCAAGGTCGATAAGAGGACGCTTGTGCACGTCGTGGAAGTCGACGTCGACTTGCGCCTGCAGGCCTACCTGCCCGAGCAGTTCCTCAAAGATCCGCGCCAACGCCTCGAACTGCTGCGTGAGATGGACGAAGCGACCGACGACAAACGCTTCCAAGAGCTCGAAGCCGAACTGCGCGACCGCTACGGCAAGCTGCCAAAGCAGGTCGTCACGCTGCTCCGGCAGTTCCGCCTCAAGCACGCGCTGATGGCATTGGGCGTTCATAGCGTGCAATGGGTCGAAAACGACCGATTGGTCGTGCGTCACCCAGCCAGCGTGCCGCTCGGTGGCAGTTGGCTCGACCACTTCAAGGATGTGCGGCCAGTGGAAGCGGGCAAGACGCACTTGATGCTGAAGCGGCTGGCGACGCGCGCCAAGCACACAGCGGACAACGTGCTGGACCTGCTGCTGCGAGCGACAACTGGGTAGGCAACCGGATAGCTGCCGCTAGACGGCAACCGGATAGCTCTCGCTAGACGGCAACCGGATAGCTCTCGCTAGACGGCAACCGGATAGCTCTCGCTAGACGGAACCCAGCGGATTGAAGGCAACCGGATAGCTCTCGCTAGACGCAACCCGGCGGATTGAAGGCAACCGGATAGCTCTCGCTTGCGGGGCGTGCGACTCGCGCCCTCAATCGAGCAAGCGAAGTACACAAACCCGGCGATCCGAAGATCGCCGAGTGAGCCACGCCTAGCGGCGTAGCGGCGCGCCCCAAAGGGGCGCGCGAACCAAGCTTCGCCGTTCGGCGCCAGCCCAGTTCATTCCGAATGCTCAAGCGAGCATCCAGTCGCGAAGTCCGAGTGGACTAGACCGAGCCGAGCGTGAAGCAGACGGCGTTGGACAGCGTGACGCCAAAGGCGTTCGGCGGGAAGACAAAGTGCAGGGCGCCGCCCTGCAGGTAGATGTCCGTGCCAGCGAAGCCAGCCGGCAGCGCGAACGGCAGACGAATCTCGCCGGGGCTGTTCACGGTGTCTTCGATGCCCGTGATGATCAGCGGCGAGCCGCCAACGAACAGCGGGCAACCCGGCATGCCGATGAAGCCAAGATCAATACCCGGGAGGCCGACGGTGTTGATGACGAACAGGCCGACGCGCGGGGCGCCAGCGATCGTGCTGGGCAGGTTGCCCATGACCAGGTCGGGGCTCGTGCCACCGATCGGGCGAGCCGACAGGCCCATGGTCGGAGCGGACGAACCGTCACCGGACAGCTGCGCACCAGGCGCGGCCGGGATGGCCGACCAGTCGATCAAGCCGCCAACCGGCTCACCGTTACCAGCGCTGAAGCCAACGAGGGCGTCGCCACTTCCGTTAGCGACCAAGTTGCTGCCGTAGGCGATGTTGCAGACCGTGCCATCAGCAGTGAACTCGATGGAGCAGCTGTTGGTAGCGCCGGCAACCGCCGGCCAGTTCGGGACGTTGTCCCACCAGATCATGACGCCACCCAGGTTCGGGCTCGGCTCCATGACGTAGACGTCGCCAACACCGGTCGACGGATCGAGGTCGGTGTTGAACACGGCCCATGAAGTGGCCAGGTCACGGAACGGCCCGATGCCGCCGTAGTTGGCGCCGTTGTAGGCGTACGACGTGTCGGTCGGAGGAACGACATCGAAGTAGACCTTACCGTTGGAGTTGATGCCGAGTTCGGTCGCCATCAGGCCGCCACCGGGGTTCGGAACCGACAGCGGCACGGAGAGCGTGTGGCCCCACGTGGCGTCGTCAGCGTTAGCGGACGAGGTAGCGACTGGCGCCGGAGCGGTGCCGCCCAGCGTCAGGTTCGTTGCACCGGCCGGCGGCGCGATGTAGGGGATACCACCGTTGGTGATGTTGTAGAAGCCACCGTTGGCCGACGCGGTCAGCACGGCCGTGTAGGACTGGCTGGCGAGGTCGATCGGGGTGGTGTTTTCCGCGATGAACTCGTGGATCATGAACGGCAGGTTGTAGCAACCTTGGCCGATCGTCTCGGAGCGGCCAGCGGCTGCATCCGGGGTGTAGTTGAAGCCGAGGTTCGGTTGCGCGACGGCGACGCCGCCCGGGGTAACGTTCGGACCGAGGGCGCCAGCAACGTCAACGACTTGCCAGCCATTGGTCTGGATGCCACCGGAGTTGAGCGCGACGAACTGGTCTTCGGCCATGAGGCCCGGGTAAACGGCCGGCACGAAGGCCAGGCAAGAGTGGACACCCGGGTTCAGCAGGACCTGGGTTTGCGGCAGAGCAGCCGTTCCAGTCCATGTGGTCGGGATGTACTCAACGCAGAGGCCGTAGCTGCCGACGGGCAGCACGAGCGGGGTGGGCACGCCGGAGACCGGATCCTTGAAGCCCTGGATGACGCAACTGCCACTCCATGCAACGATGGTCATCTCGGCCGATGAGACTTGGGTCCAGCCGGCGCTGGAAGCTTCGTTGCCAATGTGCGTGACCGGGAACGTGTAGATGCGAACTTCGGCAACGTTGCCAACTTGGTCCCACGGCTGCGGCGCCGTCGTTGGAAATTGGTTGTACGTAGTCGACGCCATCGAGTTAACCGTCAACGGTGCACCGACGGTGATGTCTAGGTACTGGTTGAGGGTCGTGCCGTTGGCGCTCGGGTAGTAGAAACTGGCTTGCCAGGTTGGGCTGAACGTACGGATCTCGGGCGTCGAGGTGTTGCACTGCGCGAATAGCGAAGTGGCACCAAGAAGCATGGTCGCGGCAATCTTGAGTTGCATGTTTGAGTCTCAGACAGAGGTTTGGGAAACGAGCAGGGCCCCCACAAGCGTTTGCGGGTCAGGCAATGATATGCACTTTCAGGCATCTGGCAAGGTGCCGCGCGCATTGACCTTGGCATTCTCACCGCCGTTAACGGTCGAGCGTCAATAAGCTTACGCACAAGAGAAACACTTGTACGGCCCGCCCAAGACCACCCCGGTTAGTGCCTACATCGAATAAACTCATGCCCAGCAGCAAGTCCGAGAGCGCGCCTGGTCCCAAAGCTCGTTAGGTGCTGTTGGCGCGGTGGGAATGGCACAATGAAGGCGCTTGCCGCGTCACGGTGCTGGCACTTCCCCCCTGGTGAGGAGGCAACTCTAGCTAGCCGTTCCAGTTGGGCGAAACTGCCTAGCTAGGCGAGCGAATCAAGGGAATGCGACCTCAATCACCATTACCCTCCTGCGAGAACGCTCTCTGTCCCACATTGCAACATCGTGACAATGGCCTAATGGAAGCGGCGCGAATGCTCGCCCCAAGAACTCCAATCGCCCTAAACATCACAGCCGCAGTGCAGGTCACGAGACGACGATTCAGACGCCGATTCAGACGCCGATCGAGTCACATCCTGGCTCAGCCAGCCGCCAGCAAAAGCCAAGTCGCCGATCGCACCTAATACCTGTCGTTGACCGCAGACAGGTTGCTCGATCCTTTCGGACAGCATCAGCCGCGGGTAAGCGCTACCGCCTGCGCCAGCGACAATCGCCGCTTTTAGCCGTTCGAAGGCGCAACGGTCCATACCACCGCCGCGTCACAACATCGGACTGGCAAGACACGGCCATGCAGCCCAAGACGCCACCCGACGGGCGTAGACATCGCGCTGCCTTTGGCCTGCCTGCAGGCCAAATCCAGCCAGTTGACGCGTTCGGCAACATCGCCGAACTGCAATAGCGACAAATCCTCGCCGATATTCACACCACAAACGACTTGTTTGCAGTGGTTAACGGGATATTCGCCGCGCCGATTTCGAGCATGACGCATCCGGTACTCCTGAACATCGAAAAATGCTGGCAGCCGCCTAGGCCAACTTCGTAGAAGGGTTCCCCCTTCTGCCCTTCGCGCCGGTCACTATCGATTCGCTCATGCAGAGCCTCCGCTCACTTCTCGCCCCCGCCGTGCTGGTGACCTGGATGTCGCTCACATCCGGTCCCGTTGCCCAAACCCCGCCGACGCGGGACCCGGGCACACCACCGCAGGCCGAGTCCCACCCCACCACCACCACAACCACCCAGCCTCAAAGCCCAACGGCCCAGAAGCCCGCTCGTCGTCGCGGTGGCTTCACCGTCATCGAGGCCGGCACCGTGCATCCCGTGTCCGGGCCGCCGATCAAAAACGGCGTGGTCCTCATTCGGGGCGAGCGGATCTTCGCGGTCGGCCAGCAGGGAGACCTGCAATTGCCGCCGAATACCAAGGTCCTCAAGTTCCCGGACGGGCACGTCTACCCGGGGCTGATCGATGCTTCGACCGACGTGTTCACCGATGAATTGCTTCGTGGTGACCGCAGTCTCAATGCAGGCAGCGTCATCGCCGACGGCTTGGCATGGACTGATTCACGTGACGACCACTTGGTCGAACACGGCGTCACGACGGCTTACGTCAACGTTCGCACCGGCGCGCAAATGCCTGGCCAGGGCGCCATTGTTCGTCCGCGCAGCGGCGGCTTCGATTTGTGGGAAGACAAGGAGCAAGCCGCAGTGCAGCTGCGCATGACGAACGGCAATGATTCGACGCACCCGCTGCAGCGCCAAACGCAACTTGAGTCCGTTAGCAAACTGTTCGATGACCTCGACAAGTACCTCGAGAGCCAAGAGAAGTACGAGAAGGACCTCGAGACGTACGACGAGGACTTCAAGAAGTACCTAGAGCACCACGCCAAGAAGAACGGCAAGGACAAGAAGAAGGACGGCGATAAGCCATCCGACAAGTCCGGCGGCGACAAGACTGACGGCAGTAAGACTGACGGCAAAGGCGAGGCCAAGCCCGGCGAGGCGAAGCCGGCTAAGGGCACTCAGAAAGGTCGACGTGGTCGCCGCGGCGAAGGTCGTGAACCGCCGAAGGATGGCAAGCTTCAGGATGTTGAAGCGGAAGAACTCACTGCGGAAGCGGAAGAACTCACTGCCGAAGCGTTCGAGCAACTACTCGCAACGGTGACGGCGTTGGTTGGCCAACCGCAAGCGCAGCAAGCAAACAGGCAAGACCCGGTGGGCTCGAGTGAGGCCAAGCAAGGTGCAAAGCCTGATGAGAAGCAAGGCGAAAAAGCAGGTGAGAAGGCGAGCAAGGACTCCGGTCCGAAGCGCCCGACCTACCCGAAGAAGCCGATAGAAGACCTGCAGAAGAAAGCGCTCAACATGGTGCTCGACGGCGACCTGCCGCTGCGTATCGAAGCGCACCGCGTCGATGAACTTCGCGCGGCCCTAAAGCTGCAACACGAGAAGGAGATCCCGCTCGTGGTTCTAGAGCAGGCTTACGGCGCGGACCGCGTAACCGAAGAGATCGCCGCGCACGGCGCGACAGTTGTGCTGACCGACGTATTGCCGTTCAGCCTTGCTGCACCTGGCGACAAGCGCAACGCCTACGCGAAGTACGATCCGACCGCGTTGCCGCTGAAGCTTAACGTTGCTGGCGTGCCGTTCGCGATTGCTGGCGGCACGGCGCGACTGAGCGCGATGCTGCCGATGATGGCCGCCGCCGCAATCGGCAGTGGCTTGTCCGAAGAAGCAGCGCTGCGTGCCATCACGCTGACGCCGGCCGAGATCCTCGGCATTGCCAAAGACACTGGCTCGCTCACGCGCAACAAGTTTGCCGACGTGATCGTGACCGATGGCCCCCTGTTCGCATCCGACAGCCGCGTGCTGTTGGTCTTGTCGAAGGGCCGCACCGAACACAAGGCGAAGTAGGAGACCAACTGATGCAGATTCTTAACCAGCGCCGGACGACCGGCGCGTTGCTTCTCACTGCCTTGCTGAGTGCGCCGATTGCGGCGCAAGACTTGCTCGTGCAAGCCAGCAAGATCGTCGTCGCGTTCGGCTCAGGAGAGACGAAGAGCACCGCACTTGAGAACAGCGCGCTGCTGATTCGTGACGGCAAGATCGCGTTTGTCGGCGACGACATTCCCTCCGAGGCACGCCGCGGTGCCCGCGTGATCGACTACGGCAACGCCACGATCTCCCCAGGCTTCGTGCTCGCCGCAACGACACTCGGCCGCGACGTCGACCTTGGCGAAGGCTCGATCGCCTTCACTCCCGACCTGCGCACTGTCGAAGCGTTTGACCCGTGGCTCGAGCAGCTCGGACAACTCGCCCCTGCAGGCGTCACTGCGTTTGGACTCGCGCCATCCTCCCGCAATGTTGCCGGCGGCATCGGCGCAGTCGGCAAGCCCGGTAAGGACCAGGGCCGCATTCTCGCTTCCGAAGTGTTTGTCGGTTTCTCGGTATCGAGCACCGCGCGCAACCAAGAACGCCAACCGACATCGCTGATGGGCGCCCGCCAGATGCTGCGCGAGTCGTTCACGGAAGCGCGCGATGGTGTCAAGGTCGGTCCCGACCTCGCCGTGTTGCGCCAGGTGATGTCCGGTCAACGCCAGGCGTTCTTCTACGCCGATACGTTCGCCGAGATCAACGCGGTGCTCGAGATCGCTGCGAGTTTCAACTTCGCGCCGGTGATCCTCGGTGCCGGTGAGTCGGACCGCGTGCTGAAGAAGCTCGCGACCCGCGGCGCCGGTGTCGTGCTTAACACGCTCAACCCAAAGATGCGTCGCGCAGAGCTCGAACTGCCTGCCAAACTCACGAAGGCCGGCATCCCATTCTGCTTCGCAGGGCGCCCAGACCAACTGCGCCTGTCGGCAGCCCTGGCCGTTCGCAATGGCCTTCCGCGCAGCACGGCAAGCACCGCCCTGACGCGCACGCCATCAACGTTCTTAGGCCAACAAGCCAACGTCGGCGCGCTGCGCAGTGGCTGTGGCGCCGACTTCCTCGTCTTCGAAGGTGACTTCCTCGACCTCAGTGCTCGCCACGTTGCGACCTGGATCGATGGCAAGATCGCTCACGGCACGACGCCGAAGCAAGCCACGAAGACCAGCACCATCAACTCCGCCGGAGGCCGCTAATGACTCGCCTGCTACGTACATGCACGTTGGCGCTGACGCTCTCGGCGTTCGCTGCCGCTCAACAAGAAGTCACGGCGTATACCAACGCAACCATCCTGCCAGGCGGCAAGCCCGCCATGACCAACGCGACGATGGTCGTGTCGGGTGGCAAGGTGATCGCGCTCGGCGGTTCGGACCTCAAGGTTCCGGACGGCGCCAAGGTCGTTGACTGCAAGGGCAAGACGATCACGCCCGGCTTGATCGACGCATCGTTCCAAAGCGGCCAAAACGCACAGGACCTCAACGAGCAAAGCGAAGAAGTCACGCCACACCTACGTGTTCTCGACAGCATTGACCCCGAGGACCCGCGCTTCCAACGCGCGCGCAACGCTGGCGTCACCACGGTGCACGTCATGCCCGGCACGCGCAACGTGATCGGCGGACTTGGCTGCGTGCTCAAGACGTTCGGCACCGACCCGAAGGAAATGGTCATCAAGGAAGACGCGAGCATGCGCATCGTGATGGGCGCCGAGCCTTCGATGAGCAACCGCGCGATTCGCGGTGGCAGCGTCAACTCGATGTATTACCGCCGCCCGACGACCCGCATGGGCGTCATCTGGGAAGTGCGCCGCGCGTTCTACGACGCCAAGGAAGCGCTCGCCAAGACGCTGGGCGCTCCCGGTGATGCACCGCCGAGCCCCGGCACGCAGGTGCTGACCCAGGTTCTGCAGGGCAAGGTCACCGCAATCACGACGGCGCGTTCGGAGCAAGACCTTCGCACCGCGCTGCGCATCGCCGACGAGTTTGGCTACCAGACGGTCATCGATGAGGCGCAGGACGCCTACATGGTCGCCGACGAACTCGCGGACAAGAACACCGTTGTCATGCTCGGCTCGCCGAGCGCCGAAGCGGTTGGCGGTTCGGCTCGGGCCGATGGCTCAGCGCCTCGCGCTGGCACCGTCGCCGTGCTCGCCGCCAAGGGCGTCACGTTCGTCATCACGACCGGCACCAACACCGCCGCGTTGCCATTGATCAACGAAGCTATGTTCGCAGTTCGCTTTGGCCTAGGCCCACAACAAGCACTCGACGCGATCACGATCGAACCAGCCAAGCTGCTCGGTCTCAGTGATCGCATCGGCAGCCTTGCCCCAGGCATGGACGCCGATTTCGTCATTTGGTCCCAACACCCCCTCGACCCGGCCGCCGTTGCCGAGTCCGTCCTCATTAACGGCCAGTCCGTGTCGCAACCCCGATGAACCACTCCCTTCTGCGAATCGCGATCGTCTGCACGACGATCGCCATCCCCGCCCTCAGTCAGGATCTCGTCGCCATCAAGGCGAAGACCATCCACACGATGACTGGTCCTAGTATCCAAGACGGCGTCATCCTGCTGCAGAACGGCCGCATCCAGACAATCGGTAAGGTAGCTGACGTCGAGATCCCGTGGTCTGCCACGGTGATCGATGCCAGCGACAAGGTCGTGATGCCGACGTATGTGCTCGCCCATTCCAACGGCGGCATGCGCGGTGCGAATGAAAGCATGCAAAACGTCCCGTGGCTTTCGGTCGCGGACGCGATCGACCCGGCGTCGACCTACTTTGAAGGCATGCTGCGCAACGGTGTCGGCACGATCCACGTGCTGCCCGGCAACAACACGCTGATGGCCGGCTCCGGCATGGTAGTGCGTCCGTTCGGCCGCACGGTCGAAGACATGACGGTCGCCGCCAACACCGGCATGAAGCTGTCGCTGATGACCAGCGGTGGCAGCCGCCTGCAGAAGATCCGCGAGATGCGCCGCGCCATTGCAGCCATTCGTGAATACCTCGCCAACTACCAGCGCGAGAAGGCCGAGTTCGAGCAGGAACAAGCCGCTGGTGCGATCCCCGCTGACAAGAAATGGGAGAAGGAAATCGACCGCAAGAAGAAAGCTGCCGTCGAACTGATCGAGAAGAAGCTGAATGGCTGGCTCTACGTGCCGAGCTTCGCCGAACTCGATGAGGCCCTGCGCATGTCGAAGGACCTCGATCTCAACATGGTGCTCGGCGCCAACCTCGATGAGGCGATGCCACTACTGGCCAAGCTGAAGAAGCCGGTCGTGCTCGACGCGACCATTGAGTACTTCGAGACCGACCCGGAGACGCGCAAGGAAGAGCAGCACTGCTCGGCCCGCATGCTCGCCGACGCCGGCGTGCCGTTCGCACTGTCGCTCGGTAGCGACGGCCCGACCAGCTACCCGTGGTGGCAGATCGGCACGTGCATGCGCAACGGCCTGTCGCAGCAGCAAGCGCTCGAAGCACTGACCATGGTGCCGGCCAAGATGCTCGGCCTGCAAGACCAAGTCGGCTCGCTCGAAGTTGGCAAGCTCGGCAACATCCAGATCCTCAGCGGCGAACCAACGTCGGCCACGAGTTGGGTCGAAACCGTCGTGCTCGAAGGCGAAGTCGTCTACGAACGCAGCAAAGACCCGCGCTTGAAGTATCTGTTCGAAGCCGCTGAGAAGGCCGCTGAGCCGCAGGCACCGCAGGCACCGAAGGACTCTGGCAACAAGAAGAAGGGTGAGGGTCAGTAATGTTGTTCTCTCGCCCCCGCCTCTTGGCGGTGCTCGGTGCGACTGCGCTTGCAGCTACATCGATCACAGCTCAAGGTGCGAAGACTCAAGAAACTGGCACTGTCCCTTCTAATACGTTCGCCGTGCGCTGCGGCACGCTGCTGGTCGGCGACGGTTCGGCGCCACAGCACAACGTCTGGCTGGTCGTTCGCGATGGCAAGATTGAAAGCGTCGGCAAGGCAACACCTGCCGCCGACCTGCCGATCGTCAACGCCGGCAACAAGGTTGTGATGCCAGGCATCGTCGCCGTCGATGGCGACCTCGCCGTGGCCTCCGACAGCGAATACCAAGTCACTCCCGACGCCTTCGCCATCGATGCGTTCGACTTCGAACGCTCATGGCGCCGCGCCCTCGAAGGCGGCATCACGTCGAGCTACCTGTCACCGGGACGGCAACGTTTGGTGTCCGGACAAGGCGCCGTCGTCAAGCTCGCCGGCACCGACATCGTCGCGCGCGTGCTCAGTGAAGAAGCCTGCCTGCGCGTCAACTTCGGTGAAGGCGCCCTGAGCGCCCCGCGCGTGTTCGAACCAGGTGCCCACCCGACCGACGAGGATCCAATCGTGCCGGCGCGCATCCAAACGCCGACGTCACGCATCAGCATGCTGGCCGAACTGCGCGCGATCTTCGCAGCAGCGACCGACAAGAACACCGGCCCAGGTGGCGTCGGTCCGGTCGAGCACCAATACGACGAGCAGGCACTGCGCAACGTCATCAGTGGCACGCTGCCGATGCGCGCCGGAGCCACGTCGACACACGACATCCGTCGCGCCCTGCAACTGCAGAAGGAACTCGGCATCCAAATGGTGCTCGAGGATCCGCGCGAGATCGGCCCGGTCGCGAAGATGGCTGCCGACCAAAAGGTCATGGCCACGTTCCGCGTGCCGGCGATGTTCGGCAAGTCGGTGCCAGGCGGCGAAGACCGTCTCGGCGTCGACGCCGAGTTGCACTTCGATGCACCGGCCAAGGCCGCTGCCGCTGGCGTCATCGTCGGCCTCAGCCCCGCTAAGGGTGTGCCGCTGCGCGACTACCTGATGTCCGTTGCCATCGCCGTTCGCCACGGCCTATCGCCGCAGACGGCGATGCGCGCGGTTGGCATCGATGCCGCTCGTATCCTCGGCGTCGCCGACCGCGTCGGTTCGCTCGAGAAGGGCAAGGACGCCGACTTCGTTGTGCTCAGTGGTGAGCCGCTGGCGATTGGTTCGATGGTCGAGTCGACCTGGATCGATGGCAAGCGCCGCTTCATCCGCAAGACCGACAGTCAAGTGCTGGCGATTCGCGTCAGCCGCGTGCACGACGGCACCGGTCGCGTGCTTCGCAACGGCGTCATCCTGATGCAGAACGGTCGCATCAAGGCCGTCGGCGAAGAACTGACGATCCCGTATGGCGCCGAGGTCCTAGACCTCAGCAACGGTGTCGCCACACCAGGCTTCGTCGATGTGTTCTCGCACCTCGGCCTCGCCGGGGAAGGCACCGGCGTGCCGGCAGGCAACCCAGGCCAACGCCTACACGAGATCATCCAAGCCGATGACCCGATGTTCGAACCGGCCCTGCGCGAAGGCATCACGTCGTTGCTCGTCGCCGGTAAGGATGGCGGTCTGTTGTCCGGCCGCCTCGCAGCGGTCAAGACGGGAGCCGAAGATCGCGACGGCCTTGTGCTGCGCGCGATCGCTGGCCAGCGCATGGTGCACAACGCCTATGGCCCCAACGCCATCAAGCCGCTCGCCGACCAGATCGCTCGCGGTCGCAAGTATGTCGATGCGTGGGCTAAGTATGAGAAGGCCCTCGACGAGTGGCAAAACGGCGAGACCGCCGCGCCGAAGCCCGCTAAGAAGCCCGAGCCCGAAGCCAAAGAAGGCGAGAAGGTCAAGGTCGATCCGCTGACCGGAACATGGGAAGCGGAGATCACGATTCAGGATCGCTTCAAGTTACAGATCACGCTCGACCTAACGCTCAAGGGCACGAAGGTCACCGGCACGATCGCGATCGGCATGGGCGGACGCGAAGGCGGCCCCCCGCCGCAAGAGGTCTCCGGCACGTTCGAGAACGCCGTGCTGAGCATCGAGTTCAGCGGCATGGGCAGTGAAGCCTCGCTCGAAGCAACGGTCTCGGGCGACACCATGACCGGCAAGCTCAACCTCGGCCCGATGGGTTCGCAGGACGTGACTGGCACGCGCACCAGCAAGCAAGCAGGCGCCGCGCCGAAGCGTCGTGCCTCGCGCACCGAGCCGAAGGCAGGCGAAGAGGGCAAGCCAAAGGCCCCCAATCTCGACGAGAACCTTGAGCCGATGCGCGCCGTGCTAGCCGGCAAGGCCAGCCTCGTCGTGCTTGCGAGTCGCGCCCCGGCGATTAAGGACGTCGTCGAGTTGCTCGAGAAGGAGAAGATCTCCTACGTGCTCGCCGGCTGTAATGACCTGCTCGACGATCAATCGCTGCTCGGTGGCCACAAGCCGCCGATCGTCGTTGGCCCAGAAGTCGTCGTCGAAGACGACGGCAAGCTGGTCAACGTTGCCGCAACCTTCGCCGACTACGGCATGCCGATCGTATTCGGCAGTGGCAACTGCCAAGGCACCCAGTTCCTGCCGCTGCACGCCGCCTACGCGGTTCGCTACGGCTTGAGCCCACAGGATGCCTTGCAAGCGCTGACGCTGTGGCCCGCCCAAGCGTTCCACCTCGACGACCGCATCGGTTCGCTCGAGAAGGGCAAGGACGGCGACTTGATCGTGTTCTCGGGCAACCCGTTCGAACCCACTAGCCGCGTGCTCTTGGTCGTCTGCAATGGCCGTGTCGTCGTCGACAACCGTGAGGAAGTGCAATGATGTTCTCTAAGGTCACACTGGTCTTCTCCGCGTCACTACTACTGCCTGTGCTGCTGACGGCACAGGAGGAGAAGAAGGCCACCAAGCTCGTTGCTCCGGCCAAGACCGAAGCGCCGGCAGAGCAAGATCCTGCCACGCAGATACCTGGCACGCAGATCCCTGGCAAACAGAGCCCAAAGAAGGCCGAACGGCCGCCCGCGCCGGCGTTCAAGATGTGGAACCCGCGTCGCCCCAAGGATGAAGCGAGCCACAAGGTCGCCAAGTGGGGACCGCGCGGTTTGCCGAGCCCCGGCTATGCGTTCTTCGCCCAGAAGATCCTGCCGATCAGTTCGGCACCGATCTTCAATGGCGTGGTCATCACTAAGAACGGCAAGATCGAAGCGATCGGCAAAGCATCCGAGATCTCGGTGCCTTCTGGTTACGAGCGCGTCGACTGCGGCGACTCGACGATCATCCCAGGCATCGTCGAACTGCACTGCCACATCGCGAGTCCGAGCTTCGACCTGAACGACACGGTGCACCCGACCAACCCCGAGTTCCGCACGCTCGACCTGATCAGCATGGAGCATGATCAGATCAAGATGGCGCGCGCCGGTGGTGTCTCGACGGTGCTCTACATCCCAGGTTCGGGTTCGAACATGGGTGGCTTCGGCACGCTGACGAAGACCTTCGCCAGGTCGCCGGAAGAAGCGCTCGTGCGTTTCCCGGGCAGCCTCAAGATCGCGCAAGCCGGCAACCCGGAGCGTGGCAGTGGTGACCTCGGCAGTGGCATGATGGGTATGTCGGAAGGCATCCGCATGACGCTGCTCGACGGCAAGAAGTATTGGCAAGAGACGCTCGCATTCGAAGCGGGCACCGGTCCCAAGCCTCTCTACGACCCGACGCTCGAACTGATCAGCGGCCTGTTCCGCCACGAATACCCACTCAGCGTGCACACGCAGATCTACCAGGTTGTGCTGCAGACGCTGCAGGAGCTGCGCCTTGAGCTCGGCCTCTGGACGGTGATCGTGCACGGCACGTTCGACGGCTACCGACTCTCAGAAGACCTGCTCGCCGCTGGCTTGCCAGTCGCTGGCGGCCCGCGCGCCTACCACTTCGATCGCAAGGATGGATCATTCCAAGGCGTACTCGCCAACTACGCCAACGGTGGCAAGCTCGGCTGGGCCGAACCCGTCTACGGCCTCGGTCGCGACGGCATCGGCGTCAACACTGACTCGCCGGTGGTCGCGCAAGAGCAGTTGACGCTGCAAGCTGCGATGGGCGTGCGCATGGGCCTGCCGCACGAATGGGCGCTGCGTGCTCTGACGATCAACGCCGCTCGCTTCGTCGGCATCGAACACCGTGTCGGTTCGCTCGAAGTTGGCAAGGACGCCGACATCGGCATCTGGAACGGCGACCCGATTGACCCACGCTCGTACGTTCGCAAGCTCGTCGTCGGCGGCAAGATCTGCTACACGCGCGATCCGAACCGCCCCATGTGGTAGCGGCCAGCCGGCAATGCTGAGCCGTTGTCACGACTGCGACTCCAACGCTGACTGCAAGACTGACTGACTGACTGACTGACTGACTCTCAAGTGCGACTCACTGCTCCCACAACCTTGCTGACACTGTGCGCGCTGGCTGCTGCCAGCGCGTCAGTGCATGCACAAGCAGTGAACAACGCCGCCAAGGCTCTCAGCAAATGCACGAATAGCAGCAGCAGCCACGCGAACGAAGCGCCGATCACGGCCCACCTCGCACGCCGCATACTGCCAGTCGATCGCGCCCCCATCGATGGCGCGGTCCTGATCGAACAAGCGGGCCGCATCCTCGCGATCGGCCCACGTAAAACGACGGCGATTCCACCGGGAGCTACCGTCGTCGATCATGGTGACAACTGGCTGTCGCCGGGCTTCGTCGACCTGCACCACCACGTCAGCGGCGGCGGCGGCAACGACATCAATGACATGACGATGCCGTTGAACGCGCAGATGCGCACGCTCGACGTCGTCAAGCCGTCCGCACGCGACATCCAACGCTGCGCCGCCGGCGGGGTCACCACGACCTTGTTCATCCCCGGCAGCGGCACCTTCATCTCGGGCTTCGGCACGCTGCTCAAGATGCGCGGCGGTGGCACGCTCGAGGCAATGATCATCAAAGAACTCGGTGCGATGAAGGTCGCGCAGGGGTTCAACCCAGAGCGCCGCTCCGGCGACCTTGGCGAAACCCGCATGGGCAGCAGTGAATTGCTAATCGAGCGACTCGACCAGGGCCGCGACTACGCCAAAGCCTGGCGCGATCATGCGGCCGGCACCGGTCCCAAACCCAAACTCCAGCCAGCGCTCGAACAGCTCCGCAAAGTGTTCGACCTCGAAGTGCCGGTCATCATCCACACTGCCGGCCTGCGCGACTGTCTGGCGACGGCGCGCATGTTCCAAGACCGCTACGCCGTGCGCATGATCCTGTCACACGGATCGTTCGACGGCTGGATTGCTGCCGAGCCGCTAGCGAAGAAGAAGACGCCGCTGAACCTCGGCCCGCGCATGTATCAGTTCGGCCGCTACGGCGAGATGATGGGCATGTGCCAAGCGTTCTGGGATGCCGGCTGCACCAACATGTCGATCAACACCGACGCGCCCGTGATCGCAGCCGAAGAGCTGCAGGTCCAAGCGGCGATGGCGGTGCGACTAGGCCTTCCTTACGAAGCTGCGCTCGCAGCACTCACTCTAGTTCCAGCGCGCCAGATCGGTCTCGACGACCGCGTCGGCTCGCTCACCGTCGGCAAAGACGCCGACTTTTTGGTCACCGCGGGCGATCCACTCGATCCCCGCGTGCCACCTTCGTTCGTCTACATCGAAGGCCAATTGATTCACCGACTCGGAGATGTGCGATGAGCATGCGCAATACGAACAGACTTTTGCTTCTCTCGGCCTTGGCAGCACTCACCTGCGCCACGACCACCGCCACCGCCCAAAGCGGACGCCCTACTGCGTTCACCAACGCACGCATCTACACCGTCAGCGGCGAGACGATTGAGAGCGGCACGCTCGTCATCAAGAACGGCAAGATCGAAGCCGTGGGTTCGGACGTCGTCGTGCCAGCTGGCGCGAAGATCGTCGACGCCACCGGCAAGACGATCATGCCGGGCTTGGTCAGCGCGTGGTCGAGTGCCGGCCTGAGCGCGCCGACGACCCGCAGCAACACGCCACAACGTGGTGGCCGCAGCCGACGCTTCCGCCCCAGTATGGGCCGCAGCAGTGGCGCCACCAGCAACAAGGCGGCGACCAAAGTCGTCGACGGGATGTACACGCGGCAACCAATCTTTGGCAAGTTGCTCGAGGTCGGCATCACGTCGCTGGCACTAACGCCACCCGGCGGCGGCTTCCCGGGACTCGGCGCCGTGCTCAATCCCGCAGGCAAGAACCGCGACGAAATCGCACTCAACGACGAAGCGTTCGTGCAGATCGGCATGCAGCGCAACGCCGGTGCCAAGAAGTTGCTGACGGACATGTTCGCGAAGGCCAAGAAGGCTGTCGAAGAACGTGAGAAGCCGCCGGAACCGAAGGAGCCTGAAAAGAAGCCCGAAGCAGCGAAGCCTGCCACGGACAAGCCCACGGAGAAGCCAGCGGAGAAGGCTAAGGACGGCAAGGTTCCGCCCAAGCCGACTCCGACTCCGACTCCGAAGCCAACCCCAAAGCCTGCTCCTAAGCCCGCCCCTAAGGATGGCGAGAAGAAGCAGGAGCCGAAGGCCGCAGCACCCGCCAATAAGGCGCCGGAAAAGAAGCCG
>JBNMNW010000096.1:0-18603 GCA_051278165.1 Planctomycetota bacterium | reverse complement strand
GAAACACCCGACGGCCGCATCAACCTGCTCGGCTCGATCGCGATGACGGTCAGCGTCGTCGTGGTGATCTTCGGTGGCATGCTGCGTCTTTGGTGGAACGTCGAGGCATTGGGTCACCGCCGTAGCATCGCCCGAACGGGTGCGGTGCTCGCGATCATGCTGACGCTCTGCATCTGTATCGAGCAAGTGATGGCCTTAGATTTGCCGCATGGAGCATTGGCACTCGCGGCCGGTGGCGTTGGCTTGGTGCCAACGGCAATGGTGATGCTCGAAGACTGGCGGCGTGCTGACTGCACGTGGCTGCGGCGGTTCGCAATCGTGGGACTCGGCATTTCTGCGGTCACCAACTTCGTCACGTGCTCGATCGTGCAACTCGGTGGTGAGCTGACGCCGGTCGTGCCGACGGCGCAGAAGTCTTCGATCGTCTTCTTGCTGCTCTGGCTGTGGCTCGTCGACCACCGAACGCCTTCGCGTTTGGCATGATCGACGCTTAGCTAAACGCTCTTGAGCAGGTTGCCGGTAGCGCGACCAGCTGCCTTCACATAGCCACGCAGGGCTCGCATGCCGCGGTTCGCTTGGCCGAGTTCTTTGTTGATGCCTTTGAGGCCGGCCTTCATGGCGTGTTGCAGCAGTCCATACGCTGTCGCTGCGCGGCTGCGAAGCTTGGCTTCGTCAGGCGTGTCGTTGTCGCCGTTGCCCGCTTCGGCTAGTTGCACATCCGCCTGGTCGAGCAAGGACGCGACCGATTGTAGATCGCCGCGTCCAATGGCTTCGTGGGCCTGCGCCCAACAAGCGATCAATTCTTGCAGCGCGAACCCGACCGACGAATCGTTCGCAGCAGCTAAGCCGTAGTCGTTGACGCTGCTATTGGGTGGCGATGCCATCCCAACCTTCCTTCAGCGTGCGCATGACTTCAATCGCAGCGTTGACGCCGCTTGCCGAGCGTTGCAGGTTGGCTTGGCTGAGTTGGTCGAGCACGAACTCGTAGAGTTGGTCGAGTTGCCGCGAAATGTCACCGCCGGCCGCGTGGTCGAGGCTGGCGCGCAGTTCACCGATGATGCCCATGGACTTGCTTAGCGCGACGCCGACTTCTTGCGAACGCGAAGTGCTTTCGTTGGCGAGGCCGGCACGGCTTCTTTCGAGGTTCTTGATGGCGCCTTCGTAAAGCATCTTAATGAGCTTCTCGGGGGATGCCGTCATGACGGCGTTGCGTTGGTAGGTCGCAGCTGCTTGTGCGTAGGTCATCTGGGAGTTTCCTTCTTGGACGTGGTGGGGTGAGTTAGTTGCCGAACGCGGCTGCGATGTTGTTGACCGAGCTGCCTTGCCCTTGCAGGCGCGACAGCAGAACTTCGAGGTTTGCGTACTTCACAGTGAGTGCGTCTCGGAAGCGCACGAGGCGCCGTTCGGCGTCCTCGATGCGATTGGTTGCTTCCTTGATGCGACGGTCGAAACCGTCGTTGCGCGTCTTGAGTAGGCCGTCGACCGAATCGGTGTAGAGGTCGATTTGGTCTTCGAGGCGCCCCGCGATGCCGCCCGTAGTGTTGCTGAACAGCGCGGACACAGAATTCTCGTCTTCCGCCAGCGCTTCTTCGAACTTGCTCTGGTTGAACTCGAGCTTGCCCTTGGTGTCGGAGCTGATGCCGATCTGCGAGAGCAGCTGGAAGGCCTCGTTGCCGGTGCCTAAGACCGAGCCGCCGACGATACTGCGCAAGCTGCTGCGCATCGAGCGCATCGTCGTGTCGCCGAAGATTGGACTCTTGGCCGTTCCTTCCTCGTCGACTGAGTTCTGTGCTTCGAAGAAGTCGACGACTGCGTTGTAGGCGTCGACGAGTTCTTTGACCTTGGTGCTGGTCTCTTCGCCGTCGGTGGCGACGGTGATGGTGACTTCTTCGGGGATACCCCCAACTCTTGGGGCGGCAGAATTCAGGTCGAAGGTGACGCCGCCAAACAGGTCGGAGATCGTGTTGGTCGAGCGGTAGATCTGGATTCCGTTGACCTCGATGTGCGAATCGGTCGCTGCTGTTACATCGGTGTTGAGGTTGGTGATCAGGTCCGCGAAACCAGTGCCACCATCATCGTAAGCGATGGTGAATGTGTTGTCGGTGCCGGGGTTGTCACTGCGAATCACCAACTGGTAACGCTCAGCGGGATCCGGGTTGCCGCTACCCGTGTCGACGACTTCCGCTCTGACTCCGTCCTCGGTCAGGCCGGCATCGCTGTTGATTGCGGACGCAATCGAGTTGAGGTCGTTGTTCGCCGAGATGAAGTGGGTCGTACCGCCAATGTCGATCGAGAACGAAACCGGCGACGTGCTGTTGGCTATGGCTGTGCTGGCCGAGGCCGCACCAGCAGAGTTGATCTGGCCTTTTGCGAGTTCCCACACCTTGACCCCGTAGTTGCCAGGCGTCGCGGTGCTGCTCGCCGATGCGGTAAGGATGTCCTCGTTATTCGAGGTCGCCTTCATCTGCAAGAAGTTGCTCGTCGTCTCCAGCGCCTTGGCGGCATCCGACAACTTGTCGAGCAGGGTGCTAAGGTTGCCGAACAACCCCTTCTGCTTGCCAAGGCTCGTCTTGGTCCTCTCAAGAGCAAAAATCGGTCGCTCTTCGACTGCTACGAGTGCCGCGATGATTGCCTGCGTATCCAAACCGGATGCGAGGCCACCGAAGCTGATTCCTGCTGAGGACATGATTGAGTTTCCGCGGAAGAGAATCCGCTATGGAACTATCGGAAACGGTCGGGGGTCACTTGATGGCCCATTGGAGATTTCGTCCTTGTCGCCGGGGTTTCAGTGCAAGGCTCGCCCCAAAATCAATCACAGCCGGTGGTTGCCGGCTGGGGTGGCTTGCACAGTTTTCTTGTCTGTTGCTGCGAAGCCGACAGGTGCGAAGCGCTGGTTAGGAGGTCGAGTCACGGGGCGCAATCCGCCAAGTGCGTGAGTTTCGGGTCGGGTCGGGTCGCGAAAACGCCGGCGAATCGGTGGATTCGGCGAGGCTTTTGCGGCCTGAACTGGCGCGGAACTCACGCACTTGGCGGATTGCTTCCGGTGGCTCTGACTCCTAGCGCGATCGCGATCTCGCGAACCTGCTAGAAGCGGCTTTGTCGCCTAGTGTTCGGATCATCCCGAAGCGGTGGCGGTGGGTCGTGAATCTGCACCGTGGCATTGTGCGCAGATTCTGAGTGCGGCTATCGAGAGTGCATGCTTCTGTGATCGGAGCATGGCTTGCGACGTTTGCATGGTCGTCGCTAGTTCTGCACGCGATTCCCTGAAGTGCTGGCCGGATCAAGTAGATCCGGCCGACGGCCTACTCCACGGAGCTTGTGTGACCCAGGCTCCTAGGTCTCGACTAGCCGATCAGGCGGAGGGCCGACTGCGGCGCGGAGTTGGCCTGCGACAAGACCGAGATGGCGGCCTGCTGGAGGATGTTGTTCCGCGTCAGCTGGGCAGTTTCGTAGGCGACATCGACATCGCGGATCCGCGACTCTGCAGCGCTCAGGTTCTCGCTGGTGATGGCGAGGGTGTTGATCGTGCTGCCGAGGCGGTTTTGCGCCGCGCCGAGCGAACCGCGCAACGAACTGACCGAGTTAATGGCCGCGTCGATGTTGGTGATGGCCGTCGTGGTCGAACCGGTCGATCCAATGTCGAGCGAGTCCAGCGCCAGCGAGGTGCTGAGCGCGGCGGATAAGCTGACCGACAAGGTGTCGACGCCGGTCGTCGTGCCGAAGCCGATTTGGAAGCTGATCGAGCTCGACGAGCCGTCCAGCAGCTTGATGCCGTTGAACTCCGTGGATTGGCCGATTCGGTCGACTTCGCTGACGAGGCTACTGAACTCTTCGTCGAGCGTCGCCTTGTCTTGATCGCTGACCGTGCCGTTGGACGACTGGATGGCCAGTTCACGCAGGCGGATCAGGATCGAGCTGACTTCGTTGAGGGAACCTTCGGCGGTTTGCACGAGGGAGATGCCGTCATTGGCGTTGCGCTTGGACTGGTCAATCGAACGAACCTGCGAGCGCAGTCGTTCTGAGATTGCCAAGCCGGCGGCATCGTCGGAGGCATTGGAGATGCGAAGGCCGGTCGATAGTCGACGGAAGTTTCCGCCCAACTTATCGGACACGTTGGAGAGGTTGCGTTGCGCGTTAATCGACGCGACGTTTGTGTTAACTCGAAGTCCCATGTTTTCCCTGCTGCGTAGCTCTTGTGGTGTGTGTGTGTGTGCGCCTGGACGCGCCTTATGTGTCGATCGGCACTACACCAAGTGGCAGCTGAAGGGCTTCCGTTGAATTTCTGGTCGGTGTGTGCGAGTAATCTACGTACTTCCAATGGCAGCGTGCCCATGTGACTAGCAGTGATGGTGAAGCCAGCAGTAAAATACGGCCACAAACCGCGCGCGTTTTGTTCGACGTCTGTGCAAATTGCCAAATGGTGGTGTGGAAGAGGTGTTGAGATGAGCGCGCGGAACCTGGCTGTGGGGCCCATGTAGCATCGTTGCGGCTTGTCCGCGCTGTGCCCCAGTGCGTTCCTGATGCTGCTGGCGGGGGCCGTTGTGCTCTCAGTCCACGCAGCCACAATTCGCGCAGATCGAAGAGACCGTGTCCGAGGCGGAGCTGTCTGCCGTCATTGAGGGGCTTCGCCCGCGTCTGATGAAGGGCTGAGTCGACTAGGCAAACAACTGCAGTAGCGCTTCGGGCTGCGCGTTCATCTGTGCAATGACGGACAGGGACACTGATTGCAGGGTGCGGTTGCGGGTCTGCCTGGCGTCAATTCGTTTTGCGTCCAAGAACAGTTGTCGCTGAGCGCGGGTCAGTTCGGCGTTTCCTTGTCGACCTCCAAATCGCGGCTGCGCGATTCGGCTGCGGAGGCCGTTTCGAACTGATTGCTCAGGTTGCTAATCGTGCTGGCCAGCCGGTTCTGCACCGCTCTGAACCCGCACCGAGTTCAATCGGAACAGGGCACGATCGACGCGCTTGATGGCTTTGTTGGCGTTCTTCGACGTCGCTACCTTGCTGTTCTGGACCGCGAGTGTGCTCTCGAGCGTCCTACTGTTTTCAATGGTGATGGTGTCGGTCCCGATCGTGGTGCCGGCGCCGACCTGCAGCTGTATGGTCTTGGTCGTAACATCGAGCGGGCCAATGCCGTTGAACTCGGTCGACTCGCTAATGCGGGTGATCTCGTCGTCGTCGGTGGGGATACGCAACTCAGAAGATAGTCGTCGCATGCTGTTACCGATTTGGATCGAGATTCGGCCGCGGTAGTGCGCGCTTGCGCGATCACCAAAAACGCCAAAACGGCGCCGCATCTGAAGATGCGGCGCCGTTTTGGCGGGTGCGAGAGTTACCTATCGCGGTGCTGTTATCCAGCGTTGGCTTAGCCGAGCAGCTGTAGTGCGGACTGCGGCGCGGAGTTGGCCTGCGACAAGACCGAGATGGCGGCCTGCTGGAGGATGTTGTTCCGCGTCAGCTGGGCAGTTTCGTAGGCGACATCGACATCGCGGATCCGCGACTCTGCAGCGCTCAGGTTCTCGCTGGTGATGGCGAGGGTGTTGATCGTGCTGCCGAGGCGGTTTTGCGCCGCGCCGAGCGAACCGCGCAACGAACTGACCGAGTTAATGGCCGCGTCGATGTTGGTGATGGCCGTCGTGGTCGAACCGGTCGATCCAATGTCGAGCGAGTCCAGCGCCAGCGAGGTGCTGAGCGCGGCGGATAAGCTGACCGACAAGGTGTCGACGCCGGTCGTCGTGCCGAAGCCGATTTGGAAGCTGATCGAGCTCGACGAGCCGTCCAGCAGCTTGATGCCGTTGAACTCGGTGGATTGGCCGATTCGGTTGACTTCGCTGACGAGGCTGCTGAACTCTTCGTCGAGCGTCGACTTGTCTTGATCGCTGACCGTGCCGTTGGACGACTGGATGGCCAGTTCACGCAGGCGGATCAGGATCGAACTGACTTCGTTGAGGGCACCTTCGGCGGTTTGCACGAGGGAGATGCCGTCATTGGCGTTGCGCTTGCCTTGCTCGAGTGAGCGAACCTGCGAACGCAAGCGCTCGGAGATGGCGAGGCCCGCAGCGTCATCGGCGGCGGTGGAGATGCGCAGGCCTGTGGACAGGCGACGGAAGTTACCACCAAGACGCTCGCTGACCGTTGAGAGGTTCCGTTGTGCGTTGATGGAGGCGACGTTGGTGTTGACTCGAAGACCCATGCTTTCCCTATTATCTCTACGGTAAGTGCCCGAAAGTCAGGCAGTGATACGGTTATGGTCGGTCTACGTGATGCATGCTTGAGCGGTAGGCGATGGCATAACTCCTGAGATGTTGTCCATTGCGTCGCTTTGCCGCACGTGGTGTCGCGCATAGTGCGATGCCACCGCGTCTGGCGTTTGGCGCGACCGAAGAATGTTTCTGCTGAGCGCGATGATGCATCTTCGTACGGTTCGAAGCGCGCGTCTCGTTGTGGGGCCAACACTCGCAGTAGCACTGTGCTGTTCCGTGTCACGTTGATGCCGTGAGAATGCGTGCGCCGAGACAGTTCTATTAGGGGGCTGCAGCATTGCGTTCGCGAGTCAGCAGTTCGGAGGTCTTGCTACGAACGCAAAACAGGCGGCACCCTCCCAGCTGGAGGATGCCGCCTGCTTGCTGCGGGACTTAGATCGGGGGCGTTTAGCCGAGCAGCTGCAGTGCGGACTGCGGTTGCTGGTTGGCCTGCGACAAGATCGAGATGGCGGCCTGCTGGAGGATGTTGTTCCGCGTCAGCTGGGCAGTTTCGTAGGCGACATCGACATCGCGGATCCGCGACTCTGCAGCGCTTAGGTTCTCGCTGGTGATGGCGAGGGTGTTGATCGTGCTGCCGAGGCGGTTTTGCACCGCGCCCAGCGAACCGCGCAACGAACTGACCGAGTTGATGGCCGAGTCGATGTTGGTTAGCGCCGTCGTGGTCGAACCGGTCGATCCAATGTCGAGCGAGTCCAGCGCCAGCGAGGTGCTGAGCGCGGCGGACAAGCTGACTGACAAGGTGTCGATGCCGGCTGTCGTGCCGAAGCCGACTTGGAAGCTGACGGAGCTCGACGAGCCGTCCAGCAGCTTGATACCGTTGAACTCCGTGGATTGGCCGATTCGGTTGACTTCGTTGACGAGGCTACTGAACTCTTCGTCGAGCGTCGCCTTGTCTTGATCGCTGACCGTGCCGTTGGACGACTGGATGGCCAGTTCACGCAGGCGGATCAGGATCGAGCTGACTTCGTTGAGTGCGCCTTCAGCAGTTTGCACGAAGGAGATGCCGTCATTGGCATTTCGCTTGGCTTGCTCGAGCGACCGAACCTGCGAACGCAGTCGTTCGGAGATTGCCAGGCCAGCTGCGTCATCGGCGGCGGTTGAAATCCGCAAACCGGTCGACAGGCGGCGGAAGTTTCCGCCAAGGCGCTCACTAACCGACGAGAGGCTTCGTTGTGCGTTGATAGATGCGACGTTCGTGTTGACTCGTAATCCCATGTTCCCTTCCTGCTCCTTTGGGCCCTGCTTGAGGGCGGTGACTTCGACTACATGATTCGGCGGTGCTGTTCCTCCCTTGAGGCGGGGATTGTAGAACAGGAGCAATTCACGACGTTTTTGAGGAAGTGACCAAAAGGTCAACGCCTGTTTGTGTCGAAAAGTCCCATGGCAAGGGTCAATAGGACCAACCCGGCAGGCACTTCCCAAGCTTGCCGGAAATCAGGACACAGGTCGGCAAATGAAGAACCTCAGTTTCCCCGGACTCCCCCGCGTTCTTATCGTCGACGACGAAGATGGTGTGCGGGAAGGACTTAGAACCCTCCTTCAGCACGAAGGCCTTCACGTAGAGACGGCAGGAACGGCCGAAGAAGGTCTGCGCCGCGTGAGCGGCCGGTGCTTCGACATCGTGTTCCTCGACCTGAATCTACCGGGTGCGGATGGCCTGTCGTCGATCAGTGAGTTCCGTGTGGGTACGCCCTCACCGGATGTTCTGATCCTCACGGGCTATGGCACGGTTGCAAAGACTGTCGAGTCGATGCGTAAGGGTGCGAGCGACGTCATTGAGAAGCCGTTCTCCGGCGATCGCATCCTGGCCACGGTTCGCCGCGTGCTAGAGACGCGTCAACTGAAGAACGAACTCAGCTGGTTGCAGGGCCGGGTTCGCGAACTGACCGCCACTGAATTGGTCGGCCTGTCGCCGAACATCCGCGAAGTGCAGACCCGCATCGATCAAGTGGCCCACGCACCGGACACAACGGTATTGATCACCGGGCAGAGCGGCACGGGTAAGGAGCTCGTCGCTCGCTGTGTGCATGAGCGCAGCTCACGACGCCACGGACCGTTCGTCGCTATTAACTGTGCGGCGCTGACCGAAGCACTGCTCGAAGCGGAGATGTTCGGTTACGAGCCGGGCGCCTTCACTGGCGCGTCGCGCGAAGGTAAGGACGGCCTGTTCGCGGTTGCGAGCGGCGGCACGCTCTTCCTCGACGAGATTGGCGAGATGGAGCCGACGCTGCAAGCCAAGCTGCTGCGGGTGCTGCAAGAGCGCACCTTCCGCCGTGTTGGTGGTGTGCAAGACGTGCCCGTCGACGTGCGCATCGTTGCGAGCACCAACCGCGACCTGCGCCAGATGGTTCAGTCCGGTGGTTTCCGCGAAGACCTGTTCTACCGCCTCAACGTCATGGCTGTGAACGTGCCGCCGCTGCGCGAGCGCGCCGCCGACGTGCCGCTCCTGTCGCACTTCTTCCTCGACCAAATCGGTCGTCAGATGGGCAAGGCCCTGTCCGGCTTCACCGAAGAGGCGATGGAGACGCTGACCGAATACGGCTGGCCTGGCAACGTGCGCGAACTGCGCAACGCCATCGAACACGCCTGCATCATCTGCCCGAACGGCATGATCGATGAGGTGCACCTGCCGAAGTTCACGGGCGGCCTGCCCGATGGAAGTGACGAGATTGACCGCACGTCGATGGTGCT
The DNA here is from genome assembly GCA_051278165.1 of Planctomycetota bacterium. Lineage (GTDB taxonomy): Bacteria > Planctomycetota > UBA1135 > UBA1135 > UBA2386. Next base: position 9,652 of record JBNMNW010000096.1, on the reverse strand, counting down.
TGATGGCAGCGATCATTCGATCCGCGCCCTCGAGTCGCAACTCGTGTCACGGGTGCTCGAAGACACCGATTGGAACATCAGTCGCGCCGCGGCCATCCTCGGTATCAACCGCACGACCCTCTACAATAAGATCCGCGTTTACGAACTCGGCAAGCGCCCGATGCGCAAGGTGCTGGCATGAGTAACCCTACTCAGGACCTTCCCGGTCTGCTCGGCCACGAACTGCGCAACCCACTCGCATCGGCAATGACCGGCGCGATGCTCGCGCGGGACATGATCGACAGCGACGACCCACGTGCCGTTGTGCTCGACGGTGTGCTTAACGATCTCGATCGCATGACGGGCCTGATTGATGGCTGGCTGGCGATGGCTCGCGATCAACCTGGCACGCAAACCCGAGTCGATATTGAAGACTTGCTGACTAAAGTTGCGACCGCCCAGCGAATCGAAGTTGTCTGCGCCCCGCCCGCATTCGAGGTCCTAGGCAATCGCTTCTTGCTCGAGCGTGCCATTGAGAATCTCTGTGAGAACGCCCGCAACGCTGGCGCCACCAAAATTCGCATTGCTGCGCAACACGACGGCAGTCGCGTCGACATTCATGTCGAAGATGATGGTCGTGGTATCGACGCTGGTGATGCCGAGCGCATCTTCGAAGCTGGTTGCTCGCGTTCCGGCAGCACCGGCCTTGGCCTGCACGCTGTCGCCACGACGGTTGCTGCGTGTCGCGGTGAAGTCCGTTGCGTGCCGCTTCCGGCTGGCACGCGATTCACGATTTCTCTACCCCGTGCGGAGCTCGCACTGGCATGAAGTGCTTGCTCGTAGATGACGAACCCGGCATCCGTGAAGGACTGGCCATGCTGCTGCGGCGGCGCGGTTTTGAAGTTCACACTGCCGGCGATTGTGCTGCGGCCCAACATCAGTTGGCGACGCAGACGTTTGACGTGGTCGTCTCCGACTGGCGTCTCCCCGATGGCCTTGCTCTGACGTTCGCCTTCGATAGTCCTGCTCCGGTCGTGGCTGTTAGTGGTCACCCCGAAGAGGTCGAAGTCTCTGGCTCGATCCGTGAGGTCATGGCCAAGCCAGTGCGTCCCGCCCAATTGCTCGAACGCATTGCAGCTGTGGTTGCGCCGATCGAAGAAGAAGAAGTGTGCGCGCCGAAGGATGTGCAACGTGTCATCGATGACGTGCTCGCCCAGTTGCCCGAAGGCCTCGACGCCACCTGCCATGACGACGGCACGTTTGTCGTCTTGCGCGTGCCACTGCCTAGTGGCGATCTACCAACCATCCGCAGCCTTGGCGGCGATCTGCGCATCGTCGCAACCGCCTCCGGCCGCGAACTCGAATTACGTCTGTGCCGCGACGGACGCCCCGACGCCAACACCCCAGTGGTGGCCATCGGCGATGCGTGGCCTTCGTGCAAATCGTTTGCCGTCGACTGCGATGGCACCGATGCCGCACCGGACACATTCTCGACGTGGCTCGAAGATGTTGAAAAACACCACGCTCAAGGCGGCAGGATTTGCCTGCTAAACGTGCCTGAGCGTCTCGAATCGGTCACCTCGATTTGGGAAACGACCCATGACATGCCGATGAGAGAACGGGTTGGACCTCGCCTGTCGGCGGAGCTGACCGAACTCTGGAGCTAGCCGTGACTGACGATAAGGCCGACAACATCACCGAACCCGAGGACGAGGTCGTAACGACCGCGAGCCCGGATGCTCAACCGACCGAAGCACAGGCTCAGCCTGATGCGGGGACGGAGGAGAACAAGCTCAGTGGCTTGATGGCCGGAAGCGAGGTTCCGCAGACCAAACCTGCGAAGCCCGTGGTCAATCTCGAAGCCGATGCCATGCGCGCTGCCGAGCAGGCGCTGGCCGAAGGTCAGAAAGCGCTCGCCGATGCGAATGCGCAGATCAAGCAAGGCGCAACGGCACAAGTAGTCGCGAAGCCAACGTCACGCATCAACCGCGAACTTGTGCTGCGCGTTCTGCTGGCTGTGAATGTGTTGGCGATGGTGATCGTCTCGCTGCTGCCGGCCCCGGCCAATACAGATGCGAACGATGGCAATTCGTCGGTAGTCGAGCCGCAGCCCACGAGGCCCGCTCTTCGCCAGATGAGCGAACCAGTCAACCGCGCCTGGCAAGCTTCCGAGAACCGCGACTTCGCCAGTGCTGTCGCCATTCTCGAGACCTACCTTCAAGACAACCCACGCATGCACTCGGCCGAGCGGCTTAGTGTCATGACGGCGCTGATCCACTACTCGTCGCGCAACAACGACTTCGCCAAGTCGCAGAAGTACGCAAGGCAAACGCAGGCGCTCGAACAAAGCCACTCGTTGCCGGAAGACCTCGTGCACATGGCGGAAGCGGCGATCAAGAGTGGCGACCAAGAGTCCTTGCGTCGCATCTGGGCGCGCTTCCTGCTGCAGCAGCGGCAGATTCCGACTTGGCTATATCAGCACGTCGCCCAGGCCTACCTGCAACTTGGTGATAGCTACCGCAAGGATGCGGACATTGCCGACCAAGCGGTGCGTCGTAAAGAACTCGACGACGCCACTGCTCGTTTGCGGGCGGAAGCCATCAAGGCAAGAGGCGGCAAATGAACGGCCTGCTAGTGTGCGCGTTGTCGCTGTTCTTGCAGGCGCCGCAGGCCCCGGAGGCCGGTGTCTTCGCTAAGGAAGTGCTGTCATCTAAGGATGGCGAAGCGCCGCGCACAGTGGTCACTGCCGACAAACGTCAAATCAACTGTCGGGATGCATTGCATGAGCTTTGCAACTCGATGAACTGGAACCTGGTGTTCGAGAGCACGCCGCTCGAGAACGACCTGCGCATCGCGCCGATCGACCTCAATCTGAACGAGCAAGATCCGCGCATGGTTGCGCAGCTGCTGGCGGTTGCTGGTGGCGTCGACACGATCTTCGATGAGCCTGCCGGATTCGAAGGTGCACGAGTCACGCTGCACGTGGTGCGTACTCCGTCGGGCGAGACCGAGTCCGGTCGTCAACGCCTGCGGGCACTGGCTGGCCAGTGGTATCGCTCGTTCCTACAAGACGAACTGAAATACGAAGCGGTTGTGCAGCAAGAAGGCATGCACGTCCGCATGCACCTCGGTCAATTGCTGATCGATAGCGGTGACCTCGAAAGCGCGATCCTGTTCTTCAGCGACGTCTACGAAAACCGCCCGCACGATCATGTTGCTAACGCCGTTCTCAGGGTCGCCGAGTGCCACCTCGATTTGGCGCGCGGCCACATCGACAACGAATTGAAGCTGCAGCAGTTGGCCGAAGCTGAGAAGTGGGTGCGACGCATCTTCGAAGGGCTGCCAACCTCCCCGGCGACGACGCCGGCGACGCTTCTGCTGGGACGAGTGCTGCTCGCGCAAGCGCAGTCGCAATCCGATCCGGACGCGATCCACGCCAAGGCACGCGAGTGCCAGGAAGAGCTGCGGGCACGCATTATTCGCCTGCTCGATTCGGTCGAACTGCTTGAGGTCTGGCTGCTGGCCGGTCACGCCCAGTTCTTGATGGAGCGACCTCAGCGCTGCTACGAGACGATGCAGTCGCTTCGAGAGTCGCCGTACTTCGACGACCTCGGGCCAGAGCAATTTCTCGACTACCACTTCTTGCTTGGCTATAGCGCGCTTGGTTCGGCTAAGCCCGAGTTGGCGATGCGCGCGCTCGAGTGGTTCTTGATCCACGCCGAAGATGACGACCGTCGCGGCCGTGCTTACGTGCTGCTGGCCGAGTCTTACTTCGCACAACAGCGCTTCGTGCAGGGTCGTGCGGCTAGTATCGAAGCTCGCAAGCGTTTCCTTGCCGGTATGCCGTCTGACTGGCGGCAACGCACGTTGCGCATTTGGGCACGCACCGCGTTGGCATTAGGCGAGAAGGAAAGCGCGTTCGTTGAGCTTGAGCAGATGGTGTTGCGCGGCGAAGAGCCCGAACTCAGCCTGTTCTTGATCGATCAGATGCTCGACGACCACCAGTGGCAGCGTGCCATGGCGGTCGCCAGTGTGCTCCTTGACCGAGAAGATCAAGTTGGTGATCAGGCTCGCTTCAAGACCGTCAAGGCGCTCTATGCGCAAGCGGTCGCCGGCAACCACATGGCTGAGTTTCCGTCGCTGGCGATCGCGATTGCGCCCAAGGTGTCGGACCCCGGTTTGCGTTCACAGATCGCCACGATGATCGGTGAGGCCTACACCAAGCTCAACAAGTTGGAGCATGCCGCGGACGCCTTCCGCGGGATCCTACGATGAAGTGCGCCTTTTCATTCGCTGTGACGCTGGTAGTCAGTTCGATGCTGACTGCGCAGTCCGATGCTCACGAACAGCACCGCGTCGTCGATCGCGCTATGCGTCAGAACGATGCGGAGGTCGAACATCTGTTGGATTTGCGCATGCGTCATGACCTGGGGCTGATCGCGGGACTCGATGAGAACATCGTTCGCATTGATAAGCCAATGACGACTCGTGAGATGTCGGTGGGGCGCCGCGAGCTTGAGAAGCTGCAGAACGACACGCTCTACTACCGCACGCAGTACGACAAGCTCGCCACTCAGGCGCGACTGCTCGCCGCCGCCGCAAGCGGTGATGATCAAGTTCCGCAAGCCGGCCGCCAGGTTCCCATGATCGGCAATCGAGAGCCGGCGATGACCCGGCCAACGATGGGTTCCCCTAGATCCACTGGCGTCATGCCCGCCACGCCCAGCGTCGAGACGGCGCCGCAGCGCGTTAGCTCCGATGACCTTGGTTCGCTTGCTCTGGATCCGCTCATAGCTCAGATTCACGGATCGACCGACCATCTGCGCGTCGCCAAGGCCTTGTTCAAGGTTGGGCAAGCGTTGGCCGAGCGTGCTGAAGTGATTCGCAGCCAAGGCCGTGTCGAGGCCGCCACGGAATTGGATGCCCGAGCGAAGATCAAACTAGCTCTCGCCATCGCCGAACTCGCTCCATTGCTCGAGCCGAAGGACCCTGACTTCGTGTCGCTGTTCTATCTTGGCCGTTGCCGCGAACTGTTGTTCCGACACAGCGAACGCTACGAAGGGCTCGCGCTTGATACTACGCAACGCGAGTTCACGCGGCGTGAACAAGACGTTCGCGATCCGTTCTTGCAGATCACGGCACGCGACATCCGGAAGACGGGTATTGACGGTGCCACCGAGGTTCTCGGTTTGTGGGGTCAGGCCGCAAAAACGGCGATGGAGCACTTCCGTTGGATGAACGTGCACTCTGGCTTTGATGAGACCGCAACGATTCAGTCACTGACGTGGCCAGGCGAACACAACCAGTGAGCAACGAACGTCAAATCTTGAAGGACGGGTTCGCCCAGTTCATTACGGCTGCTCGCGGACTCGAAGCCGGATACGCGGCGTTGAAGGCCCGCGCTGCCGCCGTCGACTTGCAATTGCAGGAGAGCAATCGCGCTCTCGAACAGTCGTTGGCCGAGCGCGAAGCCATGTTCTCGGCCTTGCCGATTGGGGTGTTGGCGTTGCGTGCGGATGGCACGCTCGGCAGCAGCAATCGCGAGGCAGAACGTCTGCTTGAGGCCGGCAAGGACGCTGGCGTCGACCTGCTACAACGCAGCCCCGGCGAAGTGTCTTTTGATGGCTGTGTCGTGCGCGTGCGTCGCGTCGACCTTCCAGATGGCGAACTGCTGATGCTTGAAGACCGTTCGCGCCTCGAGCAACTCGAGGGCGAAGTGCGCCGTCTCGACCGGTTGGCTGGCCTATCGGAGCTGGCCCTCGGGGTCGCACATGAGATCAAGAACCCGCTCAATGGCGTAATGGGCTTCTCGAACCTGCTCGAACGCAGCGACGACATGTCGACGATGCGCCGCTACGCCGGCAAGATCAGTCAGGGCGTGCGTGCCGTCGATGACATCGTCAAAGCGCTGCTCGGCTTTGCGCGTCCGGCCGACAAGCCGGTCAGCGTGGCGCCACTTGCCCAAGTGATCGATCGCATTGCTTTGTCCGCCAACCTGCCGCGCACGCGGTGGCATCTGCGCGGCGAAACCGATGTCTGCATCGATGCCGACGCGCTCGGTCGCGTCATGTCCAACCTGATGCACAACGCGCTCGAGGCCTCGCCGCATGCGCGACTCAGCATGGACGCGTCAGTGCGGCATGGACAACTTGAACTACTGGTCGAAGACGACGGCCCCGGTGTTTCTGCCGATGTCGCCCAAACCGTATTCGAACCATTCGTCTCCACCAAGCGACGTGGCACCGGCCTTGGCCTGGCGCTTAGCACCCGCGTGCTGTCGTTCCTTGGTGGTGGTATAGAATTACTTAACCCTGGTCAGCCAGGCGCGCGCTTCCGCGTGCGCATGCCGATTGCGTCCGCGCAGTCGGCGATGGCGGAGGTATCCGCATGAGTCGCCGTGATCGCGTTCTGCTCGCCGACGACGAACCGTTGTCGCGCGACTTCCTCGAAGAAGCACTGGTGTCGTTTGGTTTCGATGTGCTCGCCGTCGCCGATGGCCAGTGCGCGATCGAAGCGATGGCCGTTGGCCAGTTTGACTTCGTGGTCACCGACTTGCGCATGCCGCGGGCTGATGGCATGGCTGTGCTGCAAGCGAGCAAAGAGTCCGACCCGGATCGCCCGGTCGTACTCGTGACGGCGCACGGCGCCATGCACGTCGCGGTTTCCGCGATGCGCGAAGGTGCTGCCGACGTGCTGGAGAAGCCAGTGGCTCTCGATTCACTCGAAGCCGTGCTGCAGCGCATCCGCGAACGCCGTCGCCTGATGGTTGAGAACACGTTCCTGCGTGAGGAAGCGGTCGGCGGCGACATGGTGGTGGCGTCAGACGCAATGCTCGAAGTCGTCGAGATGGTTGGCCGCGTCGCGCGTAGCACGGCGACGGTGTTGGTGCGCGGTGAAAGCGGCACTGGCAAGGAATGCATCGCGGCTCTGGTTCACAAGCGCAGCGATCGCGCGCAACGCCCGTTCGTCAAATTGAACTGCGCGGCGATGTCAGAATCGCTGCTTGAGAGTGAGCTGTTCGGTCACGAAGCAGGTTCTTTCACTGGCGCTGGTCGCCGGCGTGAGGGGCGCTTCGAACTGGCCGATGGTGGCACGCTGTTCTTGGATGAGGTCGGTGAGATGTCTCCAGGCATGCAAGCCAAGCTGTTGCGCGTGCTGCAAGAAGGCGAGTTCGAACGTGTTGGGGGCAATGAAACCCTCAGCGTTGACGTCCGGCTTGTGGCTGCAACCAACCGTGATCTCGAAGCCGAGGTCGAAGCGGGTCGGTTTCGTGGTGACCTGCTCTACCGACTCAATGTCGTTCCTGTGTGGCTGTCGCCACTGCGCGAACGGCCCGAAGACATCGTGCCGTTGGCGCGCCATTTCCTCCGCAGTAGTCTGAGCTTCGAGCCCGAGGCCGAGGCATTTCTGACCGAGTGGGCTTGGCCAGGGAACGTGCGAGAGCTTCAGAATCTCGTGCAGCGTGTTGGGCTGTTGTGCAATGGCGACGTCGTTAGTCGCGAATTGGTTCAACAATGGTTGCAGCCTCGTGGTCCCCGTGCCGAAGAGCGAACAGTCATCCTGCAACCTGCTGATCCACTCGGCGGACTTGTTGGTAGAACGCTTGCAGAGGTTGAGGGTGAGCTGATTCAGCGCACGCTTACTCAATGTGGGGGAAATCGAAAGCGCACCGCCAAACGGCTTGGCATTGGTGTGCGGACGCTCTTCAACAAGCTGAGAGAGCCGTTATTGGCGGCGACTGGAGATACACGACTTGATGGAGAAGAAACCTGGTGAACGGAGAACAGCGCCGCGTCCGAACGGCATGCTCTCTGGTAAGCGCACCGGTTCCCGTCGATCACTATCGCTGGCCTTAGCCTCGATCAATCGCTGGCTCGACAAGATGCCTCTGACGCACTGGTTGCATCGTCGCATTCGCAGCAGCTTAGAGATGCCCGACTTGACGCTGCCGCTGCGTCCCGAGAATGAGTCGTTGAGCGGTTTGCGCATCGCGTTCGTTTCGGACGTTCATGCGGGTAGCTTCCTCGATGAGTCGGACCTGACCGATATCTGTCGGCGCGTGCAAGCGCAGGAACCAGACCTAGTGCTGTTCGGCGGTGACCTGATCAACACGCGCGATCGCGAGATCCTGTTGTTCCGCCGCGCGCTGACCGTGTTGAAGCCGCGCTACGGCATGTTCGCTGTGCCCGGTAACCATGACCACTTCTTTGGGCCTGACATCTCGCTATGGCGCGGCTTCCTCGAAGACAACGGCGTGCAGGTTCTGATGAACCGCGGCGTGCGCATCCATCATGGCGGTCAATCGTTGTGGCTCTGCGGAGTCGATGACTTGACCGAAGGCGAACCCAACCTTGATGCCGCACTCGACGGTCGTCGCGATGGCGAGACATCGATTCTGCTCAGCCATCATCCGGACTTCTTCTGCGAAGCTGCGGATGCCAACGTCGACCTGCAGTTGTCGGGGCACACGCACGGCGGCCAGATCCGCATCGGCGGAAAAGCCCCGCTGCATCACAGCACGCTCGGCTATGAGCAGGGTTGGTTCACCGATGGTGACAGCCGTCTCTATGTCGGCCGCGGGGTTGGTGTCACGTTGCTTCCGATTCGCATTGGCGCGCCGCCCGAGGTGCCGATCATCACGCTGCGCAGCCCGGTCGAGCGCACCGTAAGCAAGTCGTTGGTGCGCGAGCAGAAGCTGACAGTGGATCAGATAGATTCTCTAATAGACGTCGCCCAGCGCAATCCCGACCCGGTTTAGGGCGATTGCGACGGTGGTCCTCTGGTCCCTGATCTGGGATCGTGGCCGATCAGGGGCTATGCTGCTGGCTCGATATGCAGTCACGCGTGCACGTAATGCAGAAGCTCCGCGACCTCGGTGGCGGCGCCTATGCGGTCGAGGTCGATGGACCCATCCCCGAAACTGGTCCTGGCCAGTTCTACATGTTGCGCACGGAGAAGCGTTGGCCGGTGCTGCTGCCGCGACCGTTCTCGCTCTACGACCGTGCCGATGATGGTTCGTGGGGGAGCTTCCTGCTCAAACCGATTGGTGAAGGCACGCGCGCGATCTGTGATCTCCGAGTCGGTGAGAAAGTGATCGTGACCGGGCCGCTTGGCCGCACGTTCCCTACCGACATCGAGAACCCGATCTGCATTGCCGGTGGCGTGGGCCTCGCACCGTTCTTGCTGTTGGCACGCAGTGAAGCTGCCGCTGGTCGCAAGATGCGCTTGTTGTTCGGCGGTCGCAATCGCGCGTCGCTGTCCGGCATCGAAGACTTCCAAGACATCTCCACCGTCTTCCCGTCAACCGACGACGGCAGTCACGGCTTCCACGGCATGGTCACCGGCCTGCTCGACGAGCTGCTAGCGAACGGCACCATCAAAGCAGGCGAAGTCGTCTTCTGCTGCGGCCCAGATCCAATGATGTTGGCCGTCGCCGACCTCTGCGAAAAGCGCGGCCTCCGCTGCTTCCTAAGCCTCGAGACCTACATGGCCTGCGGCTACGGCGTCTGCAACGGCTGCACCGTCAAGGTCAAAGGCGACCGCTTCAAAGAGTGGCCCTACTCCAAGACCTGCATCGAAGGCCCAGTCTACGAAGCCTGCGAACTAGTCCACGACGACCAGTAGCAAACCTGTGGTGTGAACCGGGTACAGTACGCAGATTCTGCGTACTGTA
>JBNMNW010000095.1:0-18669 GCA_051278165.1 Planctomycetota bacterium | reverse complement strand
GCTCGAGCACGGTGCCCTTGTTGCGCAACGTCACGAGTGTGTTGCCGTTGGCTAGGCGATCGGCGTCGTGAACATTTGGCAGGCTCTTGGCTTCCCAGACGATGTTCTTGCCGCGGTCGACCTCGATGACGCGATCCTTCAAGACGTCGGCAATCAGGATCGTGCCCTTGTCGGTCATCTCGGCGTCGAAGGGACGGATGCCTTGGCCGTAGCTCCAGACGACCTTGCCGGCCGCGTTCACCTCGATCACACGACCGGCGAACGTGTCTGCGATCAGCGTATTGCCGTTGCTGAGTCGCTGCGCGCTGTATGGGTTCTTGAGGTCTTTGAACTGCCAGATGATCTTGCCGGCCTTGGTCCTCTCAGTGACTCGGCTAGTGCTGAACTCAACGAGTAGCAAGTTACCGTTGGGTAGCAGTGACGCATCCCAGATGCCGAGCAGATCCGTCCAGCGGTTGATCGTCGTGCCCTCGCTGTCGACCTCGAGGATGCAGTTGCTGGTGTAGTCACAGATCAGGGTCGTGACCGGCTTGGGGTCTTGGGTGCCGTCCTGCGGGTTTGGCCTATTGGGGGTTGGCCTATTGGGGGTTGGCACGTCGGGGTCAGGCACGTCGGGGTCAGGCACCTGCGAATCGACCGGCGCTTCGTTGCCGCCATGCGCCGCGCCTTTATCAATGTCGCCGTCCAACTGCGTGCGCATGTAGGCGATGCCGCCGACCACGCTCAGGCCAACCAACACAAACGCCGCGATCAGCCAGCGCGGTGTCGATACGCGTGCAGCGATGACACTGCCGTCACGATCGCGTGCGGCAAGCTCGTCGAGAATGCGGCTGGCGAGCGATCGGTCCGGTCCCACGCCGCCGAGTTCGGTCAGGCATGCGCGCATCTGTAGCTCCTTCGCACGCTGTTGCGCGCTTTGATCTTGGTTGTCGTGATTCATCGCGTGGCGCTCTCGATACAGGTGCGAAGCAGTTGGCGAGTTCGTTGCAGCAGGGTCTTCAGCCCGTTGGGTTTCAGGTTCATGCGCTTGGCAACATCGCCTCGCGAATCCTCGGCGTCTTCGCCGATGCCGTAGCTCCAGCGAATCGCCTGCTGCGCGCGTCCCTCAAGCTTGTCGATGCAGCCGTGCAGCTCCCGCAGCAGCAGCTCGCCGCCATCGTCGGCAGCTTCCCTATCCCACAGATCGTCGACCGCATCGGCCAACTCCGGATCGTGGCGACGGTCTCGTAAGTGGTGCAAGAACGCGAACCGCGCCGCCCTTCGTAAGAACACCTGCGCAGCCGGCGGGTCGAAGTTGAGCGCCCCCTTTTGCAGCGCCGTGACGAATGCTTCCTGCGCCAGATCATCCGCTTCGTGCGGTCCAGCGCCGTGCATTCGTAGGTAGCGCCACACCGATTGAAGGTGCTGGTCGACGAATTCTTGTGGCGACCGATTCTTGGGAGAATCGGTCATCTGTTTCGTGATTGCGATGGTTGCCTGCACATGACCCAATGCCCGGATGCCCGTCAGGCTATTCAAATTGTTCGATAAGTCGTTGATGGGCAGGGGCGGACACCCTGTTCCCGGTGGTTTTGTGCGGCTCAGGTCCGTCGTTGGACGTGCGGCATTGTTCGTAGGGGGAAGTCCCGGTCATTCTGCGGGTTGATCCCAGTCGACCCGTTGGTCTAAGGGATTGATCCCATCGTGCGATTTCGTGTGCTGTGTCGATTCAGCTTCTGTGATGGAACGTAGCACGATTGCGAATCGACTTACGATGGTGGCTGCTGGGCTGATGCTCTTGTGTGGAGCACTGTCAGCCTGGCTCACGTCGGAGTTTGCAGGGGCAAGCAATGGATGGGGGGTTGTCGGTTGGCTAGCGATCGTCGTGCTGCCAGTGTGGGCGCTGGCTGGAGTGTGCTTTGCCGTGGCCGTGCGGTTCTGGCTGAATCGACCGACTGAGGCTCTCATAGACTGCCTTGTGTCGATGTCCGTTGGTCAGTGCGACCTGACCCGGAGACTCAACATGCCTCGCTCGGACGAGGTCGGAGTCATTGCGACATACTTCGATGCCTTTGTGGATCGAGTGCAGGAAGCCTTGGGCAGCGTTTCGAACCTGAGTGCCGAAGCACTTAGCTCCGCGCATGTGATTGCGCACGAGTCAAGGCGATTGGCCGACAGCTCGTTTACGAATGCCGCGACGATCCAAGAGATCACGGCGTCGCTTTGTGAGATCAACGAGTTGGCAGATACGTCTTCGAGTTCTTGCCAGGAGGCGTCACGGCGGGCCACATGCGCGCAAGAAGCTGTGATCCGTGGCAACTCCGATGTCGTGCGCTTGGTGGCAGCGATGGCGCAGATCCTCGAGTCAAGCGACACCATCACCAAGGTTGTCGGAGTCATTCAAGAAGTCTCGTTTCAGACGAACCTGTTGGCGCTCAATGCCGCGGTGGAAGCCGCTCGCGCTGGCGAAAGCGGTAAGGGCTTTGCGGTCGTCGCCGAGGAGGTGCGTAGTCTTGCCCGACGCAGTGCCGAGGCTGCGGCCGAGACTAGTGAGTTGATCGAGGAAGCCAATCGACGCGCTACCATCGGCGGTCGCATCGCTGAAGAAGTGGCGTCCGTGCTCGCCCAAATCCAGACTGAGACGATGCAAGTTGGTGGGCTTCTCTCAGGGGCCGCAGAGGAAGTCGTGCGACAGAGTTGCAGTGTGGGCACGGTCAGGATCGGTATCGACAGCCTCAGTGATAGCACGCAGGAGAACGCGTCCAGTGCCGAGGGGCTCGCGGTCGCATCGTGCGACAGTTCGGACAAGATCAACCGACTACAGTTGCTGGTTGGTCAGTTCAAGCTCGGTGGCAGCACGAACTCGTGAGTGCGACTCCTGATACTCACGGAGGGCTTTCTTGCCGCTGTGCTGATGGTCCTGAGGTGTCGCTGGCATGAACCGCCTCCAGGGTGGTGGCAAGGAGCAGGGTGTACTTTCCGACTGGTTTGGCGCGCCGATGATCGGCGGCGCTCGTCGAAACAACGGTGTCACCGTACGTGTCGGCGACGGATCGAACCCATCGATAGAATCACGTAGCAACTTTGCTGAGCCCGCAGGCATCTGCCGTGCGAGCTAAGCTGGTTTGGCGTCGTGGCCGATATAACTTCTCACTTGGCCAACCCTCGCGACATCATCATCTTCTGCGGCCAGGACTGGTGGTATCACAACCGTGCCCACAGCGATTTTCAGCTGATGACGCGCGCGGCGAAGCAGCGCAAGGTGCTGCTCGTCAACAGCATCGGCATGCGCATGCCGATGCCCGGCCGCTCGCCGCTGCCGTTCAAGCGCATCTTCCGCAAGCTAAAGAGCATGCTGCGTTCGGTGCAGCAACCGCTGCCCGATACGCCGAACTTCACCGTCATGACGCCGGTGCTGTTTCCGTTCTATGGCAGTGAGAAGGCACGCGCGTTCAACGCTCGGAACATCCGCCGTCAGGTGATGCGTGCCGCCAAGAAGTTGGGCATGGTGGATCCGCATATCATAGTGACGGTGCCGACTGCTTGGGATGTCGCCAAGGACATGCCGCGCACGACGCTGGTCTACAACCGCAGCGACAAGCACTCGGCATTTGGTGAGGCGGACAAAGGCTTGATCGGCGGTTTCGAAGAGCAGTTGCTGCGCAACAGTGATGGCGTTCTGTATTCGAGTCGCGCGTTCCTTGAGAGCGAACGCGAGCAGACTGGTGAGCGTGCGTTCTTCCTGGACCACGGCGTCGACAAGCAACACTTCAAGCCACGCGAACGTACCGGCGCGCTCAAGGATCTCGACTGTAAGCGTCCAATCGTGGGCTTCTTTGGCGGCCTCGATGACTACGTCGTCGACTTTGACCTGCTCGAACGTGTCGCCGTCGAACGCCCGGACTACTCGCTCGTGCTGATCGGTGACGCCACGTTGTCGATGGAGCGGCTGACGCGCCACAAGAACGTTCGTCATGTTGGCTTCACGCCATACGCCCAAATCCCCGACCTAGGCGCCGACTTCGACGTGTCGATCATGCCGTGGCTCGACAACGATTGGATCCGGCACTGCAACCCGATCAAGCTGAAGGAATACCTGTCGCTCGGCCAAGAGGTCGTGACGACGTGGTTCCCCGAGGCGCAGCACTACCTCGACTACTTGCACGTCGGCAAGACCGGTGACGAGTTCTTGGCGCGCATCGACGAAGTGGTCGCTGGCAAGAAGTCGCCTGGTGACCGCGACGCATTGCTAGCGAACGCGACCTGGGATGACCGCACCAATCAGTTGATTGGCTATCTCGATTCGTTGGCCGAGCGCGTGCCGGCTACGACGAGTTGATCACAGTCTCTGCGGCGGTGATGTCGCATGTAGCAACTCGCAGTCGCATTGCTGAAAAGCTGTGTTGTGCTTACTTGCCCATCGCAACAGTGTAGCCGCGAAAGCTAGCGGGGTTGCTCTCGGGAGCGCCTGTCGTGCGGGCTTGCTACTTGCCGGCCAGTTTGCGGAGTTCCACGCGGCATGCTTCGAGTCCCGCTTCGGCAGTCAGGCATGGTTCGAGGAATCTGCTTACGTCGGTTGAGCACAGGAGAACCAGTGCGGCTGCGAGATGTTCGCCGGCTCCGGTCTCAAGGATGGTGGGTAGTTTCTTCGACTTGGTGAGCTTCTTCATTCGGTCGGAGTACTTCTTGGAGTGCGTCTGCATGGCCGCGAGGGACACCGTTGGATCCTCATACAGTGGCAAGACCCACTCGTGGAGGATCTGTGTGGCACGCATGCGCGCTGCCTTCACGGCCGGATTCTTACCGGCGTCTTCGAGCACTTTCTCCAGCACATAGGCGAACTCACGTTCGGTAACTTGGGCGAGGGTGGCTCTCGAAGGGCGCGCCTTCAGATGTTGCTCGAGTTGTTTGAGGCAACGATCTGCGACGCCTTGTCCGTCAGCCTGCTTGGCTAGCTGTTTCAGAGCCGCGCGCAGCAGTTTGGTGGCCCGCTGTTCCGCTGCGAACCCGATCGCGAGCGCAATGTTGAGTGGTTCTTGCGAGCAATGATTTGCATGCTGAAGCAGCTGCATGGCCGTGCCGGCGGTGCCGCGAGGGTCCTTCTCAAGCCGCTGCCAAGCTTGCGCTATCACGATGTGGCGAACGGCCGATAAGTGCGCCGCGTGACGGATGAACTCGGTCATGACGCCGTCGGCCTTCTTGTCGAACCTGCACGTCGGGATCTGGCTCGCCTGCTCAAACAGCGTGATGGCGACCGCTGCTTTGCGGACGGCTTCCCGCCAAGCTTTGCTGGTGTAGTCCGGCCCTCCATCCTCATGCCAGTCGTCCGGTAGATCGATGTCGCTCTCATACTCGGCCACCGGCAGCGCCTTCTGCAGCTCTTCGATCGCCTGGCGGTAGAGCACGGCGGCGTTCAGCTTCACCTTCTCAGTTTTGGGTTGCTGACCTGCCGAACTTTGCGCGAGTGTTGCGAAGCTCAGCAGAACGGCGAGTCCGACGCCGAGCCCACGCGTCACCAACTCTGCTATCCACTGAGCACTTGAGCTTGGTAGGCTTGCGACCCGATGATCAGGCTTCGCGCGCCGTGTTGGTTGTGCTCCAAGTTCCCCTGGCGTCGAACGTTTCTCCATGTGTGGCATCGTAGGCATTCGTCGTTTTGATGGTAAGCCGGTCGACGAGCATTTGCTTCGTCAGATGGCCGCGCAATTGCACCACCGTGGACCCGACGGAGATGGCTTTCGCGTCATCGGTGGCGATCTCGGGTTTGGCCACACGCGCCTGTCAATCATCGACCTCGCTGGTTCGCCGCAACCGATGTCCTCGGCCAACGGGCCGTTCCACATCACCTTCAACGGCGAGATCTTCAACTACGAAAAACGGCGCGCCGAACTCGTTCGCGATGGTGTGACACTGCGCACGCACGGCGACACCGAAGTCATTCTGGAGACGCTGCGTCGCGATGGCCTGCGGGGCTTGGAGAAGCTCAACGGTCAGTTTGCGTTCGCGACCTATGACGAAACTAGCGGCGAGCTGCTGCTGGCTCGCGACCGCATCGGCATCCTGCCGCTCTACTACGCCGAGCGAGATGGCTTCGTGGTATTTGCTAGCGAGATCAAGGCCTTACTGCCGGCACTCGAAGCACCGCAGCTTGAGGACGACGCGGTTGAGGACTATCTGACCTACCGCTCGGTGCCACCGACCAGCACGTTGTTTAAGGGCATTAAGAAGCTGACTGCTGGTACTGCCGTTCGCATCGGTCGCGATGGCAAGTTGCGGCACGAGACGTGGTGGCGCATTCCATCCGAGTTGCCCGAAGAGATGCTCGAGGGCGATGCCGCGATCAAGGCTGTCGACGAAGCATTTGAAGAGGCCGTGGCGCTGCGCCTTGTTGCGGATGTGCCGGTTGGCGCCTACCTGAGTGGTGGCCTCGACAGCAGCTTGTGCGTGGCGTTGATGAAGAAGATTCGTCAAGGCGGTGAAGTGCAAACGTTCGCGGCCGGCTTCAACGATCCTCGCTACGACGAGTTGCCTTACGCGCGGCAAGTGAGCGAAGCTGTTGGCACAACGCACCACGAGATCCATTCGACGGCGCAGGACTTCCAAGACCTGTGGACACAACTGTCGTGGCATCGCGATGGCCCGATCAGCGAGCCGGCGGATGTCGCGATCTATCGCATTGCGAAGTATGCGCGCCAGCACGTGAAGGTGCTGCTGTCCGGTGAAGGCAGTGATGAGTTGTTCGGCGGTTATCCGAAGTATGCATACGATCCGAAGGTCGGCAAGCTCGCTGGCGTGCCGTCGTGTTTGATGCGCGCTGGAGAACGCATGCTGCCCGGTTCGAAGTTCCGTGCCCGTCAGGCTGCGCGCGCGCTAACTGGGCGTTCGACCGCTGAGCGCTTGCAAACGTGGTTTGCGCCGTTCACGTGGTATGAGCGCAAGCAGTTGCGGACGGGCTATGGCTCCGAGCGCACGCTTGGTCAATACGAGCGCTGCCAGGGCGACCACTTGCGCAAGATGCTCTACGTCGACTGCCATACTTGGCTTGCCGACAACCTGCTCGAGCGCGGCGACCGTATGTCGATGGCCGCGAGCATTGAGAACCGGCCACCGTTCCTTGATCACGAACTGATCGAGCTAGCGTTCAGGATTGACTCGTCGATGAAGATTCGTGGCAAGAGCGGCAAGTGGATCATCAAGGAGATCGCTCGTCGTCACTTGCCTGACAACATCATCGATCGCAAGAAGGTCGGGTTCCGCGTGCCGCTTGATGAGTGGTTCCGCGGCGGCTTGAAGGACTACGTGCACGACTTGCTGCTCGGCAAGGACTCGTTCGTCAGCAACTACCTCGACCGGCGCACCATTCAGAAGCTGCTCGATAGTCACATGAGCGGCCGTCGCAACGAAGAACTTCGCTTGTGGACGCTGCTTGGCTTCGAGGTTTGGCAGCGCACGTTCTTGCGCGATGCCGTGCAGGCGCACGCTACCGCCTCGGTCTAGCCGCAAGCGGGCGGCTCACTGGACGCGCTGCCACGTAAACCGCAGGTTCTTGCCGTTGTCGGTGCCGTCGTCAACGCGCGCCGACAGGACTCCGTTCGCGTTGAGGCGATAGCTGATGCGCTTCGGGAAGTCGTGGTCCTGGTTCTCGAACGTGACCGCTGTACCGTCGCTGTTGACCTCATTCGAAGTCATTGCGAACGCCGTCGCGGGTGATCCTTTGGGGCTTGCCAGGTAGATGAAGGAGTCGTCGCGACGTTCGATCGTCAGCAGCTCGAAGAACACCAGGTGGCTGCCGTTGGTCGAGCGGTTCTGGCCATACATCGCGCTGCCAGACGGCTCGCTCCACGTCTCCATCGATGTGCCAGCGTCGTCCGTGGCCTGCCATGTGCCGCTCAGGAACCGCACTGGGTGCCAAGGGTCATCTACCGGCGCTAGATCAGCTACCGGCGCTAGATCAGCTACCGAAGGCGCAGGCATTGGAGCAGCGGTCTGGCACGCCGTGAGCGCGAGGAGGGCGGCAAGCGCGATTCGTGACATCTCTAGACGCTATCGGGAAGCTCGGGCGCGAGCGATAGACCTGGCACGCGCTTCGCAATCTCATCGACCCGGGTACGGCATTCGACCAGGCAACCGTCATGCACCGGCGTGGTGAAGCGGTGCACCTTGGTGAATCCGAACGGTGCCTTGGTCAACGTCCATTGGCGCAGCTCCGCTTCGGCGATGCGAACGACTTCGACGTCGTCCTCCGGCAACTCCGGCATCGTGACCTCCGCGCGCACCAGACAGCGGTCGGCCATCGCGCGATTCCCGAACACTTGCGTGCAGTAGATGGCTTCGGTCATCGGGCTGTCGACCTGCTTGTGCGGGAGCACGCCATAGCCATGAAGTTCGGGCGCATCTTTGCTCAGGCAGCCGAGCCAGACGAACGCTCGCTGCTCGCGTTGTTCTTGCTCGGCGATGTGCGGTAGCTCGGGTTCGAGCCCGCCGAGCATGCGCGCCGATGACGTCGCCGACGTCGCCAGCACGAGTTCAGTGGTCTGTAAGTCGGTTGGCACTTCGCCGCCGAGGGTGACGATAAATCCACCGCCCTCATTCGGCTGCACCTGAGTCACAGCCCGGCCAAGGCGCAGGTTCGAATCTAGTTCGCGACGATGCGCCTGCACGATGTCTTCACATCCTGTCGGAAACGAGCATGGCTCCGGTTCGACGCGCAGCGCGCGGCGATTGGTCCCGTCAAACAGCCAGCCAGTTTTGGCTGCTTCGTTGCTCACCATGATGCGCGGCGGTTTGGGGAGCAGTTTGAGCAACGGTTCCAGCTCTGCGCGGGTGAACGCGAATGGGCCTAGCTCGCACGAGAAGCCGTTGCTGCGTTGGGTTCTGATGTCGCCACCAGGCCATGGCTGGGCTTCCACCACGAGCATCTTCGCAGAAGGGCGGTCAGTACGAGTGCGTAGTGCGTAGTGCAGCCCGCGCAATCCCGCACCTACCACGATGACATCGAACTTCGTCATGGCTCGGAAGCTAACTGCCATTGGCATCAAAATGCGATCACAACAAGCTTTGTGATGACGAATGCCGATCACATGCTTGGCCCCCTCGCCATGGCTGAACACAAGTCCCGAACTACCTGCAATCGTGATTGCCCTGACGCGTGTGGCATGATTGCCACGCTCGATGATGGCGTGATCGTCAAGCTGGAAGGGGATCCCGACCATCCGGTCACCAAGGGCTTCTTGTGTTACCGCACCAGTCGCTTCCCTGAGTTGGTGGCGTCTGGGGTGCGCGTTGCGCAGCCAATGATCCGGCGCAATGACCGTTTGGAGCCAGCCACATGGGATGAGGCGCTCGACTTGATTGCGAAGAAGCTGCTGCAGGTCCGCGAAGAGTCCGGTCCTGAAGCGATCTTCCATTACCGCTCCGGGGGTTCGCTTGGCATCCTCAAGCACCTGACCGACTTGTTCTTTGACCAGTTCGGTCCGTGCACGACGAAGATTGGCGACATCTGTTCTGGAGCTGGCGAAGCGGCGCAACTGATCGATTTCGGCACCAGCGACAGCAACGACTTGTTCGACTTGCTCAACAGCAAGCACATCGTTCTGTGGGGCAAAAACGCCAAGGTCAGCAACGTGCACTTGGTGCCGATCATCAACGATGCCAAGAAGAATGGCGCCGAAGTGATCTCCATCGATCCGTTGCAGCACAAGTCCAGCAGCCTTGCTGACAGCTCCGTGCGGCCGCGACCCGGCGGCGACTACGAGTTGGTGATGGGCATCGCTCGCACGCTGTTCGACACCGATTGCATCGATCCGAAGGCGAGCGAGTTCTGCGACAACTTTGACGCCTTCCGCGCCTTGGTGCACCGCCACGAAGTCGACGAATGGGCGCAGCTTTGCGACGTTGATGAGGCTGAGGTTCGCCTGTTGGCGCAGCGCTTTGCCGAAGGCCCGACGGCGATCCTGGTTGGCTGGGGCATGCAGCGCAGGCAACGCGGTGGTGCGATTGTGCGCGCGCTTGACGCGCTGTGCGCTATCTCGGGCAACCTGTTTCGCTCGGGCGGTGGCTGCTCATTCTACTTCGCTCGTCGCAAAGCCTTCAGCCCGTTTAGTGGCGTTGTCGAGCCTCCGCGCACGATCCGCGAGCCGCTACTCGGTCGTGACCTGCTCGATACCAGCAAGCCGCCGATCCGCGTCATGTGGGTCACCGCCGGCAATCCGGTGTCGATGCTGCCCGATGCCAAGAACGTCGCAAAGGCCATCGAACAAACCGAGTTCGTCGTCGTCGCCGATTGCTTGATGACCGATACCGCGCGCCGCGCGGATGTTGTCTTGCCGGTCCCGACGCTGCTCGAAGACAACGACTTGCTCGGTGCGTATGGGCATCACTGGATCGCGGAATCGCGACCCGTCGTGGCGGCCCCGCCCGGTGTTCATCACGAGATTCGCATCTTCCAAGGCCTTGCCAAGCGCGTTGGTCTTGAGTCCTACCCGCAAGACAGCATCGACCAGCTCAAGCGCATGGCATTGCGAGCGATCGCTGGTCAGGGTGCGGGCCTCGAGTCCCTGCGTCGCGACGGTGCCATCCGCAGTCCATTGGCCAACTCGCTGCTGTTTGGCGAGGGCCGTGTGCTCACCGCCAATGGCCGTGTGCAGTTGCTCGACAAGCATCCGGCAGAAGTGCAGATCGATGCACCCGCCGTCAAGGAAGGCGCCAGCGAGCCGCTGTGGTTGTTCTCGAACTCAACCGAGAAGAGCCAGGGTTCGCAGTGGGTCGGTCGCGGCTTGGGCGAACGCTCTTGGGTCGTCGTGCATCCCGACGCATTGCCGGGCATTGAGGCCGGCACGGTCGTAAGCATCACGAGTCCGACTGGCGAGATCGAGGCCGAACTGCGCCACGATCCGGCGCAACGTCGCGATGTTGCGATCATGCCCAAGGGTGGGCATTTTGATCGCGGCCATAGCGCCAACACGTTGATCGCCGCGCGGGCGACCGACGTGGGGCTGGGTGCAGCCTACCTGGACTGCTTGGTGCGCATCGCGCCGCGGTAACCACCGGGGCCAGCTGCGCCACCGCGGAAGCTGTCTCCGCCGTTGAAGTTGCCGCCGCTGCGAGGAGCACTTTCAGCGCCACTGTTTTGCGGGCGGTTAAACGTCTCACGGTGGATGATCAGGTGCGGGTCGCGGCGATCGCGACGCTGCACGCGCTTGGCAAAGTCGTCGGCGACCGTGCTTTGCACTTCAAACGTCGTGCCGTTGTCGTTCATCGAGATCGAGCCAATCAGGCTGCTCTCGACTTCACCGCGGCGGCAGATGTGCGCCATGATGCGGCGCGGGTTGGCGCCATCGCGCTCGCCCCAGTTGATGTTGAAGCGCGTGAAGCCGGCTTCTACGGGGCGACCGTCGTCCTTGTTGGCACGCTGCCACGACGGCGCGGAGCCAGGCGTGCCACGTTGCTCAGTCGGCAGCTTCTGGAAGCTGCGCGCCGGCGCGCCTTCGTTGCGAGGGGTGAACTCGCGGCGGGGGCCATTGTCGCCGTGCGGGCCATTGTCGCCATGCGGGCCACTGTTGCCATGCGGGCCACTGTGGCGCGCGCCGCTGTCGCTGCGCTGGGCGTAGTTTTCGCGAGGGGCGGCATCGCGTGGGCCATCATTGCGTGGCGGGCGCGGGCCCTCATCGTAGCTGCCCTTCGGCACTGCCATATCGAACGGCGAGCACATCTTGGTCATCGTCTTCGTCAGCAGTGCTGCGACGACTTCGATCGGATCGCGTTCGCGCAGCAGGTTGGCGGCAGACGCGCGACTGGTGGCGGTTGCGGCCGGTGCTGCGGCCAGCATCGCGAGCGCTTCTTCTTCGGCGCGCTCAAGCTGCTTCTTGTTGATCAGCTCGGCGTTTGGTGCCCATGTCCAGCGCGGCTCCAAACGCAGCTGGCGGAACATGCGCGTGGTGCGTTGCGCACGTGACTTCGGCACCAGCAAGACGCTCTGGCCCTTCTGCCCAGCGCGACCAGTTCGGCCACTGCGGTGCACGTAGGTCGAGCTATCCATCGGCTGCTCGACGTGGATGACCATCGTCACTGCCGGGATGTCGAGGCCACGTGCCGCGACATCGGTCGCGATCAGCGTGCGCGTGCGGCCGCTGCGGAAAGCGGCGAGCGTGCGTGTGCGTTGTGCTTGGGCGAGGTCGCCGTTGATCGCCGCGGCGGCAAAGCCATCGCCGGAGAGCTTCTCGGCCATGCGCGTTGTTTCTTCGCGCGTGCGGACGAACACCAGCGTTCGGTCGTTACCGGCCATCAACAGCATGTTGACGACGGCTTGGTAGTGCTCGCGATCGCCAATACGGCAAGCGATGTGCTCAATGTCGTCGTGTGCTTCGCCCGGCGCCGTGCCCTGAACCATGATCGGTTGGTTCTGGAAGCGGTTGGCGAGTTGCAGCACGGCCGGCGGGAACGTTGCCGACACGAGGTGCGTGCGACGTTCTTCTGGCAGGCACTCAAGGATGCCGTCGAGCTCGTCCTTGAAGCCGAGGTCGAGCATTTGGTCCGCTTCGTCGAGCACGAGCTGCTTGACCGAAGAGATGTCGACTGCGCCGCGGCGCAGGTGGTCGAGCAGGCGACCTGGCGTGCCGACGAGCACCGATGGCTTGCGGCGTAGGCGCTGACGTTCGCGATCGATTGGGGTGCCACCGGTGACAACCTCACAATCGACGCCCGGAAGATCCGCGAAGAGCCAGCTGAGCTCTTCCTTGACCTGCATCGCCAGTTCGCGCGTCGGCGCGATGACCAGCGTGGTCGGGCCGGAGCGCTCGCGCTTGTCGGTGACCACTTCTTGGATCATCGAGAAGCCGATCGCGACCGTCTTGCCGGAGCCAGTTTGTGAAGAAATCCGCAGGTCGCGGCGGCCGTCGTCAGCGTTGGCGATGGCCAACTGCACCGGCGTGAGCTTCTCGAAACCGCGGCGCTTCAGGGCCGGGATCAGGATTTCGGGAGTGCCTGCCAGGGAGGACTCCTCTGCGGCGGGCTCAACAGCAGCTGCTTCGGTGGTTGCCACCGGGGCCTTTGCTGCAGCCTTAGCCGAGGTCTTCTTGGCGGCCTTTACTGGGGCTTCGACAGTGGCCTCAACCGGAGCTTCGACAGCGGCTTCTTCGGTGGTGTCCGTTTGGGCCGCTACTGGGGTCTTTACTCGGGTCTTTGCAGCTGCTCGGGTCTTTGCCGCGGCTTCAACTGCAGTCTCTTCAGTGGTGTCCGTTGGAGCCATGACTGGGGTCTCCACTTCTGCCTTAACGTCGGCCTCAACTGGAGCTTCGACAACAGCCTCTACCTTGGCTTCGACTGGCTCTACCTTGGCTTCGACTGGCTCTACCTTGGCTTCGACTGGAGCCATGACTGAGGTCTCGACGTCGGCGAGCGATGGTCCCTTCACTCGGGTCTTTGCAGGGGCCTGCGCCGGGATCTTCGCCGGGGCCTTCTTAGCGGCCTTCGCCGGGGCCTTCACTGGTGCTTCGACTGCAGTCTCTTCTGTGGTTTCGACTGGAGCCATGACTGAGGTCTCGACGTCGGCGAGCGATGGACCCTTTACTCGGGTCTTTGCAGCGGCCTTAACTGGGGCCTTCACTTCAGTCTCGACTGCAGCCTCTGGCGTGGTCTCCACAGCCTCTGCGGTGGTCTCCACGGTCTCCGATGCGGTCTCCACATTCACGGATGTGGTCTCCACGGTGGTCTCGGTGTTAACAGGGGTGTCTTGAGTGTTCTCTTGTTCAGTGTTCATACTAGTCTAGGTCAGGCGTTACTTAAGCCCCTGCCCAGTAGTCACTTACACAAGGAGGCAGGCTCTTATCACAATTTGGTCGTCGTTTCAGACAACGACTCTTCTCGGGGTCAATCCCGAGTTTCCCCATCTTTCCCCAGCCCTGCAGGCTAACCGAACACCCGCAACCGCTGCAAGCCTTGAGATGCAAAGCTGCGGGGATACGGTCGCGCCGGACACGTGTTGGGGGCCAACTGCCGGTGGGCGTGCCTGGCGCCTCGGCGGGTCGAACGGCAGGGCGGCGTCGGTGACAGTGGCAGGTCAGCCGCTCGAAGTTGTTGCAGCTAAACGTGTGGCGGCCGCACACGGCGGGTCACAGGCTCGTCCTGTCCGTAAATTGAGCCGAGCACGTTTAGGGTCGAATTGGCCATTCCGAAGACGTCGATGACCAATGAGTAGTTGGCGACTTCCGCCAAGTTCACAGACCGGCGGCTCGGTTCGAGGTCGGTAGCCAGCCTGTCGCGAGGAACCAGGCCGTCAGGCCGAACGGCGATAGCTGCATAGCAGTCCGCCGAGTCGCTCATCAACGATGATTTCGCCTTCGGTTGGCGGTTCACCTGGCCGGGGCTGGATCGGGTTGTTGCCGAGCGATTGGTGCGGGCGATCTTGGTTGTAGTGCGCGACGAGTTCGTTGAGTGTGCGCCGTAGATGCTGCTCGCCGAACAAGACCATCTTGTTCAGGCATTCGCTCTTGGCGGTAAGCACCCATCGTTCCGCCAGAGAGTTCATGTTCGGTGCTTGGATGGCTGTGTGAACAACCTTGGTGCCGGCGTCCTTGAGGATGCGCACGAACTGTTTGGTGTACAGCGCGTCGTTGTCGAGGATCAGGTGCTTTTTGTCGCGTAGGAACCCGTCGACTTGATCCGTCAGGTTGCGCGCAACCTGTGCCATGAACGCGCTGTTCGGGTTCGGAGTAATGCCAGCGATCTCGACCATGCGCGTGGCGTGGTGGGTCACGAAGAAGACGTAGTGCGTGACTAGCCCGCGCTTCGTCCACACGTCGACGGTGAAGAAGTCAGCGGCACCGATGACGTCAGCATGAGACTTCAGAAACGTCGACCAAGTGGTCGGGCGATCAGGGCTCGGCGCAATGCCATTGTTCTTCAGCGTCGTGGCGATGGTTGTCTTCGCCACGCGATGCCCGACCTTCTTCAACTCGCCTCGGATCCTCAAGTAGCCCCAGCCAGCGTTCTCAGTTGCCATGCGCACGATCAGCTCACGGATGGCCTTCATGATTCCGGGCCGACCAACGCGGTTCTTGTGCGGGTAGGTGTGATGTTTCGCGATCAGCCTGCGATGCCATCTAAGGATCGTGTCTGGCGTGACGATCGCGGCGAACTTGTCGAGCAGGCGCCGACCGAGTGGCTTGCCTTTGGCTGCGAGGCGGCGCCGTTGGTTGTCAGTCAGCCGTGGCCTCTTGTTGCCGAGTTGCTCTTTGAGCACGCGGATCACTTACGCTTGGTAGTCGATGATCTGTGCTTGCTCTCGGTTCACCCAGCCGGCGAAGGTGGCGAGCAGGAACTTCAGTGGGAAGGCGTCGGTCATGTCGCGTTCATCGGCATCGGTCGTGGTGGCGGTTCCAATGCGTCGACCGCGTGGCGATCAGGGCGTCGCCGCAAACCGTCACATCACCACTGGAATGCGACATACCAATCAGTCTGTTCTAGATGCAGCCTGCATATGTCGCCGCTCAGTCCTCACCTGAGTCTCGATCCAACTCGATCGCGAGGTTGCGGGCGCCGTGAAGCAATCGCGCCACACGAATGCCGTCGTCCGTCGGTTCGTAGACGATGATGAAACTCTTCATGACCGGGTAGTAGCGAAACGAGTGGTTCGGAGGATCCAACTCCGCGCTTGCCCTACCCAGGTTCGGCGATTCCGCAAGACGACTCAGGGCTGCCTCAAACGTGTCGCGGAGGCGGCGAGCCTGTGCAATGCCGAACCTCTCGACGGTGTGCTCGGTGATCTCCCGGCGGTCAGTTCGCGCAGCTACAGAGAGCTCGATACCCGTCACGCAGTCTTTCCGGTCTGCTTGGATTCGATTGCGCTGAGCTCGTCATCCCATTCTTGGAAGAACGTGTCGCTATCGATGACCTCTCCGCGGTCGAGTTGTTTCGCTCCTTCTCGAATGAGCGCACGTGCACGCTCCAGCTCCGCGGAACGCATGTGTTGCTGGTTCTCGAGCAGGCGGATGCCCTCGCGGACAACTTCGCTTGTGGACTGGTAGCGACCAGTGGCGACACACTTGGCCAGGAAGTCGGTTTGGCGCGGGGTGAACGACACGCTGATGTTCTTGCGTTTTGCCATGGTGGTTCTCGATCTAGCGATACTGTATGACAATGTCGCACAGGTGCAAGTGAGTGGAATCGGCTTTCACGGTGAAGGGCTTGAGGAGTCGCTCGGCTGACTGCCTGGGCTTGTTCGCGAGTCGGCCGTGGCACCGAGGTCTGGTCACCTCAGGCGGCTGCCAGGATGCGAAGCGGCAAATCCCAGGTGGTGCGGTTCGTTTGGCATGATTTGGAGACCGCAGAACCGAACGGAACGCTCTTCGAACACCAGAGAGTGACGACCAGCGTCCCGTTTGCTCTACCACTTGTTGGTTCGCCAACATGATCAACGCCCTCAGGCCGAAACGCTTGAGGGCGTTGGCATGTACGGTGAGGTTGTAACGTTGGCACGTGTGGTTACATGCGGCGGTGGTTGCGCAAGGGTGGCGGGATGCGCGCTCGTAGCGCGATCAGCGGGTTATGAGGCTGAGAGCAATTCAGGCCCGAAATGCTCTCGTACTCTGAGAGCACGGCTTGGGGTTATGAACCCGAGAGCAGAAAACAGGGGGCGAACAGGACGCGGTCGGTTGGCGGGTTTCGCAAGGAGTAGTCATGACTTTCAAAGCCCTTTCTGTTGCCGTTGTTGCGCTCTTCCCTCTCTGGATGGCCGGTGTTCCTGTTCCTGGCCCAGGCGATGGTGAAGCGCATGCTGCGAAGCCTGCCAGGACGCTAGTAATCGAATTCGCCGGCGTTTTCGCCGATTACAAGTGCAAGGCATCGGTCACGGGTTCGACCACCGACGTCAAGATCAAGCTGTGTCCGAACGGTAATCACCAATACGCACAGATCAAGATCAACAGCGATGCTCCTTACTCGCCGCCCTGCAACTGCGAGACGAAGGAGGGCCAGAATTGCACCGGCAAGGTCACCGCAGAGCTCGTGATTCCTGACTCTTGTCTGAGCGGCGTCTGGCAGGTCGAGGGCCCCGGCATTGGAACGACCGGTACGCCGTGCGAGGACGTAGTCAATGGCGGCGAATACGAGGCGACCTGGAATCTTTCGGCAACATGCAACGAGGCGGCTGGAAACACAGGAGTAGGCCAAGAGATGGTGGTCAAGGACCAGCCATGTGGTTCCGCGACCCCGGGTAATATCGTGCTTCGATACAAGCCAGTGCTGTCCTGCGGGATGTGCAAGGAGCAGTAAAAGCCTTTCTGCGTCCAAGTTCTTAATGTCATGAGTAAAGCCCTACGCTTCTTGTTCCTCGCAGTCGCGACGGTGGTCGCGATCGTCTTGATCTACCGAAGGTCAGGAACTCAGGAATCGCCCGTTGTGCCTCGGGAGGGCGACACGGGCACTTCGGTCGTGCAGGAGGCTGGTGGTGGGCCGGCGGAAGCGGATCTTCCCGAGGTTGTGCGACTCGTGGTTCGCCCGGTTGGCGCTGGTCGCGACTCCGACGCAGCTTCCGAAGCGACGGAAGTCCTGATCGGAGAATACGAACACCTGGGGCCGGTTGATGCTGGAGTGCGGGACGGCTTTGTGCGCAATTGCGAGCAGCAGATACGCAAGTATCAAAAGATGCTCGCCCGGGACGTCGACTCAAGTTCGAGTGAGGCGCTGGTGAAGCAGGCGTACGCGGTTGTCCGGCTGATCTTGGAGCAGCGCCAAGTTCAATGCCTCCTGACGGAGGACTACCTCACGACGGCGCCCGATGCGCCGAAGCCGCCCTTGCACGTTGCAGGGGCGCAGATCGTCTCGACGGGCGGCTTCGTTGGAGGCGAGTATGTCGAGCTTACCTTCATCCTTCCGCTTGCCTCGGATCCTGAGCTTCGCAGCGCGATCGAGTACCGCAATACCATGACTACATTCGATGCCTCGGAGAAAGCCCGCAGGTTCAACGAGCTGCCCGACGCGGAGCGCGCCGCGTTGGCTGCAAGATTGCGCGCCATTCTCAAGGATCCGGAAGCATCGCCGGGAGACCGGCAGTTTGTCGTGGACACCATCGGTAGTGCGAACGTCCTGGATGCCGACGTGGCGATCGTTCGACGGCGGTAAGCGGAAGATGCTAGCCGAGTGGGTGACTCGACAACCACGCTCTTCGCGGCTCCCGGCTCATACGCCGGCTAAAGAGCGCGTTCCCCAAGCCCCTTACGGTCGTACCCTTCCGCATGCCCTCCGAGAAGGCAGCAATTCGCCGATCACTTGAGTTGTGGCTTGAGGGGGAAATGGTCTGCCCAACGGTTGGTGAGTTCGAAGACGGAGCGTTAATGAAGGTTCTTAGGCAATCTGAGTGCGGTGTCTTCCCGGCTCCAACGGTAGTCCTGAGCGGGGAACTTCCGATAACGGGTCTTCCGTTGCCCAGCCCCCTCCACCGCACCCGCTCCGGGCATCTGCTAAGGCTGTGGTGCGGCAGGCACAGGAACCGTTGGTTCGTCGAGCCAGTACCAAATGACCAGGGATTGCAGTTGGGCCACTTCACACAGGCCGCGCAGCCGACCTTGGAACATCATCATCAGGGTATTGACTACGTGAGGCGGCATCGCGTCTAGCTCCGCTTCTTTCTTCTGGTTCGAGTGCGCGATCTTGCCGTGGATGAAAAAATCGAAGAAATACCGGGTGGTATATGTT
>JBNMNW010000094.1:0-18712 GCA_051278165.1 Planctomycetota bacterium | reverse complement strand
AGACGTATCGCGCCGACCTGCAACTGGCAACTGGTAGCCAGCACGCGATGCTGCAAGTCGCGGCGCAACTGGCGAAGACGCATCCAAACACGGCCTTTGATGCACTGAACTCATCACTACCAGCCGCGCTACCAGAAGAGCGCAACGGCGCCTTCTACATCCTTGCCGGCGAATTGGCGCTAACCCATAAAGATGTGGTGCGTGCCGCCTCGCGGTGGACCGCTGCGCTCGGATTTGTCGATGGCCAACTGATTGCCGAACGACTCGCCCGTTTGCACCTACTGCTCGGTGACGAACCACGTGCTCTGCAAGTCTATGCACTGGCCAAGAACCGAGTGGATGGTGCCCTAGCTGTTCGCCTTGGCGATCCCATCGGCGGCGGAGCCTTGTTGGCGGCGGCACTGGTGCGCGAACCGGCCGATCTGCTTACGCACGCTGCGCTCGCGACGTTCGGGCAACCAACGCTGGTCGACTGGCGAGTAGCGGCCGATGTTGAGAACCAGACCAAACGACTCGAGTTGATTACCGGATTGACCGATCCGCTGCTCGGCTACTTGTGCGTGCCGCGCGCGACGGACCTGCTCAAGTACAACCAAACGTGCCAGACGAACTCTCTATTGATGGCTCGCGCGGCCAGTCATGCTGGCAATGCAGCAGCCGCGGGATTCCTGCATGGTCAGCTGAGCAAGTCCGGCTACGTCGGCCCGGTTTTGTGGCGAGAAGTCGCCTATGCAGGGCAACAGAAGGGCTACGCGACGAGTGTGGAATTGCTGCAGTTGGTCATGGGCGCGACGTCATCAGGCCGCGCCGCATCGTCACTGCTAACGATGTCCTTTGGCATACAGCAAATCGTCAAGACGCTCCTAGATGCAGGTTTGGTCGACGCGGCCAACATCACGCGACTGGCCCAGTGGAAGGTCGCTCCGCAGTTGCTGCCGTGCAAGGCGGATGATCTAGCACTCATTGCCAAAGGCCACACACCTCTCGATGTGTGCCTGATTCTCGAACAGGTTCTCAGCGCCCCGCAGAATTTCAGCAACCAATTGGGTTCCAGCGAACGATTGGCGGTATTGCAGCAGTTCTACCGATCCGCCAACGCACTCGTTGCCGCCGACAAGTCGCACCAGACAATGCTGGTCCGTTTGGCGACTCGCCACCTGGCAACGGACGGCCCACTCGGCGAGATCGTGCACTTTTTGCTAACCAACGCCAAGACAACCGAGCCGTACAGCAAACGCGACATGATGCTGGCGTTGCTCGAACGCATCGCCACGGCCAAGAGTGACACCACCTACCTAGACCAAACGATCCAAGCTCTAACCAAAAGCATGGGTCTCGTTGCTGCCACTCGCGAACTGGACAGCTTGATCGATCGTTACCCGACCGCGTTGCCGCTATGGGCCGCGCGGGTCGCGTTGCACCAACGGCTCGACGACGACCCGGCGGCGCTCACCGAATTGCGAACCGTGTTGACGCACGCACTGGCTCCCAGCGCTGAGTTAACCTTCTTGGGAATGGCCGCCGCACAGCGCCAATTGATACCAGCCGACATCCAACGAATGAGCTTGCTGCCCGCCGAGTTACTGGCAAGTCCCACTGGCGAATACGTGCAGGGCTTGATCGCGCTGCGGCAGGGTCAGCCAGACGTTGCGATCGAACGCCTTCTCAAGGCTGCGCCACAACACGATGGCCGCCACCTCTACGAACTGGCGCTCGCCTACACGCAGAGTGCCGCCGCCAATAGCCGCGAGAACGCGATCGCGGCACTCGAGCAGCTGCGCAAGGACTACCCTAAAAGTTCGCTCGCACGCAACGCGCGAAGCTTCATCCGCCAGCTATCGCCGCAACCGGCAATCGCATCGGACATTGACGAGAACCGGTAGTCGCGCAACAGACGATCCAACTTGCCGTGGGTACGCGACAAGTTGACGTAGTGGCGGAAGCCACGCAGACCACCCAGCTTTTGCCTTGGCTGACCAGGATCCACTTCCCATGGGTGCAGGTAGAGGCAACCCGGAACGCCGAGCTTCTGCTTTTGGGCGAGCCCCTTACGAAGCATCCAGAGCGGCAATAGACGCAAGTAACCGCCACCACCTACCGGCACATGCTTGCCGAGCACGTCCCAGGTTAACGGCGGGAACTCTAGCAGTTCGCGTTCGTCGCTGTGGATGACATACGGCACCGTCGGCGCACTTGGCACGCCGTAGTCCGGATGGCTAACTGGCTGGATCGAACTATCGAGCGTGATCCCCGACCGCAGCAACTCGTCGATCGCCCACGGTGTCTTCTTGCCAATCGACCACGTGCAGGCGCGAAAAGCCTTTGGCCGCTCGCCGGTGATGCCAGACAGGATCTTTGCGGTGCGCTCCAGGTCTTCGCGAAAGCCCATCTGGCCGAGATCGGGCAGCAGTTGGTGATCGTAGCCGTGGCTTGCGATCTCGTGGCCCGCCTCGTGGATCTCACGAATCAGGTCCGGCAAGCGTTCCGCAATCCAACCCAGGCAGAAGAACGTCGCCTTTGCATCACGCCGCGCAAACAAGTCAAGCAACCGCTTGGTCGAGTCACCGCAGCGAAGTTCAAACCCGTCCCAGTCTGATCGATCGATCAGTTTCGCCATATTGAGGACCTGAAACCAGTCCTCTACATCGACCGACATCGCGTGCACGACACTCATCGCACTAGCCTCCTCGCAGCGGGCATCAATTGCTTCAAGAACTCGCGGCAACGCGCTTGGGCATGGGAGACATCTTCACCGGCATAGATCAGCGATTCGACCCGCAGCAGAAATCCAGATTCGTTCTGACGAAGCAACGCACGCGGCAGATGATGCATGGTGAAGTCCCAGTAGTCGCCTGATGCCCACGATTTCGTGCCGAACATGCTCAGCGTGACAAAGCGCCAACCATTACTGCGTTGCTTAGCGACGATGCGGCTCACTACCGTGCGACTGCCGACAACTTCGTCAAGCCACGCAGCGTCAACGAGATCATCTTGCACGATCATCATGTCGCTGCCCTCGATGCAGATCCGGGGCGGATGCACGCTCTTCCAATTGGTGTCGTGAAACAACGCGACCACGTTGATCAGGTGCTGCTCCGAATCACGATAACGGCGCCAAACGAAGTCGCCGGTGCCGAGCAGTTCGCGAAAGCGCGGCAACCCTTCCTCAAACACCTGCTGCTGTGACGCAGTGCGCAGTTCCATCTTGTAGCCGGCGATGGTTGTCGGAATCTGCTCGGCGCGCCCCGAGCGATCGCTGAACGGTCGGTAGCTACTCAACCACAAGAGCGGCACAGCCAACAACCACAGCACAATAGCCGGGCGACGCAGGGACATAGCTGCAGGCATCGCCGAAGCAAGCTCGCCAGTCGCTGGTTCCGATGCCTTAACGGACTTGCCCAGCCGCCGCGCCAACAAGCCATCGACGGACACCATGGTAACAAGCAACGCAGTCCACTCGACGATGTTCGCGATCGAGTGCCCGGTGCCCTCGGCAAACGGCACCCCAAACCAACGCGCCAACAAGCACAACGCGGCGATGCGCGTGACGTTGGCAGCCACGGCAAGAGGCGCAGCGACCAGCAACAACACCGCGCGCCGGGCGAAGCTCGGTGGCCCGGTGAAGAATACTAAGCAGTAGGCGAGCGTCAGCATCGCGAGGAGGGAGCGCAGGCCGCCACATGCCTCGGCGACGAACAGTGAGCCTTCGATGCCTTGCGGCAACAATCGGTCGCCATCACGCACGATGTCGGCGCCAACCAAATTGGCTAGCCACGAGCCACCTTGGACCGCAATCTCTTTGAGCACGAACGCCATGCGGCCTTCGACGTAGATCGGCATTGGGATCGCGAATAGCACCAAGAACAGCACCGGCCAGAGGCCACGCAATCGCTTCGTGCCAAGCGCCAACCAGGCGGCACCGGGCAGTGTCAACGCGATACTCGAGGCGGACCACGAGTCGATCATCAACCCAGCACCAACGAAGTGCAGCAGAAGTCCTGGCACCAATAGCCACAGGCCACGTAGGTCGGTGACACGTGGCTGCGCCTGCCACTTCTTGCGACGGGACCACACGACGAACGCACCTAGGAACGGTAGTAACCAGCAGTGCGTGAAGTATTCCGTTGGGGCGTTCCAGCGATCCATGCACCACAGCAGCGCTGTCACATAGGCGACTAACAGCGGCAAGAAAACGCAGAGTAACGGCTTCATCGCCCACTGCTCGATGGAAGGGAGTTGAAGATTTCTAGGACGCGTTCGGCGTTGCCGCGCCACGTCCACCGCTGTTCGATCAGACTCTGCTTGCCGGCCGCGCCAATTCGTTGCGCCAACGCGCCGTCGCCGACGACCCGCTGCAACTGGGCATAGAGTCCGTCGGCATCGCCTTCGGCGAACAGCAGGCCGTTTTGGCCATCGATGATGTTCTCGCGCAGGTTGGGCTGATCGGGCGCTAGCGTCACGACGCCGGCGGCCAGCGAATCGAACAGCTTCAGCGGCGAGGCGTAGGCATTGATCGCGGGGATCAACGCGCCATCGCACGCCATCACGTGCGGCGGCAGCAATTCGGGCGGCACCACGCCTAGTGCCCGCACTCGGTCCTGGATGCCGCGCTGGCTAGCGAGTTCTTGCAGTGGTAGCAGTGCCGGCCCTTCGCCCATCAACACCAGCACCAACTTCTCGAGGCCGGGTCGCTGCATCACATCGAGCACCAGGTCGAGACGATGCCACGGCCGCATGTAGCCAACGAAGCCGAGCACAAACGCATCCGCCGGTAGCTGCCAACGTTCGCGCAACACCTTGGCGGCAACGCCAGTGTCGTCGCCGTAGCGCTCAGCAACAGCACCGTTGCCAATCACGTGCACGCGATCGCGCTTCGCGCCTAGGTCCACGAGCATGTCGGCGAGCACTTGCGTAACGGCCAACACCGCATCGGCGTTCGCCAGCACGTGCTGCTCGGTGCGACGGGCTCGCTTCGGCAAGCAGAGTTTGTCGAGTCGCTGCATCTCCGCCACCATCGGCGAGTTGACCTCAAGCAGCAGCGGGATCTCGAACTCGCGCGCAACGTCGAGCCCGGCACGTAAGTGCAAGGCATGACGTTCGTATACGAACTGCGGCTTCTGGCGCTTCGCGGCAGCACGCAGCATCGAGCGCCCCTTGTGGTTGTAGACCACTTCGAGCATCTCGACTGCCGTGCGCGGCAAGCTCAGTCGCTGCCAGAACCCTGGTTTGTCATCGCTTGGTAGCTGGGCAGCCGAAGTGGCGACTGCCGAGGTAGCCACCGCCTTGGGCACCAAGGCACATTCGTCCACGTCGTGACCCAAAGAGCGCAACGCCGTGATCAACTCACGAACGTGCACTGCCTGGCCGTCGTCGGCACGGATGCGATGGTGATAGAGAATGCGACGTGGCTCTGTCACGCAACGACCTCACCACACGCGCGCCGGAACGTCTCAACCAGATGTTCGATCGGCTCCTGCCAGCCGTAGCGCTCGGCGAAAGCGCGCACTTGACTTGTGTGCTTACCAGCATCGAGAACTCGCTGCAGCGCGGCAGTGAACCCAGCGACATCGCCGACCGGCACCAAGGAGCCCAAGTAGGCTTCAGGTTGCGCTCCGCCCATGATCTGTGGGATGCCTCCGACCGGCGTCGCGACGACTGGTAAACCACAAGCCAGGGCTTCGGTGACAACATTTGGCCATCCTTCTCGATGACTCGGTAACACAAAGACGTCGGCTGCCTGATAGGCGGTCGCGACTTCGTCCGCGGGACGCGTCCCAAGGAAGATCACGTGATCGCCACCGAGTGCGGCGAGGTTGCTTCGTTCCGGCCCATCGCCAACCAAGACCAAGGTCGTGTCGGGCAGTTCGCGCACGGCACGCACGGCGACCTCAAAGCCTTTGCCAGTAACCAACCGGCCAACACTGACGACGATGCGACCCGATTCAGGCAGACCCAGCGCCCGGCGCGCGACAGCCGCATCACCAGGTGTGAAGCGCTCCAAGTCGACGCCATTGCGAACGGTCACAACCTTTGACTCCGGCAGCTTGCAGGCCGCGGCGAACCGCTTCGACAGCGCATCACTGACGGCCATGCATGCGTGCGCACGGCCAGCCGCTTCGGCAATGCGCGGTGCCAGGCTCGCATCCTGCGCCAAAACATTGACGTCTGTTCCCCGTGCCGTCAGCGTGAACGGCACCGACAGTTCTTTGGCGATTTTGGCGGCGGCGACACCGTCAGGCCACAAGTAGTGCGCATCCAAGACGCCATCACCAGCAGCCAGCAACTCAGCAACCACGGACTTGGCGCCGGCGGCGACGGCATCAGCTTGGCGACGCTGCGACATGCCCGGCCAATGTCGGAAGCGCGGGTGGTAGACGTCGACACGTTGGCCGTTTTCTTCGCCAGCAACCAGTATTTCGATGGGCCATTGCTCATGCAGCGGCACCTCAGCCCAAAGTTTGTAGATGCCGCGCCGCAGCGGCCAGATGACTTCGGGCACCGGCGCGACCACGGACCATTTGCAGCCGCTAGCTGCGGCAACCCGACGCATGCGTTCGTAAACAAAGGAACCATGCCCCGGCATTACCGAAGATGGGAACAGGTTGCTGAAGGTCACTAGGTGCATGATTCGGCGCCCCAGCGTTCTAAGAAGCGTGCCAGCACCAGCACTGCCCAAAGCATTTCGGAGTGATCACCAATACCTTGGCGATGCCTTGTGAGCAGCGTTCGCGCGACTTCTGGATCGATCCATTCGCCGAGCTTTCGTTCACTGAGCACGCCTTCCACCGCATCGCCAATCGGCCCCTGACACCACGCCCGCAACGGTACCGAGAAGCCCATCTTCTTGCGCGTCAGAGCCGAAGGCGTCAGCCGCTGCGATAGCGTGTCGCGCAAGAATGCCTTCGTGCGACCGCCTTCGAAGTGCCAGTCCGGCGGAATCCGCGCCGCTGCTTCGAGCATGTTGTGATCAAGGAACGGCGCACGCACTTCGAGCGAGACCGCCATCGAAGCGCGGTCGGCCTTGACCAGAATGTCACCAGGCAACCACGTTGCGAGGTCCGTGGTGACGGCGCGGTGCAGCGCGCTGGTTGCGGTCGAGGCGCGATACGCATCCAACAACGGCTGGTGCGGATCACCAGCGGCTTCGTGGTGTTCGCGTCGCAAGATGGCAAGCGCCTCCTCTGGCAAGTGTGCGCTGACCGAGCGGGCGTAAGCGATGGCTGGATCGAGCGCGAGATTCTGGAATGTTCGCTTGGCGCGCAGGTAGCGCGGCAGCCAATCGGCTTTTGGATAGAGCGCTCCAAGCATGCGCCACATCGAACGCGGCAAGCGCCGCCGCATGCCGTTCTCGCGGCGGTCAAACAAGTAGCGTCGGTAGCCGCCAAAGCTTTCATCGCCGCCATCACCTGACAGTGCCACGGTGACGTGGCGGCGCGCCAACCGACTGACGTGGTAGGTCGGAATGGCACTGCTGTCGCTGAAGGGTTCGTCGTAGGTGTCAGCAAACCAATCGAGATCGAGCAGCGTGTCGACATCGAGCAATTCCTCGCGCAACACCGCGCCGCACGCCTTGGCCGATTCGCGCGCGCCTTCGCGTTCGTCAAACGCTGGATCCGAGAAGCCAATCGTGCACGCCTCTACCGGCCGGCCCAGCGTGCGCGTCATCGAATCGACGACGGCGTAGCTATCGACACCGCCGGACAAGAACGGCGCCAATGGCACCTCGCCCATCAAGCGCACCTTGACTGCATCATCGAGCTGCCGCAGCACTTCTTCACGATGCCATTCGCGCGAGTTTTGATCCGGCGCGAACTGCAGCTGCCAGTAACGCTGCTGCTGGATGCGGCCATCCTTGATATGTAGCCAGTGCGCCGGCGGCAGCTTGTGCGCGCCCTCAAACACCGTCAGCGGATCTGGCACATAGCGCAGCGCCAAGAACTGGGCCACCGCATCGGCGCGTAACTGCCAGCGGCGCGGCATTTGCCGCAGCACCTTGAGTTCGCTGCCAAAGGCAAACTGCGACTCGTGCTCGCACCAGTAGAACGGCTTTTTGCCGACGCGATCGCGCGCAGCATAGAGTTCGTGCGTCTCGTCATCGACGATCACGAACGCGAACATGCCGCGCAGCTTCGCAGCAAGGCCGGTGCCCCAAGCGCGGTAGCCATGCAACAACACTTCGGTGTCGCTATTGGTGCGGAACGTGACACCAGTCGCTGCGAGTTCGTCGCGCAGTTCGAGGTAGTTGTAGATCTCACCGTTGAACGTCACCCACAAGCGTTCGTCTGGCAACGCCATTGGCTGCGCGCCGCCGGCAACGTCGACGATCGCGAGCCGACGATGGGCCAGGATGTAGCCGCTGCCGACGCGCATGCCTTCGCCGTCCGGACCACGATGAACGATCGAATCGTTCATGCGCTGCACCAGGTCGACGTCAATTTTCTGTTGGCGGTTGAAGCCAAAGATGCCAGCAATTCCACACATCAGCGCCACCTCTTCCGGTTCTGCCAGACCACTACCGGAGCGGATGCTCCGCCAGCGGGTTCTGCCGATGCGGCTACTTGAGCGCCACCATTTCGACCACGTAGCCCTGGCAACGCCACTACGACCTTGCCAGTTCTCTTCGTCTCAGATCCGGTCGCAGCGCCCAGCTGCGGCGCTCTTCGCAAGGCCGCCGAGGCGCACAAATTGAGCGCCGCCACCAGGGCCAGCCAGTGGTACCAGAGGTCGAAGTGACCGCGGTTGAGAAAGAACGCGCCGACCGAAAAGCCAACCGTCGTGGCCTCCATCATGCGAGCGAAGTTCATGGCCCACTCGAGATCCGGTCGGTAGCGACACTTCCGGTAGATGCGGCCCATGCTGATGAACACCGATCCCAAAACGCCCATATAGACGATGAACGCCAGCGTGCCACTCTCAGCCCAGATTTGCAGATAGCTATTGTGGGCCACGTACGTGGTCGAACTCGCACTCAGCGGCACCACCGAATAGTCCGGATAGCGCGGCTGGAAGTTGCGCATGCCGACGCCCCAAATCGGGTTGTCCTTGATCATCTCGAACGCGGTAGCCCACGCCGTCAGGCGCGCATTCGAGGAGGACTCCTGAGTGTTGCTGATCGACGCCAGCCGATCGAGGATGTCCTGCGGCGCGATGAATGGGAACAGCGCCGCCAGGAACATCAAGAACATCATCGCCCGGAACAACTTGCCCGAGCGATACGCAATCCACAACGACGTGAAGCTGAGCGCTAAGAACGCGCCGCGACTGCGCGTCAGCAACACCGTCACGATCGTCAACATCACGGCGACTTGCGTCGCCCGCGTCACCCACTTCTTCTTCTCGCCGATGCCCAGGTAGTACAGCAGCGGAATGTTCATCACGAGGGCGAGCGCAAAGTCGTTGTTGTCCTCGAGCATGCCGCCGGGGCCACGCAAGATCTGCTTGCCACCGCCCGTCAGCAGGCCCCAAGTGCCACTCTTGACACCGAAGAAGCCCAGTGAAATCGCGATCACCCAGAACATGCCACGCAGCCGCAGCTTGGTGTCACATTGACCGACCGTGAACAACGCGATGATGATGATCTTGATGTATTCGAAGAAGTACTTGCTGGTGTATTCGTCCTGGACCTGCGCCTGGAAATAGCTGATCGCAATCAGCGCCATCAGTGTCACCATCAACACGGTGCGCGGTTCCCAGTGCGTGAACTTTCGCTTGCCCTGCTCGTTCGCGATCCACCCCGACAGCATTGCAATCGAGACGAAGAACGACAGCCGCATCGTGCGGGCAAAGCCCCAGCACAAGTCCTGTGGCCGCATGTAGGCCAGCCAGCTGAATAGCAGCATGCCGATGTACGGCCTCTGAAACGAGGTCGGCATCAACGACATCACGGCCAGGAAAACGATCAGATCCCGCATTGCTTAGGCGATGTGGCTCAGCAAGATCAGGAGTCGATCAACAGCACGTTCAGAATGTTGCGCACGACTTCGGGCAGGCGATTCGGATCGAGATAGAAGACCGTCACGATCGCCGTCACCATCAACAGGGCTGCGGCCGCAACCAGCGAGATGCGGCGGCGACCACGTGAAGCAACCTGTCGCTCCACCTCGGTTTCCAGGTGGCTGACGCCCCCAAGCACCGGCACCGACAAGCCCCGCTCAACATCTTCAATCGTCTTGTAGGAGCCTTGCAGAAAGTCGAACAACAGGATCAGGGCGATCGCAGCGAACAAACCAAGCACGCATCCTGAACTGGCAACAACCATGATGTTCGGTTCGGTTGGTGCCGACGGCATGAGCGCAGGGCGCAACACCTTGATCGGCAGGTCATGGGTCAACTGCGCGTCGATCCTGTTGGCCACAGTCTCTTCTTCCAAGGCATCTTCCCGAGCTTTCTCCGCCTCCTTGAGCTCGGACAACTTGTTCTCATAGATGGGGTAGCCTTCCTTCAAGCGGGAGAGGTCCTTTGCCTCCTTCTCAGCCGCTTTTTCGAGCGCGTCGATCTCGGCGGCAAGCTTAAGGAGCTTCTTCTTGGCGGCAGCAATCGCGAGCCGCAACTTGGTGTGGTCTGGGCTGGGGACCATGCCATCGGCATCGACCGGCACCTTGGGCAGCATCCCCTTGATCTGCACGACCAGGAACTCGTATTCGCGCTTGGCCTTGTACCAGTTGCTCGTGTTCGGCACGAACGTGTTCGTATACGCCATCAGCTTCTGGGCAGCAGCGATCGCTAGCGGCGCGATCTTCTCATCTTCCATCGCCGCTTCGAACCACAACGCATCGATGGGCTTCACCCGCGGTGGCGTGTTGGCCAACGTCTCTTCATCGGCTTTGATGTCGGCGGCAAGACTGGCGTGTTCGCCCTTCAGCTTGTCGAGCGCTTTCTGCGCATCACCCTGTTGCTCAATTTGCTTGCCGTATTCCTGGCGCTGAACGCTGATGTTGAACTCCGGATCAATGCCATATTGCCGCTGCAGGCTTTCCTTGTCGTTGCGGCATTGACGCACTGTATGCAAAGCACGTTCGGCCTTCTTCTTGGCTTCCTGACTGCGCAGCCTAGCGGGCTCGCGCAACTCAATCGTGCGCTGCCTCATCCAGACTTTGACGAGCCGGTTGAGCAACTCCTCGGAACGCTTCCCGTCGGTGTCACGATACTCCACCTTTAGCGTCGCATACAAACGCTTCCGATCCCCGCCGTTCTGCTCAAAGACATCGATGCGAGATTCGACGTCTTGCCGCAAAAGCTGCCGCGCTGACTCATCACCAGACGCATACTCTGGCCAATTCAGCTCCTTGATCGCGTCCTCGGCGTAGAGCGGCAGCGAGCTCTTCGCAGTATCCACGATCTGCTTAAACGGATGCTCCGTGTCATCGGCGCCGCCTGGCAACTGCGAGTGCAGGAGCAGCGTTTGCGCGACGTAGAAGCGCGGGATGAAGAACGCGATCAAGCCGCCAATCAACAAGCCAAGCACCGACACGGGAACGACCCGCCAACGGCGCCGCTTGACCAGGTCCACGTAGCGACGCAGCGACAACTGCGGCATTTCAACCTGCGTCATCGTGCGACCTCCGCATGTTCGCTCGAGATCATGCGATTGGCGGTCGAGTTGCCGGTAGCTGAGCTACGATTGTGGCGGGGTGACATTCGCATCTCGTCTCTCTCTAGAAGCGGAAGAACAATTGATCGCTCTTTCCTGTTAACGCGTCGTAGGCGAACGTAACTTGTGCCGCTCCCAACATCGTGCGCACCGCCAACGCGACCGGCTCGAGCAAGCGCTGGAACAACCTGGCAACCAGGCCGAGGAACGTTGGCGGCAGATACAAAATGTCGCGCTCACGAATCTGGTAGTTGGACGCCGTGTAGCCGGTTGTCAGCATCTCGCGCATGTTGACATCGACGACTAGCGGATGCTCCGCATCAGGGCGAATCAGATAGACGCGACCGAGGTTGGCAAGAGGCGTCCAACCGGCGCGAAACACCGCGTCGATCAACGTCATGTCCGCGGTCATCGCGATAGGTCCCTTCACCCGCGCTTCGCCAATCGCATAGAAGAACTTACTGCCAGCCACGCGCGCCTGCAGGTCGACGTCGAACTGCAACACCGAACGCAACTGCGTGCGCACCAGGGCCGCCAACTCCGCTTCGGTCTTGCCTAGCGCATAGACCGGTCCAACTAACGGCACGAAGATCGTGCCATCGATTGCGACTGGTTGCGGTTGCGCCAAGAGCGCTAACTGTTCGGCGCCCGGCGACAGCAGCACTGCCGGTGGCACGATGAACGCCACCTGATCGAAGCCGCCAAGATAGTTCTCGCGAGTCGCATCACCGTTGGCGCGCGAGCCAAAGCCCTTCTCATGACGCAGCTCGCGAATGCGCTTGTCTTCGAACCCGCCGCAGCTAGTAAGTGTTGCCAGTAGCAACAACAGCAGACAGCTAAGAAGACCGGGGATACGGCTAGGTGATGAGTTGGAGTCGTTGATCACGATTTGGTTTGCCTTGCAAAGCTAATGTTCCACTGCATCCTAGATGACGCAACCCCCGGAGCAATCACTGCCTTGAGGAACGTCGACATCATCGGAAGTTCAGACCTCGGAACCTGACCGCGGACGGTGCGTTCTGCCCCGCCAGCCTCGGGATTTGTACCCGCTTGGGACGAGGCGCCTTCCCTCAAACACTAGCGAACCCGTACAAACCAACCATGCGAAGGGTGCTCACCCCAATCGTGGTGCTCGGCCTCGGCCTCGCCACCCTCTGGCTGCTTGATCCGAGTAGCAGCACGCCGCCGCCACTGCCTAAAGGCGTAAAATCCGAAACCACCGGACAGACTGCCACAGTCGCCAGCGGTGCGTTCGTTGGCTCAGTAGGTGCTGGCGACCAAAACGATGTGCCCATATTGCGTGACGAAGGCACGCCGATCGACACGACGAAGCCTGGACCGCACGTTCTGGTCGTTCGCGGCGATGACAAGCAACCGGTCGTCAACGCGCAAGTCTTCTTCATCGCGGAGAACGACCCCCGGGCCAGCAATGGCCGGAGTCGCCAGATTTCCCGCCTCTCCAGCAGAACCCAAACGGCGAGTTCGTCCCGATGGCACGCTCCGGAACAACACGGCAAGCGACTGCGCACCGACGAGTTCGGCAAGGTGCAGCTCCCCGGCGGCACCGGTCGATACCTGTGCTCGGCCAAGAAGGATCGCGAGTTTGGATTCCTGGCGCTGCCGGCGCGACCCGGCAACCACACGATCACGCTGCAAGCCGACGAAGAGTTGCTGATCGTGGTCAAGCATGCTGGCGTGCCCGCGCGTGCCGCCGCGTCGGTGCCCGTCGGAGTATTGCAGCAATACAAATCCAACCGCACCTCCCGCATCTGGCGCGGCACCACCGATGAACGTGGCCACGCGATTGTGCGCCACGTGCAGCTATTGCGTCGCGACGTTGCCAAAGATCAGCCCGAGGGATTCTCCGAACGCTTCGCCGCGATCGCCATGGTGCCGTCGACACCGGCGACCATGATCGACTTTGACGGCCGGCCACTGAAACAGGAGTCGGTGCAACTGACGCTGCCACCGTTTGGATCGCTGCTCGCAACGCTCGTGGACCACAACGGCACCGCCTTGCTGTCCCCCGCCCGCATTGCCTTCGGTGCCCCACTGCAACCTATCAAGCCGGGCGACATGCGGATCAGTGCGAGCAACTTGATGACCACCGTGGCGAAGCCTCTCGGCACGGCCCCGATCGAAGTGCCATACGCACAAGTCGGTGTGCAGGTAATCGTGACCGCGCGTTACCCATATGATCGTCGTGCGGCGAGTTCTGAACCCACCATGGGGCCAGCGAAAACCGGTCAACGGGTCGCGATCGAAATCGCGCCGCTGGCCCGCCACACGGTGTTTGCCGGCCGATTCCTGCATCCGAACGGCACCGGACTGGCGGCCCAAACGGTCGCCATCACGATCTGGCGCGACGACAAAGTGCAAAGCACCGCCTCGGCCATGACCATAGCCAACGGCCAATGGGATCTGGTGCTATCTGGACGCACCGAAGTCGCACGTTGGCGCATGGAGTTTCGTTGCCAACATGCACCGAGTGAGGACAACAGCACCGACTCATGGCTTGGGGCAATCGTCGAGCTGCCACCATGGCCGCCAGGCAAGCGCATCGAGCTTGGCAACATCGTGCTTGGCGAACTACCACCGCTCGCAGCTGGCATCGTGGTCGATGATGAAGGCAACCCCGTTGCCAATGCATCCGTCAACATCCAGCAGGAACTGCCGCAAGCGGCGCAAAACGCGAGCACGAACAACATTCGAAGCCTCGGCACCTCGGACTTGGAGGTCGTATTCGAAGGCGGCAGCAGCACCGGCTCATTCGATTACGGCAAGTTCAGAACCAGCCGTAACCAACCCTGGCGGTCGCTGCGCCACCTTGCCACGAGAACTGCCGTGGACGGCACGTTCCGGATTCATGCACCTGCGCCAGCCGGCCCGTTGCGCGTGCGAGCCGACACCGGTGACCACGCGGCGCAGACCGTGCCGTTAGTAGGGTCGAACACCAACTTGCGCATCACGATTGCCCGCAATGGGGTCCTGATGGGCCGCGTGCTGCTGCCCGAATGGCTGCCGGATGGCGCCGTTTCGGTCACCGTTCGAGAGCATGAGAAGACGGACGGTCGCAGCAGCAACACGTCGACCCGCGTGCGCAAGAGCAGTGACGGCAAGTTCGTCTTGCAGCCGTTGCGACCCGGCCGTTACGACGTGCTGGTCATGATGCGCAACTTGAAGGCGCCGATGGCGTCGATCTTCGATGTCGTCGTGAAACCCGGCATCAACAAGGAGCCGCGCCTGCAATCAATGGATGTGCGGCAATCCCTGTTTCGCTACTACCTGCGGGCGTTTGACGATGCCGGCCAGGCATTCCCTCTCGATGGCCCCATTCATGCACGCTTCCAGCAGCCGGACGGCAGTTTTGTGGAGTCCGGCTTCCGCTGGCAAGCGGGCAAGGCCGAACTGATCAGTGTGCACCCGAGCGCCGAATTGACGTTCTTTGGCCGCGGGTTCGAATCGCGGCAGCAGCAGTATGGGCCCGGCGAACACGACGTGTTCCTGAAGACGCAGCGTCCCGCCATGGTGCAGGTCGCCGGTGCCCGCGGGCTCTCTGGACCAACGCGCAAGGTGCGCATCTCGGCGATCTTAGTTGGCGATACCGGGCTGCCATCCTCGCTGAGTGGCGTCGACCAGATCACCGGTCGCAACTTCGGGTTCGCACGCTGGGATCTAGGCCGCAGCAGCGGCGGTTGGCTGGGAGCTACTGACGTCGTCGAGATCCCGCTGATGACTGCTGGCAAGTACCAGTTGCTGTTCCGCGCACACGCTACCGAGTCGAGCAAAACGCCACAGACCTCGATCACGCTGGGCACGTTT
Organism: Planctomycetota bacterium; assembly: GCA_051278165.1. Taxonomy (GTDB): domain Bacteria; phylum Planctomycetota; class UBA1135; order UBA1135; family UBA2386. The sequence goes on along the minus strand of JBNMNW010000094.1, from coordinate 3,300 downwards.
GCATTGCGACCGGATGGCACGACGATCACCAACGTGCCGCTCGATACGGCCAAGATCACCGAAGCCTTGCGAACGATCGACAAGCAGTGGCAGAGTCAGCTGGCGCGGAACAAGAAGCGCAGCAAGCGATAAGCATGGGTCCAATCGTTGGCCGGCGGTCCTAGACTGCGGATCATGGATCGACAACGCATCAGCTCGGGGTCAACGTTCGAAGAGCAGGTCGCCTACTCACGTGCCGTTGTCTGCGGCGACGTGCGGCCAGCGGCCACCATGTTTGCGGCGCCACTGGTGGAGCCGCGCATCAAGATCGAGATCACCGCGCGCAAGCGCCGATAGGAGCATGGTGCGATCCCTACTACTGATGACGCTGCTGTTGCTGACATGCGCCTGCACTGGCTTCCGCGAAGGTATGCCCGGAGTGTTCCGTTCCTCGTTTGCACGCGAAGAACAGATGATCCGGCGTATCGCGCAGAACGGCATTCGCAGCGTCTTGTGCCTGCGCGGCGGCCGCACCGCCCGCCAATCTGAGCGTGCGACGATGGCCGGGGGTGCAGAGTTCACTTCCGTGCCGATCTCGGCCAAAAGCGCGCCTCGCCCCGCAGCGCTACTTAAGCTGTGGCACGTCGCCGCGACCGCCGAGCGACCCATCATGGTTCACTGCCGCGCCGGCGTCGACCGAACCGGATTGGCGCTGGCGATCATCGCCTTGCACGACACCGGCGATTTCGAACTCGCACGCGATCAACTTGCGTTCATTCCCAATGGACATATCGCCGCGTTCGGCACCGAAGCGATGGACCGCGTGATCGATGACTTCGAGCCATTCCACGAGGTGCTGTCGTTTCCAGCTTGGGTAGAACGGGTCTACACGGCCGACTACGAGCGCAACAACGCGACTCCGCAGTAAGCCCAGCACCAACCTCCATGCGCGCCATCCTCGCCGTCTTCACCATCCTCATTCTCTCTGGGGCCGCGTATTGGGCACTGCAAGACGACGGCGCCGGCGTCGCTCCGCCTAGCAACGACGAAGATGTTGAGGCCGAGCAACCGCGCGGCAAGGCAGATCCAGCGCATGCCGATCGCGCGCAAGTGGTGATGCAGCCGCCAACCAAAGCCAATGCATCGCCGAGTAACGGCACGCCAAACAACCAGTCCCCGAGCCAGGCGGAGATCTCGGTCGTGGCGATACCAGTTCCAACTGTCGAGCTAACCGTGCGCGACATCGTCACCCGCCAAGCAATCGAAACCTTCCGTTGGCGGTTCGTGCAACCGCGCTCGATGCAACGTGGCGAGTCGACCAGCAGCGTTGTCGAACTGGTGCTGCCACGTCGGGCCATTGGCGACTTATTGGTGGAGGCGGAGGGCATGCAACCGTTCACCAAGAAGCAGTTCGCGATCCCGGCCGAGAACGAACCCAAACTGCTGCTCGAGGTCTTCTTGACGCCGGTCGCCAGGGCAGCGGGCATCACGTTGCTAGTCAAGCAACTCGACAACCAGCCGGTCGCCGATGTGCGGGTCGATGCATTCGAGATCGATGCCGCCAAACGCGATACCGCGTGGCAACTGGGACAGCCGTTGTGGTCGCGACGCACCGCAGCCGAAGACGGCATCTACCAACTGCCACCACTACCGCCCGGTGAGTATGGCATCCTGCTCGTCGCGACCTCGCCGGAAGGCGAGTTGCTGCCACTGCTGCCCTTTCGCCGCACCTTTGTGCTCAATGGCAGCAACGGCTTCTTGGAAGACGTGCCGCTCGAAGAAGCCTGCGCCCTGCAACTCCAGTTGCTTGAGATCAATCGCCAACCGTTCAACCCCAAGGACCACGGCAACGTCACCATTAGCCTCAACCAGCCTGGCCAAACTGGCCTGCAACGCAAGTGGACGACGAATGCCACGCCGAATGCGGCTGGTCAGGTCACGGCCAAGATCACCGGCACGATTAGCGAAGCGAATCGCGTGCCCGGTCCCGGCCTGATCTGGCTAGACGAACCGATCGCACCGGGCAGATACCTGCTCGAGATCTTCATCAACGGCGACCCGCGCGTCAGCCAGACGTTGCTGCTGCGCAACAACGAACGCCAGCTAGAAACGATCTACGTTCGCTGACGGAAGCAGCGTGCCACCAACGCGGTCCAACCGGTTTGGTGGGACGCGCCGCAACCGCGACCGGTGTCGCCGTCAAAGTACTCGTAGAACCAGACTAGGTCGCGGTAATGCGGATCGTCGCGGAAGCGATTGTCTTCACCGGCAAACGCGCACCGGCCGTCTTCGCCACGCACGAACAACTTGGTCAATCGATGCGCCAACTCATCGGCGACCTCCTGCAGCGTGATCCAGTTGCCGGAACGGGTCGGGCACTCAACCATCAAGTCATCGCCGTAGAATCGGCCATACCGTTCGAGTGCCTCGATCAGCAAGTAGTTGAGCGGGAACCAGATCGGGCCGCGCCAGTTGCTATTGCCGCCAAACATGTGCGTGCGGCTTTCACCGGGCGTGTAGTCGACGCGGTATTCATCTTCATCGTGCTTGAAGATGAACGGTTCATCCTTGTGCACCTTGGACAGCGAGCGAATGCCATACGGCGACAAGAACTCGTCTTCGTCGAGCATGTAGCGCAGCACGCGCTCCAATTGGTCCCGAGACGGAATCGCCAGCAAGGCCTTCGCTCCCGGACCTTCGCCGTTGAACTGGATGCGTTCGGCCAGTTCTTTGCGGTTCTGCAAGAACCAATGCATGCGCTTGTTGAAGCCGTGCAAATCCAGCATCTGACCGAGCGGCAGCACTTCCACAGCACAGATCGGCAGCAAGCCAACCAGCGAGCGGATCTTCATGCGCTCGGCACCATCGTCGGTTTGGATCTGATCGTAGTAGAAGCCGTCTTCGTCGTCCCACAGACCGGTGCCACCCAAGGTGTTGATCGCGTGCGTGATCGCCGCCCAGTGCTCGAAGAACTTGGTCGCAACGTCCTCATACGACTTGTCGTGTTCGGCCAACTCCAGCGAGATGCTCAGCATCGTCGCGCAGTAGAGCGCCATCCACGCCGTGCCATCCGCTTGCTCCAAATGGCCGCCAGTTGGCAGCGGCTGGCTGCGGTCAAACACTCCAATGTTGTCCAAGCCAAGGAAGCCGCCGCCGAACACGTGACGGCCGCTGACATCCTTTTGGTTCACCCACCACGTGAAGTTCAACAGCAGCTTGTGGAACGCACGCTTCAAGAACAGCGTGTCGCGCTCACCGCGAACGCCAGTCATCTTGTAGACGCGCCAGCACGCCCACGCGTGCACTGGCGGGTTGACGTCG
>JBNMNW010000093.1:0-18905 GCA_051278165.1 Planctomycetota bacterium | reverse complement strand
GAACCTGGCTACCTACGAAAACGGGCCTCTCAATCGAGAGGCCCGCTCTTTATCACGCGACTGCAGTCTTCACTACAGCAGTACGATGACGCGCAAGTTCGACGTGCCAGTCGCAATCGGCAACGTCGGGTCGGCTTCTAGAACCTGGGCGTAGAAGATCAACAAGCCGAGTCCACCCGGGACGGGCAGCGTCAGGTTGCTGATGCCGAGCGGCGCGTTGAACGTGCCGCTGGTCAGCAATAGTGGGTTGCTCAGCAGTGGGTAACCTTGGAACGGCGTCGTCGCGGCCGAGATGCCCAGCACGATGAACCACTGACGACCGATCGTGCCAGCGAAGTCGAAGCTGGCGGTGCCGCCGGTGTTCGGAACGGTCGACGTCAGCTCGAGCTTGGGCGGTGCAGTCACGCCGTAGATGATGATGTTCGAGTTGCCCGGGCCGGTGGCGTTCGTCACGCTCACGAACTTGAATCCCAGGCTGTTGCCGGTGGGAATCGTGATGCTCATCGAGTTGTCGTTCTGGACGTTGAAGCCCGTCGTGAACGTTTGGCCGTCAACGCTGTAGCTGGTCACGCCAGTGAAGCCGCTGCCGGTCAGGTTGACTTGGCCGGGGGAGAACACCGTGACTGTCTGAGGTGTCACCGTGCTGATGATCGGCGTCTGTGGAATCACCGACAAGCAGCTTCGGGTAGCTGCGAAGCTGGTGATCTGGCTGCGGGCACTTGGGCTAAACAGCGATACCGAACCGCAGCCGCCGTTGCCCGAACACATGATGTTGCACTGGCTTTGGGAGTCGCAGTGGTTGGCGCTCCAGTTGTGGCCGAGTTCATGCGCTGTCAGGCTGACGCGCAGGTTGAAGTTGCCCGTGTAGCGGGACTCTGACAGGCCGTAGGCCTGGCCGGTGTTGCAGATGACGCCGAGGAAGGCGAGGCCGATGATGTTACCGGTCATCTGGCGGCCGGAGAACAGGTGCGCGGTGTCGCGAGGGATGCCAGCGTGCACCGAGTTCCAGCGAGCCACGAACTGATTCAGTAGCGTGCTGGAGTTGTTTGAGGTGTAGACGGACGTTGTCGAAATGACGATCTGCGTGATGTTGTATTGGATGTCGCAGTCGCGGTTGTAGATGAACTCAATCTGGTTCATTACCGACGTGATGTCGTTCTGCGAGTTGGTGGTATTACTGCCGTTGAGGAGCCAGAACTCGCGGTCTCCTTCGATGGCGATGTCACACTCAAGCGTGACGTCAGTGCCGGTCGTCGGCGGCGTCAGCGGCGGCGGCGCCGGCAGGTTGCCACACTGGTAGGGGAGCTGTGCGTTGTCGACGACTTCGTAGACAATGTGCAGTGTCGGCGAGGCCAGCGGTACAGCGCTGTTGACTGGTTGCACGACCCAGGTCTTGCCTGGCAGGCCAGCGCCGGAGCCCGGCTCATAGATCGTTGCGGTGACCGTTCCGTCGACCACGGTGGCCGCGACCTTGATGGTCTGATCCTCAAGCACCGAGCCGCGATAGGTGACGCACGGCGGGGTCGGCAACTGGTGCATGCCGGTCGCATCCTCAAGCATCAGCTTGAAGTTCGGGCCGCGCAGGTCGTGCGGCAGCAGCGACATCGTGTAGGTCTGCCCGTTCACATCCACTGGCAGCACGAAGCCACCGGTGATCTGCTGGATGACTTGCATGCTTTGCAGCGTGCCGCGCGTGATGTCGAACTTCGACAGCAGTCCCGGTGGCGCCTGGCGAGTGGTGGCTGGGGCTTGCACCTGCGCCGCGGCGGAGAGACTGAGCAGCGCCGTGGCAATGCTGGCGAGAACGAGCCCAGAGGCTGCGCGTAGATTGAGAGTTCGCATGGAGTTCGGCCTAAAAGATCGACGAGGGCGGGCCAATCAGGTGCCGAGCAGCATACGCCAGATCTTCTGTGGCAGTATGACCGGATGTCGGGTGCACCGCCCGTCCGCGAGGCGGTTGCGGAGTTGGGCTGCAAGGCACAACGTAGCCACGCCATGGCAGCGGCAGTTGGCCGCCTGCTTCCTGGTGATCATGTCCTGGCGCGCACCAAAGCCCGATCTACGACCTTTTTGAATCGTTGCGTTGCTTGCAGAGATTCGCTCCGCCGTGCCGCTGGTTGACTGCGCTCCAGTCGGACTGCGCGCCTACTGGCCGCGGGGCAACGGCTCGCCCGCTCTATCCTTGTAGAAGTCACGAATCAGCTGCCAGCACTCCTGCGCGGTTTCCGCGTAGCTGATCAGTTCAAGGTCCTTCGGCGAGATCGTGCCCTCTTCGACGAACAGGTCCCAGTTGACCAGGCGACTCCAGTAGTCCCTGCCAAACAAGATGACCGGGATCGGCTCCATGCGTTTGGTCTGGATCAGCGTCAGCGTCTCGAACAATTCGTCCATCGTGCCGAAGCCTCCTGGGAACGCGACCATCGCCTTGGCGCGCATCAGGAAGTGCATCTTGCGCACGGCGAAGTATTTGAACTCGAAGCACAGCTCGGGAGTGATGTAGCTGTTGGGCTCCTGCTCAAACGGCAACGTGATGTTGAGGCCGATCGACTTGGCTCCGACATCAAACGCACCGCGGTTGGCCGCTTCCATGATGCCGGGGCCGCCACCTGTGGAGATGACGTAGTCGCATTTGTTGTCGACCTGACAGGTGCCGGACACGATGCGGCCGAACTCGCGCGCCTCGTCGTAGTAGTGCGCCTTTTTGAGCACGTTCTCGGCGATGCGCACGGCGCGTTGCTTGTCTGGGTCGTCCTGATCGGCTGCCAATGCCTCTTTGGCCGCTTCCAGTAGGGCTTCGGCATCGGGACGCTCGACGATTCGGGTGCCGCCGAACGCGACCACTGTGGAGCGCACGCCCTGCTCATCCTGGATGAGTTCGGGCTTCAGCAGTTCGAGTTGCAGTCGCACGGGTCGCAGCTCTTTGCGCCCCATAAAGTCGGAGTCCGTGTGTGCCTGGCGGTACGAACTCGAATTGCGAATGGCAGCGATGCGGTAGCTGTGAGCTTGCGCGTCGTTTTGCGTCGGGCTGTTCGGGGTGTCAGTCATCTAGCAATTGGGAAGTGGTGGCCAAGCGGTGGGGGCTCGTGGTACGAGTGGCGGCCGACAATGGTAGCCATCGGCATTCGAGCAGGATCCTCATCATTCTTCTCGGTCGACTTCTCGATACTGTGGGAAACATGCCAGCGACCTCGCCACGACTGACATATTGCAGCAACGTTCATCCGGCTCCTGACCTCGCCAGTCAGCTGTCAGCGCTGCAGGAACACACCGCTCCCATTGCGCAAATGGCGCGGCAACGCGGGCGTGCATTTGGGCTTGGTGGTTGGTGGCCGTGGTCGCTGGTCGCAGAGCTGTCAAAAAACCCGACATCGCTCGCGACGTTGCAGGAGGCGATGCAGGCCGCTGAGGTGCCCCTGTGGACGTTGAACGCATTTCCTTATGGGGATTTCCACGAGCGGGTCGTCAAGACCGCCGTCTATGTGCCCGACTGGGGCGAGCAGGAGCGGTTGCTCTACACGCGCCGCTGCGCCGAAGTTGGCGCGACGTTCCTCAAGGATGGCGACGTGCTGCCGATCTCGACCTTGCCGCTCGGCTACCGTGGCCGCGGTGCCGCGCCGGTCGACTTTGACCAGATGGTCGGCAATCTGGCCCGCGTGACCAGCATGTTTGCAGCGATTGAGGCTCAGACCGGCGTGCGTTGCGTACTCGCGATCGAGCCCGAACCAAACTGCATCCTCGAGACCGTCAAGCAAACCGCGGCGTTTTTGGATGAGTCGATCTTCAACGGCGCCTGCAGGATGGTGCCCGACAAACTGCTGCGTCGGCACATTGGTGTCTGCGTCGATCTATGCCACTTGGCGGTGCTCGACGAAGACCCACTGATCGCGTTAGCCAATTTGAAGATGCGCGGCATTGAGGTGCCGAAGATTCAGGTGTCATCGTGCCTGGAAGTACGAAGGCCAGAAGCGATCAAAGAGCTGCTGACGTTCGCCGAGCCGCGCTACTTGCATCAGACTGCCGCCCAGAACGGCGCTCGCTCGCTCGATCTAGCTGGCGTCGCCGACCGCCAAGACGAGTTTGAGCACGCCGGTCGCGTTCGTACGCACTTCCACGTGCCACTCTATTGGGACACCGACGGGCCGTTGGGGTCGACGCAGAAGGAAGTTCGCCGCGTTCTGGAAGCGCTGGCTGCCGGCTCGGATCCCGTGCCGCTGCTGGAGGTCGAGACTTATACCTGGTCGGTGCTCGGCGACAAGTTCGGTGATGCGCCGCTGGCCGATCGCATCCAGCGCGAACTCGATTGGGTTGCCGCGTTCTGGAAAAACTGAGTCATTCGGCGATTGCTGCGTATCCTGCGCGCCCTACGGCAGTGTGCCATTGGTTGCCCGAGGAGTGTTTCGGTAGCCGCAGCCGACCGCTAGCCTAGCCAGGACTTAGATGATTCACCTGCGAGACGTTCAGAAGAGCTATTCACGCGGCGATCAGACCGTGCTTGCATGTGCGGTCGATCGCCTCGACATCGAGCCCGGCGAACAGGTTGCATTGATCGGTAGATCAGGCACCGGCAAGACGACGGTGCTGCACATCCTGGCCGGCATCCTTCGCCCGGATCGCGGCGAGATCGAAGTCGCTGGCGCGCGGCTCGACAAGCTCGGCGAAGCGGCGCGCGACAACCATCGCGGCCGCAACATCGGCATGGTCTACCAGACCTTTAATTTGCTGCAGCCGTTCACCGCGTTAGAAAACGTGCTGATGGGGGCGCTGTTTGGTCGCGGGGCAGGCGGCGATGCCAAAGAGCGCGCCACGGCTTTGCTTGAGAAGGTTGGGCTCGGCGATCGCCTGCATCACCGACCCGGCGAGCTGTCGGTTGGCCAGGTGCAGCGCGTCGCGATTTGTCGCGCGCTGATCAACGACCCGCAACTGGTCCTGATGGACGAACCGCTCGGCAACCAAGACAAGGAAACCGGCGGCCAAGTGCTCGACATGATGTTGCAGATTGCGAGCGACAACAACAAAACCGTCGTCATGGTGACTCACGATCCCGGCAGTGCCGACCGCATGCAGCGCACGGTGGATCTGGCGACGCTGCGCGGCGACATCGAGACTGTGCCTGGCAATAATGTGACCGGTAAGACTGTGCCCGGCGATACGAGTGGCGAGGCGTCCCGATGAAACTCATTTCGATCAGCTTGCGCAACCTGCGCATTCGCCTCGTCGCGACCGTGTTGACGATGATGTCGATCATCGTCGCGACGGCGCTCTACGCCGCCATCCTGGTGATGGCCGAGCAGACGGAAGCGCGCTACGAAGGCAGCATTGGTGGGTTTCAGGCGATCGCTGGCCCGAACGGCACCAGCGAACTTGAGCTCGTGCTCAACACCATCTTCAACGTTGGCGAAGCGTCCGGCCGCATCCCGCTTGAAGTCTGCGAGGACCTTCGCAAGTCTCGCGGTAGCAGGTTCAGCCGCAGTCAGGTGCGCTACGCCATTCCGCAGGCGCGCGGTGACAGCATCAGTCGCTTCAACTTCCCGGTCGTCGCGACGATCGACGAGATGTTCTCCAAGTTCGAATGGAAGCGCGAGCCGCTGCAGTTCGCCGAGGGCGGACCGTTCGAATACTCGTGGGATGAACTGGTCGCGCTAGCCAACGGCCTCGCGGCTCACGAGAACGGCATTCGCGCCGAGGCCGAAGTGGTGCCTGAGCGCCCGTTGCTGCAGAAGAAGTGGAAGCAGGCGGTTGTTGGCGCCCGGGTGGCTCGTTCGCTGCAACTCAAGATCGGCGACGTCGTGGTGCCTGTGCACGGCAAACTCGGCGAGTTTGACGCCCACGAACATCCAGAGGCCGCGTGTGCCATCGTCGGTATCCTCGAGCCGACCAACTCGCCGATCGACTCGACGATCTACCTGCCAATTGGCATCCATCTGCTGATCGACGGCCACGCCGGCGGCGTGTTCATCGATAAACTTGTCGCTGGCAAGAGCCCGGTTCAGCTCGAGAGCATGCCTGTCGACCCGATGCGCATCGCGTTGACGGCGGTGATTTGCGATCCGCTGGATCACATGGGGTCGCAGATCCTTCGTAAGCAGTTTGGCTCGCACGAAGAAGCGCAGGTCGCTTGGCCGCAGGATGTCGTGCCGAAGTTTCTGCGCCAGATTGGCAACGCCGCCGATGCGTTGGCTGTTATCGCATGGCTGGTGCTGCTAGTCGCCGCCGTGTCGATCACGGTCGCCATCTACAACACCATGAACGAACGTCGCCGCGAGATCGCGATCATGCGTTCGCTCGGCGCTCGCCGCTTCCAGATCCTGGCGATCATCACCGGCGAGGCGACCTTACTGTCGTTCTTCGGTGCGGTGCTCGGCTTGGTCGCGTGCCATGCAGCTGAGTATTTCATGCAGGCCACCGTCGAAGATCTCACCGGTGTCTACCTCGACTGGACGCTCTTCAAAACGTGGGAGCTGTGGCTCGTGCTTGGGGTTTCTGGCATCGGTGCCATCGCGGGTCTCGCCCCGGCCGTGAAGGGATCGATGACGCAGGTCGCCGACAACCTGACGCAGAACTACTGAGTCACGGCGCTCAAGGCCAATCGCTGCCCCACGCGGCTGCCTACGTGGTGCACTATTACGCGGAGCGTTCGCTGCGATCGACCGCGGGAACTAGCCAGATATTGCCTAGTTTGCGATGCGAACGGCTCCTACGGGCGTTCTGTCGACCGCGGGCGCCCGGAATTCCTCGCCGGATTGGCTCGATCCAGGCGATCGTCGTATACGATGGCCCGTCCGACCCCTGATCCGGTCCAAATGACTATGAAGACCCTGCTCGCAACGATCGCCTTCTCCACCCTGCTGACCTGTCAGTCGCCTGAATCAGTCGATGTCCAAGTCGATGTCCAAGTCGAGATCTCAAGCGGTGTCACTAGCGAGTTCCGTTGGGGTGTTGGTCTTGACACTGGCGTCGGCGTCCAAGCCCAGATCACGTTCGATAAGCGCAGCTTCCAGGATCCGAAGCCCGCGACCAAGAAGCAGGACCCCAAGCCTGTCGTGAAGAAGCCGGACGCGAAGAAGCAGGATCCGAAGCCCGTCAAGAACGCGAAGGATCCGGCGAAGGACCCGGCGAAGGACCCCAAGAAGGACCCTAAGGGTGACGGCAAGGAAGAGCCCCGCATCGATCGCCCCGACGAGAACCAACCGGTTCCGACCGGCACCGATCCGGCCGACATCGCCGCGATGAAGAGCGCCGAGGACATGCTGCGCGCCGAGAAGCGGCTGCAACAGGAGATCAAGGCTGGCAAGATCACCGGCCTCGACAAGATCCTGCCGTTCGATGAGCTGACCTCGTGGCCGTACGAAGACGGCCTCAAGGGCATGCCGAAGCGCGTCAAGAAGCTGTCCGGCAAGAAGGTGCTGATGACCGGCTTCATGCTGCCGATCGACGAAGTGCAGAACATCAAAGAGTTCCTGCTGGTCGAGTCGCTGTGGTCGTGCTGCTACGGCCAGCCGCCAGACATCCACGGCATCGTGCGCGTGGTCATGCCCAAGAAGAAGACGACCGACTACTTCTTCGACCCGCTCAAGCTGATCGGCACGTTCAAGGTCGAGGCGACGATGATGGACGGCTACTGCGTCGACATCTACCAGCTGCACTGCGAGACCCTAGAAGCCCTGAAGTTCAAGTAGGGGATCAGCGCAGCTGAGCCCCAACGTGCCACAACGCTGGCACGAGGCCAGCTTGCTGGCCCCAGCGCGCTGGCTCTGGAGCCAGCCCGCAAAGAGCCCGCAATGCGGGCGGGAAATCCGCGTGGCAAAGCCACTCTCTTCCCTTCCCCCTGCTCAGCGAAGCTGGCGCCCCGCCCCCTTCTCAGCCCCCTTCCCGCCCCGCTCCCGCCCCGTCCCCTTCCCCGCTCCCACCCCCCCCCGCCCAAGTACCTCCCAACGCTACCTTTGCGCCATCCAGCCCAGCGGCCGCAGGTCACCAAATGACCGCTCGCTCGCTCCGAAGCCACCAGCTGTAGCCCGCTTTTGCCGCGCATCGGCCGTTGCCATTGCGGTTTGCGTGCACTCAGCACAAGTCTGGGCATGCCCTGTGCCGATAGCCGAGGACGATGGCACCCCGAATTGAACGTCGCCCGCGAGGTTGGTCGTTAACGCGCCGCCTGGTTGTAGCTTTGTCGATCGGCGCGTTCTTCGTAGCCGTCGTGCTCGGCTTCCTAGGCGCAGACCGCGACAACCAACACCAGGCCGCTATGCAAGCGACTGCTGAGCAAGAGGCCGCGATCGCGATGGCCGAACGTTCGGCTCCGCTGCTGGACAATGCCGACGTGATGCGTCTGTCGGTCCTGGCTTCTGTCGTGCGCGACCAGAGTGGTGGCCGCGTGCTCGTGATCGATCGCACCGGCACCGTCGTTATCGACTCTGCCTTGGTGCTCGGCGATCGCAAGATGTCGCTGCTGTCGGCAACGGCGCCGTTCCAACGCACGACCGAGATTGGCAGTGGTGCCCCGATGCGCGAAAGTCTCGCAGCGGTGCGCTTCGGCGGCGAAATCATTGGCGAGATTCGCCTGCAGTGTGCACCGCGCAGGTTCCTGTCGACGTTCGACCTGACTTGGTTCGGTCTCGTGTTATTGAGCTGCCTGAGCTTGGTCGCCGTTGCGGGAATGCTTGGTCACTACTGGTCTGCACGCATTCGCGGCGCGACCGATGCGCTGATTCGTTTGGCTGCCGGCGAAGTTGCTGGCTCGGCACCGGATGGCGCTGAGAGCGAACTGCAAGATCTCGGTTCGGCCATGCGCGAACTTGAGAAAGGCATGCAGGACGGTCTGCAGCGAGTGGGGGATGGCTACGTCACGATGGCGTTGCACGTCGTCGATAGCTTGGAAAAGCGCCGCTTGGTGCCGCCGGGACACGGCGACCGCGTTGCTGGTCTTGCCGCACGCATCGCGGAACGACTGCAGTTGCTCGACGCGGATCGCAACGAATTGGATATCGCGTGTCGACTCGTCGACCTCGGTAAGGCATCCGTGCGTTCGTCGATCCTGCAGAAGCAGGGGGCGTTGACCGCAGCGGAATCGAGGTCCTTAGATCACCACCCGGTACATGCCGCGGAGCAGCTTGAGTGTGTGCCGGCCTTGCGCCGTGTCGCCAAGATCCTGCGCCACCAACAAGAACGTTACGATGGTCGCGGCACGCCGGACGGCCTGCGCGGCGATCGCATGCCACTTGGCTCGCGCATCCTGGCGATCGCTTCGGCCTTCGACCTGTTGACGACGTGCGCCGAAGAGACGCCGCTCGATTGGTCGGAAGCGTTGCAGCAACTTGAGAAGGCCAAGGGCGAAGTCTTCGACCCGTGGTTGGTCGAACTGTTCGTCGAAGAGATCGAGCGCGATCCGCCGGCGTCCAGTGACCGCGAAGTGATGATTGTTCCCGGTGGTTCGTTGCCGTGGCGCACCGTCGATGGTGACGATGAGGACGACTCGGTGATGGAGCAGAACAGCGAGTTGAACAGCGAGCTGGAAGTCATGCTCGACGACTTCCCGTTTGAGGAACACCCATGAAGATGATCGCACTGTCGGCACTGCTGTTGGGTACCGCCTGCAACATTCCGCCAAAGGATCCTTTTGCCGCTGCCGAACGCGCCTTGCGCGGCAACGACCTGTTGCGGGCCCTGCAAGCGTATGACGCCGTGCCGGTTGCCCATGTTCGCTACCCCGACGCTCGCGCTGCCGCTGGCGACGTGGAGCAGCGCATGCGGCGTTGCCATGAATTGATTCTCGAGGCCTTGAGGCTGCGCTCGGAGTGGCGCGATGCCGAGGCTCTCGAAGCGTTGCAGCGCGCGGGCCAGCATTGGCCACAGCAGCCGAGCTTGAAGCAGTGGATTTCGGCAACCGAGAAGCGGTTGCAGTTGTTTGCTGATCGCGGCTCGTCAGCGGCGACGCCGGTTGCTGAAATGCCAGCGTCGCCGATTGTCGAAGTGGCAAGAATCGGCCGCCCGCAACTGTCCGTTGCGATCGAGTCAGGTGCCAGCGAAGTGGCGGTCTCCAACGACGGTCCGCCGCCAGTTCGTGCTGAGCCGGAGCATCCCTCGCCGTCGCAGCCAAGTGGGGCTTCGTCAGTGGCTGGTCTAGAGCCAGTCGAAGTTCCGGCCGTCAACGTGCCGCAGCCGATGCTTCCAGAAGCGCCGCGCAATCCGCCCAAGATCGCTCCGCCGGTGGCGGCTGCTGAGCCAGCGACCAGCGGTTCGCCCGCACCCTCGTCGGCCAACCCGGAATCGGCGGCTGATTCAGTTCTTGTCGAGCCAGTCGCAAGCAATCCCCGCGGAGCTGGTTCTTCGAATGCTGGTGGTAAGCCGGCCGTCGCCACCCCTGAGTCCTCGACGACCACGAAGCCATCGCCGGTCAAGCGGCCGCAGCGTTTGCCAACCGGTGAAGATCCCGTAGTTCTTGGCTTGGTCGCTGTCGAAGCGCGGCTGGGGCGCGGAGAGCTTGTGTTAGCCGTTCGCGATTTGATCGAGCTATCGCGTCGCTTCACCGACGACGTGCGCGTCAACCGCCGCTTGAGTCGTCTACTACATCAACGTGCATTGATGAGCTACGGGCAGGGTTCTGTGGCGGCGGCCGTCACCGATTGGCGTCGCGTTTTGGAGATCGAGCCCAGCAACCACGCCGTGAAAAAGTTGCTGAAGCGAGCGACGGCAGAGTCGCGCGCTGCGAACTAGAGCCAGACGCTGCGCGCGCACCGGCAGTTTTTTGAAGACCAAACGCCGAGAATGGCAATCAGGTCTGAGGAAACACTCGCTGCTCAGTGATGCAGCTACGGTTACGCGTGGATAGGTGCGAGCCGTTGGAAGGCTTACTTCGAGAGCATTTCTTTCAAACTGCGGACTTTGCGAGAGCCGTTTTTAGCGGCTATCGCCTCTACAGGTGTTGGCGTTCGAGCGACGGTTCGAACTGGTTGACCACTGCTGCCGTTACGGGCGCGGGCCAAGAAAAAAGGAGCCGGGGGTTAAACTTCGGGAAAAAGGGGAAGAAGGAGAGTCAAGTTTTTACGTCCGTCGCGGACAACCCCCGGCAATGTGTCGTTCCCTGCACAGCCGCTCGATGAGAGAGCTGGGCAGGAGTGTTCGTTCAAAGTGTCAAATATCAGACCTGCAACGACTGCGATACTCTCTAGATCAGTATCCCCTTCAAAGCAACGGGTCGACACCTCTTAATGTAGCCCACGATTTGGGCGCGGTCAAATGCCGATTGTAAGTAGTCATTGCCGCCAGCGAAAGCACTGAGGGTAATTACCCATGCCTCTTGAGGGTGGCTGGCCCCAGTCCGCAGCTATCGTCGCGCGATCTGCAGACCGAATGGCGATAGTCGCAGTTGGCAGTTGGCCGGTAGCAAAGTGGTCGCCGTCGACTCCTCAATGATAGCCGGACCATCGATTGGTTGGGTCGTCAGTGATTCGCGGGCGTAGATCGGCAGAGCGCGCCCTCGTAGTGGTGGCCGCCGTGTCATGGCTGGTTTGGGGTTCGTGCGGGCTGTGGCCGAACTCGGCAGGTCGGCCGCTGGTAGGGCGCTGGCCGCGCACTCCGCCCTGGCCCGTAGCTGAACGATCTCGATCGGCGCGTCGGTGGCAAATCCAAATCGGCGTTGGTGCTCGGCCACGAAGCTCTTCGCAAGGTTTCGGGTCAGCTGGAGCCGCAAGCACGCACCCTGTCCCTGGTATCGCGCCATCACCTCGACGCGGCCCCTGTTTCGCTTGCCGCCGAGCAGGCCTTGCGCCTGTGCTAGCAATTCTTGGCCGCGGGCGAGGATCTCCGTTAGGCCGCCCGCAGCAAGCGACGCGCGCACCGCCTCGGTGACTTCGGTGGCCTCACCCGCCAGCGCTAGCCCGACGGCGGAGAACGCTCCAGGATGGCTCGGCATTACGGCCTCGGGCATTCCGAGCTTCAGCATCAACGATGCCGCGTGCAGTCCGCCAGCGCCGCCGTAGGCGACCAATGGCACGTGGGCTGGGTCGACGGCGCGTTCGGCCGTGATCACGAGAATGGCACGGGCCATGGTCGCGTCGGCAACCGTCAGGATGCCTTCGGCGGTTTGGCGCGGCGTCATGCCGAGTCGCTTGGCGAGTCGTTCGATGGCGCGCACGGCGGCGTCGACATCGATCGGGAACGCGCCAGCTAGCAGGGTGTTCGGGCCGAGGTGGCCGAGCGCGACGTGCGCATCGGTGACGGTCGGTTCGCTGCCTTTGCCGTAGCAGGCCGGGCCCGGGTCGGCGCCGGCACTCTGCGGTCCAACGCGCAGTGCGCCGCCAGCGTCGGCGTAGGCGATGCTGCCGCCCCCGGCGGCGACCGTGTGCACCGGGACCGTTGGCAACGGCAGCGGCAAGCCGGCGATCATGCCTTCGTTGGATAGTGAGGTTTCGCGTTCGACCAGGCAGACATCGGCGGACGTGCCGCCCATGTCGAAGGCCGCAGCGCGGTCCATCTGCAGGCGTCGTGCAACCTGGCCGGTAGCTAGCACGCCGCCGGCTGGCCCGGAGAACATCGCGCGAGCAGGAAACAGCGCGGCTTCCTCGGGCGGCAAGATACCGAGACTCGAACGCAACAGTCGCAGCGTGCCGTTGCCGATGCCATCGGCGACGCGGCGCGTGTAGCGGCCGACCACCGGTGCGATCGCGGCATTCAGGATGGTGGCGCTGAACCGTTCGTATTCGCCAAAGGCCGGCAGCAAATCGGCGCTGCACGTGATCGGCACGTTTGGCAACGCGCGCAGCAAGGCTTGTTGCAGTCGGTGTTCGTCGTTGGCGTCTGCTGGCGAGTGCAACAAGCCAATGGCGATCGCTTCGGGGCGCAGTTTCTTGACGGCCGCGACGGTCTTGGCGATGGCCTCGCGGGTCAGCGATTCGACGACTTCGCCGCCTGCGCCGCGCCGGCATGCGACGCCGACGCGCAGTCGCCTCGGGACTGGCGGCACGGCCCGATGCGGATCGAGGGCGTAGAGATCGACGCGCTCTTGGCGGCCGATTTCGATCAGGTCCTCGCAGCCGCGGTTGGTGACGAACACCGTGCGGGCGAGAGAACCGGTCAGGGTGGCGTTGAGCCCAACGGTCGTGCCGTGCACGAGATCGACGGGCTCGTCGGGCCTTTGGCGAACGGCTGCGAGGCCATCGAGCACCGCGCGCGACGGATCGTCGGGCGTCGACCGAAGCTTGTGCACGACCATCTTGCGGCCGCGGACGCGCACCACGTCGGTGAAGGTGCCGCCTGTGTCGATACCGATGCGAGTAGCCACGAGCTACGGACGTTAGCCATCCACGGCTGCGAACGCACGGAGGTTGCCGATCCGTGGCCCCCGGATCCGGGCGCGGACTTGTGCGAACTGCGAACGACCTTGGCGGCAGACCCGGTGCATGGCGTAGCTTGTTCGTCGAATGCTGTCGGCGATCGATTACCTAGAACTTGCTCCGCGTGCCCTTGGGGCGTTCTTCTTGGGCGCGATCCCGTTTGCGTGGCTGATTGTGCGCATGTGCAAAGGCCTCGACGTGCGCACGCTCGGTAGCGGCAACGTCGGCGCGACCAACGCGAGTCGCGCCTTTGCTGGCAAGGGCGCCCGCATCGGCGTGTTCTTGGCGGTCTATCTCCTGGATGCCGGCAAGGGATTCTTTGCGACGCAACTTGGATGGGGTTGCGAGTCCCTCGTCGCCGCCGTGATCTGTGCCGCGGGTGGCATCCTTGGCCACGTGTTCACCCCGTTCCTCGGCGGGCGCGGTGGCAAGGGCGTCGCGGCTGCCTCGGGTGCATTGGTCGCGCTCGACTGGCGGGTCACCGTGATCGGCCTAGTCGTATTTTTTGTGGTGCGGTTTTCGACCGGGCACGTGTTCTTCGGCAGCCTCGCGCTTGGCCTTGGCTTGGCCGGGGCGGCGGTGGGTGTCGATCCGGCCAATGCCTTCGGCGACCGTCTGCCGCTGACGATCCTGACGATCTTGATCGCGATGTTTCTGTTCTGGACCCACCGCAGCAACCTGAAGAAGTTCCTCTCCTCGAGGCAGTCATGAGAATTGCGATCTTAGGTAACGGTGGTTTTGGCACGGCGATGGCGTTGACACTCGAACGCGCTGGCCATGCCGTTTCGTTGTGGGGCCACGATTCGATCTACACGGCCTCGATCGCGGCGACGCGCCAGAACCCGCGCTACCTGTCGCACGTGACGCTGCCCGATTCGATTCGCGTCAGTAGCGATGCGAAGGCGGTGCTCGATCGGGCTGCGGTGATTTTGGTTGCCGTGCCGACGCAGCACATTCGCTCGGTCTTGACGAGCATGGGCGACGCTCTCGCAGGTGACGCGCCGGTGGTGTCGTTGGCGAAGGGCCTCGAGCAATCGACCGGTCAACGGCCGTCACAGATCATTGCCGAAGTGCTGAACGCACCGGAGCGCGCCTTCGTTCTCAGCGGTCCGAGTCATGCCGAAGAGATCGCGCATGGCAAGCCGACTACGGTGGTGGTGGCGGGGCCCGGTGACGATGCGTTGCTGTTCCTGCAGAATGCGCTGCAGACCGATCGCTTCCGCGTCTATCGCAACAGCGACTTGCTAGGTGTCGAGCTGTGTGGCGCGTTGAAAAACGTCATGGCGCTCGCTGCCGGCATCGCCGACGGCCTTGGCTACGGTGATAACGCCAAAGCGGCCATCCTATCGCGCGGGTTGGTCGAGATGCAGCGTTACGGCCTCGCTTGCGGTGCCGATCCAAACACGTTCTTTGGTCTTGCCGGAGTGGGAGACCTGGCCGTGACGGCGTTCTCGCAGCACGGCCGCAACCGGGCGTTCGGCGAACGCATTGGCAGGGGCGAGACCTTGGAGCAGGCGCTGAAGTCGTCGCCCAAGGTTGCCGAAGGCGTGTGGACGGCGAAGGTCTTGGCTGCCGAAGTCGAGAAGCGCGGCGTCGAGATGCCCATCGCGACGGCGGTATGGCGCGTTCTGTATGAGGGCATGTCCCCGGAGCACGCGGTGACGCAGCTGATGGAGCGCGATCCGAAAGCGGAAGGCTAGTGCCGTGCGCCAGACGTTCGGCGCGAGCATCGATGGTGCTGGCCGGCCCTGATTGGCGCTCGCGGCGTTCCGTTGCTCGAACTCGATGTTTGGAGCATGTCTTGGTCTCGGCGCCTTGCGAACGACGCTCATGACTCGCCAACTCATGCGGCGAACTTCTGACGCCCCACACTAGAACCGGTGATCCCGGTAGCTGTGGTGGGTTAGGATCATGTCTTCCTCGCCTGCTCGTCGCCCCGCCGCCTCGTGGTCTTCGCTTCGTTCATCTTCCTGTTCTGGTTCTTGCCGCTGGCATTGCCGCTGTACTACGCGGCACCGGCACGTCTGCGCAACGTGGCGCTGATCGTGTGCAGCTTCGGGTTCTACGGCTGGTGGCGGCCACAGTATGTCGGGCTGATGTTGATCAGCGTGCTGATTGACTACCTCGCGGCGCGCATGATGGGCGAGCGCGACGAGTCGCAGCAAGCACGTCGCAAGAAGTGGTTGTTGGTGTCGGTCGTTGCGAACCTCGGTCTGTTGGCGTGGTTCAAATATGCGAATCTGTTCGCCGAGACTTGGAGCGCCGCCACGCCGTGGCCGATCGAGTGGGAAGCGGTGGTGCTGCCGATTGGCATCTCGTTCTTCACGTTTCAGTCGATGAGCTACACGATTGACGTGTACCGCGGCGACGTCAAACCGACGCGTTCGCTGCTCGACTTGCTGTGCTTTGTGTCGATGTTCCCGCAGCTGGTCGCCGGCCCGATCGTTCGCTATCGCGACATCGAAGGCTCGCTGATTCGGCGCACGGTCGACTTGCGCATGGCCAGCGATGGCGTGTTGCTGTTTGCGCTGGGATTAGCCAAGAAGGTGCTAATCGCCGATTCGGTGGCGTTGCTTGTCGATCACGTCTATGCGGGTTCGGAACCGGGTTTGATCGCGGCATGGTTTGGCGCGTTTGCCTACGCGTTCCAGATCTACTTCGACTTCTCTGGCTACAGTGACATGGCGATCGGGCTCGGGCTGATGCTCGGCTTCCGCTTTCCAGAAAACTTCCGGTCGCCATATCTCGCCCACAGCATGGTCGAGTTCTGGCGGCGCTGGCACATCAGTCTGAGCTCGTGGCTGCGCGACTACTTGTATGTGCCGCTCGGCGGCAACCGCGGTAGCGTCGGTCGCACGCAGTTCAATCTGTTCGCGACGATGATGCTGGGCGGCCTGTGGCACGGCGCCGCATGGACGTTCTTGTTGTGGGGCGCGTGGCACGGCCTGCTGCTCGCGCTCGAACGACGGCTTGGTCGCGCCAACCCGTACCAGTTCTTGCCATACACTGGTCAAGTGCTCCTGACGTTCTTGTTGTGGACGTTGAGCATGGTCATCTTCCGCAGTCAAACTTTGGGCGAACTCGGCGAGATGTTCGGCGGCATGATCGGTTTGCGCGGCCTCGGTTCCATGCCCGACCTCGGCGTGCAACAACCGGTTGTCATCAGCGGCATGCTCGTCGCGTTCGCGGTCGCGTTCTTCATGCCGCGCAGTTCTCAATTGGTTCGTCGCTGCCATCCGCTGGTCATGCTCGGAGTGTTGTTAGCCTTCTTGATCGCGGTCTGCCAAGTGCTCGCCGTCGACTTCGTACCCTTCATCTATTTCCAATTCTGATCGTGACGGTCATGAAATCTAATCCGCCGCCGGACTCGCAAACCCCAGGACGAGGCCTAGAACAAGGCCCAGGGCAAAGCCCAGGGCAATGGGCCGTGCGTTGGTTTGCCGTAGTGTTCGTCGCCGTCTTATGCGTGAGTGTTCCGGTTGTGCACATCGTGTGGTACGGCGTTCTCGGCAACGACGAGGCAGTGCTCAAGACGTACAGTCAGAAGAAGGCGCCGGTCGCGACAACGAAGAATGTGCTGTCTGGCGATTGGATGCTAAAGAAGGAGCGAGAGCTGCAAGATCTCTCGCCGGTGGTGTGGTCGCTGCGCGGTCACTGGAATGAACTGCGCTTTCGCATGGGCATTCCGCAGAGCGACAAAGTCACGTTCGGACGCGATGGGTGGTTGTTCTCCACGGGAGCCATGCATCACAACTTCCGCCAGTTTGATCGCGCGCAGGCGAAGCGGCTCGCGGCGTTCGCCGAAGTGCGCGATGCCGTTCGCGCTAGCGGTGGCGAGCTAGTTGTTGCGATCGTGCCCGACAAGGCGCGGGTCTATGCCGATCGCGCGTTCCCCGGCGGTGTCATGCCTGTTCGCAAGGCGAAACTCTATGGCGATCTGCTTGCCGAGTTGGATTCACTAGGCATTGCGCGGGTCGACTTGGCGACCCCGCTGGTGGCGATGCGTGCGACGATCAAATCTGTCAAGCCGGATGACCAACTCTACTTCGCACATGACACGCACTGGCGCCCAGCTGGTGCGTTGGTCGCTGGCGCTGCGATCAGTGCGGTCGTCGAATCGCGGTTTGGTGCGACCCTGTCGCCTCGTCAGACGCTGCGCCTCACTGGTCCCAGCAATGCCCGCGCCGTTGGTGATTTGGCGTCGTTGCTAGGCTTGCTGTCTGGTTTGCGGCTCGATTCCGATCGCGGTCAGCACACTGTGGCGATGAGTTTGTTGACCGATGACCTCGCCGAGGTCCGTCAGTACTTCGGTGCGGAAGTGGTGACCAAGGCCGGCCCCGTGGGCATGTTCGGCAACGATCCGGATGCCGAGATCGTGGTCGTTGGCAGCAGCTTCTCCAAGGAGAACGGCATGATCGCGATGGCTTTTGCTCTCAGCCGACCGGTGCACGGCAACATTGAACTCGGCGCCAGCGCCAGCGTGCCCATGCAGGCGACGCTCGAGCAGCTGCGAAATGGCAGGACCCCAAAGGTCGTGATTTGGGAGATCGTCGAACGTGGATTGTTCTCTGCGTTTTGGTTGGATCCGAAACTCTAGTTGAATCTCTATGAAGCGCGCCGGCACGAGCCTGTAGCCCAGGCCTTGCTTCTGGCACGATGCGCGCGATGAACCGCGCCCTGATTTCGTTATCCAGCTTGTGCCTCGTGTCGGCTGCCGTCGCGCAGCAGACGCCGTTGCAGCCGATGGATATGTTCCGGCTCAACTACCGTATGAACGCCGGCGCGGAAGATCCGGTTGCTTGGCTCGATGCCAACAGCTACCTGGTCTTCGATGCGGGCAAAGGTGGTCGCGGTGCGCCGAGTTGGTCGCGCGTCGATGCGCGCAGCGGCGATCGCAACAGCTACCTCGATAACACGGCTTTGCGCGCTAGTCTGAGCAAGAGCGTCGATGCTGGCGAGCTGGCGAACCCGGGTGCTTGGCTTTGGAACGAAGATCACACGCGCTTCGAGAAGTTCTTGAAGGAGAACCTCTAACCGTGGCAACTGCCATTGCAGGGCCGCTGTCGCGGTTCTTCGCCAAGGACGAAGATGATGCGGTGCGTTTGCGCGCCGGGGTCGAAGCGTGGCGCAAAGATCTCGTCAGCAGTGTCGCCGAGAAGGTCGGGTCGCAGCTCGAGTGGGATGAGGCCAGCGACGTCGTGTTCGAGAGCGATCTCGGTGACTCCGGTTGGGTCGCGCTACGCATGTTCGCGTTCTATGCCGAGCGCTCGGACTTGGACTGGCCGGACACGGTGCCGTTGCTACCAGAGTTCGACACCGTTTGGCGAGCAGCGGCCGAGGACAAATTTTCCAAGTCGCTCTACGGCCAATTGCTTGCCTGCGAGATGTGGTTGCCGGGTGAGTTCCCAGTCACGATCCGCGCCCCGCGCCCCGACGGCGACGCTGCCGAGATGGGTTCGCTGAAGGTGCTCGCCGACCAGTTGCTATGGCTCAACCAGCGCACGTTCCAAGCGGACACAGAGGAAGTCGCCAAGTGGCTCGAGATGCCAGCTGAGGCTGGCGGTTCGTTCTTGGTCG
>JBNMNW010000092.1:0-18978 GCA_051278165.1 Planctomycetota bacterium | reverse complement strand
CTTCGTTTTTCAGGTACTAGACCGTCGGGTCGAGTTCCTGCTGCTGCGGCACAAGCCGCGCGAGGAATGGCCCATGGGACCAGTAGTTGGCCCGGTCACCCCGGGCGAGAAAATCGTGGAGGCGATCCACCGAGAAGTACTCGCGGAAATTGGCCTGAAACGGCCGGTCCACCTGCAGGAGCTCCCGCACCCGCAAAAGGAGCTGTTTGGCGACATCGGAATGGTCGACTGGCCGTTCGCCTGGCAGGCAGGAACCCCCACCGAACCGGTCCAAGAGCTGCATCCAGGGCCGATGATCGGCGAATACCACTGGCTGTCGTTCGAGCAGGCTTTTCACCAGCTGGAGAGCGACGGCGACCGTGGCGCACTAGTGCGTCTGCAGCTCAGTCTGCAATAATCTTCCGTGTGAGTTGCGGAGTTCGACGTATACCCGCACCTTCATGCGCCGGCATATCCAAGCCGAGACAGCCCCCCACTCTGACACCCCCATGACCGACGACACGAAGAGCGCGAACGCGCAGCCCACCAAGGACATCGACGACACCCTCGCCGACGGACGAGTGCCCAGCTCCAACATGCGCAGCTATGCCATGCTGACCCCGGAGCTAAAGCAGCTCTACATGGGCTTCTACAAGGCGACCTACGGGAAGACCCGCCTCGACCTGAAGACCAAGGAGTATATCGCTATCGCTGCCGCACTTACGTCCGGCTGCAAGGGTTGCCTCGAAGGCCACCTCAAGAAGGCCAAGCGCGAGGGAGCCACCAGCGAAGACATCGCCGAAGTCATCGCCATCACTCTCGGAGTCAACGCGGCAACGATTGTCGACCGTTCGGACATCGCCAACTACAACCTCGGCGGCCTGTTCGACAAGCCCACGGCTAGCTGAACCTCATCACTAGTCGAAACCTCGGGGCTAAACGGGCCTCGGGGCTAGTGGGCCTCGGGGCTAGTGGGCCTCGGGGCTAGTGGGCCGCGACGCACGCGGCTCCTTTGAGCTGATCATTCAAGATCAGCCCAAACCGATGGGGTCGTTCGCCCGTTGGTCCGTCTGTGAACACGCTCGTGAAGACGTTAGCTAACCGCAATCCCCGCACGCTGCTGCCCAAGATGCCGTCTTGGGTTCGGTTCGCGATGGCAGGCGTGATCGCCGCATGCATCGCTTATGCGTTCACGCTGCTTGATGCATTTGAGCAGGTGGACAACGATCCCGACTTCGTGGTCGAAAAGGTCGTGCCGGTGCCTGCGCTCAGCGTGCAACTGCTTGAGAAAGTGCGCGACGATACGCGTGCCCATCGCTTGCTGGTCGAACCCGAGCCGCTCAAGCATCTGCTGGCGAAGTCGATTGACGTCGGCCCCTCTGTTGCCGCGGCACTCGAAATCCCGGCCGACATGGTGCCGGTCGAAACGCTACGCACCGAGACCGAGATATGGCGCAGTCGTTGGCTTTGGTATGAAGGCAAACTGACACGTCTCTCCGGGCCACGTAAGGGCCACCCGATTGACGGGTATTCGGTCTACGAAGCCACGATCGAACTAGAGGACGGCAACTCAGTGCTGACCGAGTTCTCGGTCGAGCCAAAGTTCAAACTCGTCGTTGGCGACTGGGTGCGCACCGAGGGCTACTTCTTCAAGCTGCGCGACCTGACCTACCCGGACAAACTCGACAAGGTCCCGATGCTGGTTGGCCGCACAATCCAACGCGACTACGAGGACTGGCCGGCGATCACGAAGATCGACCCAAAGGTGTTCGAAGGGCTGGACGACGTCGGTTTCTACCCCGGCACCCTGCCGTTCCACAGCGTCGAAGAGGATCAAACCGAACAGCTGTGGCACCTCGGCGCCTTCGTTCGCGACACAGCCAAAGATCGCACGTTCGCACAGTGGCGCAGGGTCGAGCCGTTATCGCTGGCAGAGCCGTATGACCGGTTGCGCGCAGGCACGGTCGAACGGGGCGAACCAATGCGCGTGTTCGGCACGCTGATTCGCCGCCAGACCATCGCCGCTCCCGCCAACCCTGCCAACATCAAGTTCTGGACGGCAGTCTGGATCCAAGTGCATGGCTTTGGCGGCCACCTGATTCCGATCTGGGTACCAAAAAAGGTTGGCGAGCTGCCGATGCGCGCGCAGCTCGAAGTGCGTGGCCACTACTACCGCTGGTTCGTCTACGACGCGAAGTCCGATCGACTGCGCGTGCCGCTGTTCGTGGCCGCCGACCTCGACCTGTTCGAGCTGGACACCAACACCACGATGATTGAAATCGGTAAGTGGCTGGGCGGCTTTGTGCTTGGCTTGCTCATCATTGCCTTCATCAGCCAGCGCGGCGCCGCCCGCACGGCGGTGGCACACAGTCGCAGCATGGACCAACGCCGACGCAAGCGCCGCGAGCAACAAGCGCAGCTGGCAACGGCAGGCGGCGAGCTACCGGATGGCTTGCAAGCCGAGCCTGAAGTGACCGACGGCGATCCGAACTAGTTTCGGACCGGGCTCACGACGTTCGCTTGTGCAGGCCGTAAGGCAGCTGGAACATCGCGGGTGTGGTGTAGCAGACCAAGGTTCGCGCCAAAGCGCTGAGGTGACAAGAACGCCGCCGCAGCGATCAACGCTTGCCAGCCGTCGCAGCTCCGATCGCGGCAAACGCGCATCCCAGAGTAATGGTGAACGGGATCCACAAGCCGGCCTGAGCCAGCGTCAATAGCCAGATGCGGTCGTCTGCGGCCAATACTCCAAGCTTGGGATGGAGCCTGCCGTAGTGCGTCTGCCAGCCGTTCTGCACGTCGAGGTATTGCACCAACATCACCGGCACGCGGGCGACGATTCCGTAGGCGAGCAGCGCCACGAAGGCGCGCGGCCAGGCAAACAGTGCCAACAAGGAGAGCACCGGCGCTCCATATAAGAAGTAGGTCAGGGCCCGGAGCATCTCCTGCCCCTCGAACTGCGCCCCAATGGCCAACGCCGCCCCCATGATCGCGAAGAACCCAAACATCGGCACGAAGAAGCCCGTCACGAAACGTGGCGCTCCGCCCGACTGTGACAAGCGTCGACCAAACAAGAAGCCGAACACTGGCACCAACCAGACGATGCCGAATGGGTTGAGCGGGCTACCCGGCTCCGGACTGAACCAGAAGGAATCCCACTGATTGCATTCCCCGATGACTCGCACAATGGTCACAGCGAGCGTCAATATCGCCGCCACCAACAAGATTGGTACGATTCGTGGTTGATGCTCCGACATGGTGCGCATCGTGCCTCAAGGCAACCACGGCAACAACCTTACGTTGGCCAGTCGACAAAGCAGAGCAGCCGATGGCACCTGCTTGCATAACGCCGGAGCACAATCTGAGCTTGCCGATGGAACATTGCCCCTACGTGCGGACGTCGCAGTTAGTGGAGACAGCACATGGTTACACGGTTCGAACTCGTACTTGAGCACGAGGACACGTTCATCTTTCAGCTACGCACCAAGGACGGAGACGTCGTCCTGCGCGGTCTTGGCAGTAACAGCAAGATCATGACGCAGAACGAACTTCTCCACCTGCGCAGAGCAGTGAAGGATGATTCTCATCTAGTACCGCACGTCGACAACGACGGCTCGCACTTCTTGATCATCAAGGACAGCGATGGCTCGGTTCTAGCACGCAGTTCCATGGTAAAGTCAAAGTCCGAGCTCGACTCACTAACAGAGTTCGTCTTGGGGGCCATCGATTCGTCGATGATCGACCTTACGAAGCATCGCTCGCACGCGAGTTGACCGCCTGTTCGCCCTGTAGCCTGAAACCTGTAGCCTGTAGCCTGCAGCTGATCAGAGAGCGCCGCGGATAGCAGCGAGGGCACGCCCTAACCCATCCGCCATGCGCACTCCATGCCAACAGAAGTCGCGGCCGTCGCACAAGGCGACCTTCGCATCGCCGAACAGCTTCGCGGCGGCAATCTGCTGACGCTGCGCTTCGTCGAACTCCCACGGCTCACTCGCGAGCAGCACAAGGTCAACACCGCGCACAACCGCTTCGATTGGATCCATGTGCGGGTAGCGCGCCGGATCATCCGCGGCAACGCACGTCGCCCCGCACAGCCGCAACACATCGTGGATGAAGGTATCGCGATTGATCGTCATCCACGGGATACTCCAGATTGCGTAGTAAACTTGCAGCGGTGGCCTGGTCAACGCAGCGACTTCGGCGGCGGCAATCTGCGCCTCGATGCGCAGCAAGAACGGCTCCGCCTGCTCTAGCAAGCCAAGCCTGGTTGCCAATACCCGCAGGTCGTTGCCCGCCTCGACAACCGAACGCGGCGTCTGGACCAACGTCGGGAAGCGTGCCGACAACCACTCAACGTCTTCTGGTCGGTTCTCTTCGGCGTTGACCAGCAACAAGTCGGGATCCAACGAAGCAATGGCTTGCCGGTCCGGATTCTTGGTGCCGCCGACGCGCGTCACATGACGCAACGCCGGTTCCGGCTCAGTGCAGTAACGCGTGCATGCAACCACCCGGTCTAGAGCACCGAGTGCACAGACGGACTCCGTGGTGCTAGGCACGAGACTGACGATTCGCTGCGCAGATCCGATCGCCATCAAGCCCGTGGTCCACCCCTAAACATGCGCGGCACCATGCGCCACCATCCCAAACCAAACCAACGCTGCATGGTTCGCCGGCCAACGGAATGCGCGTGCAGCATCGGCCCGGTCGGATCCGCGTGTTCCGCGCCAATGGGACACGCCATACGACTGTGACACCCCGTCTCGCAACCGCCGCGATGACGGCTATCCGCGCAACGACCGCGATCGGTATTGCCCAAGCCGTCATGCACGGAACTCGGACAAGCGGTGATGCAAGGCTTCAAGCAATTGCAGCAAGGCCTGAAGCGATCGGTGATCGACGCGTCGGTGATCTTGCCAAACGGTTGCCCGGGCAGCAGCACGGCGGCGCGCACGCGCACCCACGGGCCGAAGTCCGGGTGCAGCAACAATCCAGAAACAGGCGAGACGATGCCAAAGCCTGCAGCCTCGGCAAGTTGACCGAAGTTGAGTCGGGGTCGACGCGCATCGACCAGCTGGCCATGAACTCCGTGTTGCGACAAATCGGCGACGACCGACGTCGCGCCGGCAACCGCCAATTCATCGACCCCGTCATCCGTCATGGATTGCGGGATCTGCTGACCGTGCTGCTGATACCCAAGCCACGCGGAACGCCCAGCCGTACCCAAGACCAAGATCGTTCCGCAGTCCGACTGCACAGCGTCCGTACGCTGATCGCGAGGCTGACAGGCGTCGAAACGCTTGGCATCCACCAGCCCGAACAAGTTCAGACCATTGCGCGATGCTTGTTGTTGAACCGAATGCAGCAGAGACATGTGAAATTCGGGCAAACCGACATAAGTGTTTTCGGACGCAAAGCAGTCTTGGGCAAGCCCCGACAAAAAGACATCCGATCATCAGAGAGCGATCCAGCCAAGTCTTGCCCGAAACCAGCAGTCCAACTATCCTCGGCAGCGCTCCTCGCGGGGAAGTCCGGTGCAATACCGGCGCTGTCTCGCAGCTGTAACCGAGTACGAAAGCCCGAATAGCCACTGGTGGTGCCTTGTTGGCGCCGCTGGGAAGGCGGGTAAGTAGGTTAATCCGGAAGCCAGAACATTCGCGGTGAGTGAGTTCGGGTCCCCCGAACTGTTCAGCCAACCATTCACGACGCGAAAGACGTCGAGTTGGTGCCATGTCGACGTTTCTGTCAACGCGAGGAGCACAAGCTCCGCCGCGAGTTCCCCGCGTCTCGGCGCGAGCAGTGCCAACGTCTCATGGCCCCGGCACCGAATGCGGCGCCATTATCCGTCCCTGTGGCGGGCAACCGTCCATGTGACGGGCCCCCGTCTTGAGGACGGATTGCAAAAAGGACCTGTAGCAACATGCTGCGCGCGACCCTCCTGGCCACTGTGGCCACCCTCTCTCTGACTGCTTCTCAGCTTGCTGCCCAACAATTGGCGGCAGGCTTCAACGCAACCACGGCCTCACTCCCCGCCGGCACCAACAATGTGCTGACGACGGACACGGGCCGCATCTACTTCGACGGCGTGAACCTGACGTATGCCGTCAATGGCTCGGCGCCGCAAGCTCTGCTGACGTTCGGCTCCTACACGTTCGGCTCATTCACGACCCCCGTGGGCGCCACCAAGGTTCTGTTCGGCGAAAGCAGCAATGGCGGCATTTGGAGCGTGCCATTGAACGGTCTGCCACCGCAACAGATCGCCACTGTGCCGTTTAACTACGATGCGGTGATGCTTGACGACACCCGAGCACTCGTTTCGGCAAAGACCGGCGGCTTCTCGGCTCCCGACAACGAGGTGATGTTTGTCGACCTAATGACCGGCCAGACGCAGCTGCTGGCGCAGTTCGCGGGCGCTTCCGGACCACTGACCGTCGACATCAGTGGCAACGTCTACTACGCGACGGCGCCGTCAGCATTCCCCGCACCCGCCGGCACCGTGACGGTGCTGCGACTAACCAGTAGCGATATCGATAACGCCATCGCAACGAACAGTGTGCTTGGCGTTGCGAACGCGCAGGTCGTCATTGCCGGCCTCGACGCGGCAAGCGACTTGGCGTTCGACGATGACGGCGATCTGTTCTTCGTGGACTGGTTCAACAGCCACATCGGCGAGATCAACGACGCCGACGGCAGCGCTGCTACGCTCGCCCCCATCTTGATCGACTACGTCGGTTCCGGACTCAACGGCAGTGTGCTGCAGTTCACCCGGACGACGGTTGGCCCGCAGGTATTCGAACCGTTCCAACCGATCGCTGGCCAACTGATGGTGCACGAGACGGACTACATCAGCATCAGCCAGATCCGAACGGTCACCACCAACCGCCCCGAGTTGGCAGCCACAGCCGCCAACCCGATCGCCACCGGCACATTCTCACTGACCACTGCCAACGGCCCAGCGAACGGCATCGGCCTGTTGGCGTTCACCACGTCGCTGGCTGGCGGTCCCCTCAGCATCCAGGTCGCCGGCTTTGAGCAGCCGCTGCTGATCGACGCTGCGTTCGCCGCGAGCCCAGTGCTCGTGCCGCTGACGTTCGATGGCACCGGTGCTGCGACGCTAGCGATCCAAAACCCTGGGTTTGCCCCGGTGCTCGATGCAACGGCCCAAACCGTTTGCTTCTCGCTTAGTGCTGTCCTAGGCACCAGCCAAGTACTGCCGCTGCAAATCGGTCAGTAACGGGCCATTCGCAACAAGGGCGTCGCGGTGCACAGCTGTTACAGCGACTTGCTGTCGGCAAACCCGAGTAGCCCACGTAATAGCGCACCCGCGGTTAACCCGGCCGCCCCCTGAGCCCAAATGCAAAAGCCAACCATCATCCTGCTCGTCGTCGCGGTCCTCGCGGTGATTGCAGGAGCCCTTTACCTCCCCCAACTGATCGGAGAGCCAGAGGCCCCGGTGATGCATTGGGACGCTTCGGATGAGGTCGACGGTTCGCAAGGCGAACCGGAAGCCGTCGAGGCCGAAGGGGCGGACATCCAGCGCACCGCGGCGGACATCACGCCCGGCGCTCCGGTTCGCAATGATGAGCCGCGGATCCAGGCAATCCTGCGCGGCCGAGTCGTCAACAAGTCCATGCAGCCGATCGCCAATGCGCAGGTCTGGCTAGAGATCAGGGATGACACGGGACGCGGTGGCCGCGGTGGTCGCGGCGGTCGCGGCAATCAATCACGACGCATCCCAGAGCCAGTGATCACCAACGAACAAGGCCTGTTCGCATTCGAGGGTGAGGCATTCCGCAACCTGCGCGTGTCGCTGCAGGTCAAGCACAGCAGTTACGCCGTCGGCCTGTTCTCCGAACCGGTCGGCGACATCCTCGCCAGCGGCAAGTCATCCGGAAGCGCCGAAGTCACCCTGAAGGACGTCGTGCTCATGTCCGGCGGCAAGGTGAGCGGACGCGTCACGGATCTTGACGGCAACCCAGTTGCCAACGCCGAGATCACGATGGAGCCCGATGGTCGTAATCCGCTGCGCTGGCAGCGCAACCGCGCGACACTGCTGCCGCCGCTGCAGACGGATAGCAACGGCTACTACCTGTTCCCGAACGTTCCCGCCGAAGGCGCCGCGCAATTCACCGTCTCGGCACTCGCCAAGATGCACACACCGGGTCGTTCGCGCAGCTTCGAAGTCGCCGAGGATCAGGCCTTCGATGTGCCGGACATTCAACTCGGCCCCGGCTTCGAAGTAACCGGCTTCGTCCGCGATCAATTAGGTCGCCCGATTGCGAATGCCGATGTGTCCTTGCGCAGCACGCCAGCGCCAACCGCAGACGGAAAGCCCGCTACCACGAGCCCCGAAGACCGCATGCGCGCAATGCGTGCGACATTCGGCCAAAGTCGGAACCGAAGCACCAAGACCGACGAGACGGGCCGGTTCTTCCTAGAACACCTGCCCGGCATGCCTGCCGAGCTGACGGCGAAAGCCAAGGGCTTCCTCGACTACGAGCAAGCAGGCATCGACGTCAAACTGGGTCAGCTGATCCAGGTCGCGATGGCGGACGGCTTGCGCATCACGGGCATCGTAATGACGCCCGATGGTCAACCGGTCACGAGCTACGGGCTGAACGCCGTGCGATTGCGCGGTTTGCCCGACCCGAACGAACTGCCACTCGACCTCAACGATGTGATGAAGCGGTTCCGCGAGGGCAACCTCGACCAAGCCACCCAAGACCGCGTCATGAAGCAAATGAGCAGCCGAGGTGGTGGCCGTGGTGGCCGCGGCGGCCGTGGCGGCCGCGGCGGCCGTGGCGGCCGCGGTGGTAGCGATGGTGGC
Organism: Planctomycetota bacterium; assembly: GCA_051278165.1. GTDB lineage: Bacteria > Planctomycetota > UBA1135 > UBA1135 > UBA2386. Next base: position 10,178 of record JBNMNW010000092.1, on the reverse strand, counting down.
GATGACGATGGCAGTCTCGACAAGCCGGAACCCCATCCGGACGGCAAGTTCCTGGCAGATGGCCTGCAAGAAGGCGTCTACGAGGTTCACGTCCAAGCACCTGCGTTCGCTCGCTTCAAGTCCGCGGAAGTGGAAGTGCGTCATGGTACTGCCGCCCCCGACCTGACGGTCACCGTGGATCCAGGCGTCTACGTTGGCGGCGTGGTAGTCGATGACTACGGCGACCCAGTTGTCGGTGCCGAAGTCGAACTGCGCACGGCAGCGCTCGAGGACGCCAGCGCCAACAGCGCCAACAGCACCACCCAAAATGGTGGCCGTCGCGGCGGGCGAGGCATGGACTTCAACCGCATCGCCCAAACCTTCATGGGCGGCGCGAACGGCTCGACTCTGTCGCTTAAGGCTCAGACCGACAGAGACGGCATGTTCATCATCAAGCACGTGCAGCGCGGTGTGTTCAACTTGACAGCCAGCGCCGACGGCTTCACGCAAAACAGCGCCGAGCCGTTCCAGCTCAACGCCAACCGCTCCAACTTCGAACTGATCCTGCAACCGCTCGGCAGCATCGTCGGCACGGTGTCCGGACTGGCTCCGGAAGACGTCGGTGAAGTCAGTGTCGGAGCCATGGTCATCGCCGAAGGTGGCATGACCGGCATGGCCAGCATGTTTGGCCGTGGCCGCGGTGGCGGAGACGGCGGAGGCGGCGGCAGCAGCTTCAAAACCGGCAAGGTCGAGGCAGATGGCAGCTACCGGCTTGAAGGCCTCAACGTTGGCAACTACGTCGTTCGCACTTGGATCGGCTCCACGCGTCAAATGATGCAAGAGCTCGGCCCGGGCCTGATGACCGGCGAACTGCAAGCCGACATCACCGTGCGCGGCGGCCAAGAAGCGCAGTGGAACATGGCGCTCGTGCGACCACAGCTCGGCATCGTGACCGGCAACGTGATGCACAACGGCAAAAACGCGAGTGGCTTCCGGGTCGAACTGAAAAAGCAAGACAACGGCGCGGCACAACCGGAAACCGGCGGCCGTGGTGGTCGCGGCAACTGGTTCTCTCGCACACTCAACGCCACCGTTTCGTCAACGGGAGAGTTCACGATCAAGGACGTGCCCGCGGGCCTCTACGACCTGCGTATCCTGAGTGACCGCCGCGGCAGCGCGCTCCTGACCGAGCCCGTGCAAGTGTTTGCCGACGACACCTTGAACCGCATGTTCTCGGTGCAGACTGCCTCGCTAAACGGCACGATCACGACCGCCGACGCCACCGACATCAAGACGATTAGTGGCAGCGTCTCGCTGGTGCCGAACCAGACAACTGCCCCGACCGAAGATCTCCGCACCTGGTTGCGCGGGAGCAACGCCGTCCAGGGCCGCCTTCGCGGCGGTGCGTTCGAGTTCGCGACGGTCGTGCCGGGCAGCTACCTGCTGGTAATGCAACCGAGCAACCGCGCCCCGACCACGCAGCAAGTTGTCGTATCGGGCGAACAGAGCGTGGTGGTTGCGATTGGTGCAGTCGTCGCCAACCCAACGCCAAACGGTAACGGTGGCGGCAATGGCCCGGTTAATGCCGGTGGCGGCCGCACCAACCGCGGCGGCGGTGGCGGCCCCCGTGGCGGCGGCGGCGGTGGCGCCCCACGTGGCGGTGGCGGTGGCGGCGGCGGCAGAAGGGGCGGCTAATCCCCATCTCCAGCAAGCCCCCGACTGCCAAACCGAGACGGTCGAAGCTAGTGGCGCGCTTCGCCCCGCGGTTAAGGTAACGGCTCCCCTAAGGAGCCCAAACCATCCGCATTCTCGCAACGATCCTCGTCTCGCTGCTCATCGCTGTCGCGCTGGGAACGGTGCTCTATGCACTGATCCTCGCGATCGGCCGCGATCCCCTGCCAGGTGCAACCGATCGGTTCGCGGCACCGCAGCTCGAGCAGCCGGCGCGGCCAGAGCGCCTCGACCCGGTTGCCGGGATCGAAACCAGCCAGGTCGCGCCGATTGATGAACGGATTCGCGACCGGGTGGCCGTCCCGATTCACGTGCACAATGTGCCGACGATGCAGGAGAGCAGCAGCGCTGGAGTCGCCACGTTCCACACCCTAACCGGCGGCGAGTTCCGCTGGCTGCCGCTCAGCGAGGCCATGCGTGGCCAGGACAATTCGCTGCTCGTCACGGCCGACGCGCAGCTGGGGACTCGATTGACGGTGACCCTGGCAACCAAGCGTGAGCATGCGCGCCACGGCTACATCGCCACGCAAGTGCTCGACGTTGCCAGCGAGAACGGCATCGCAACCCCAATGGTGAACCTGCAGGGCCTCGTGCACGACGTGCAATTCAACCTGCCAACCAACGTCGAACGCGCCGGCCCCATGCGCCTACAGCGAGTCGACGATCGTCAATGGCTACCAATGCGCCAGGACACGTCCGGCCTGACATTGCGTCGCGGCAAGGTCACTAGCCTGAAGCTCGGTGCTGGCACCTACGAGCTACAAGATCCGCTGCTGCCAGAACGCCGCCAGCAATTCACCGTGCCTGAGACGACGACCGTCGAGGTCAGTGCGACTCTTTTACCGGCTCGAGACGACCGTCCGTAACGCGGAACAAGCGCGACGAGACCGGGTATTGCGAACGGTCGGCAATCTGCTCAGTAACGGACATCAGCTGCTCGATGTCCTGCCCCGCTTCGGGCCCCGCCCACAGCGTGTCGCGATCCGGAACCGCCACCAACAGGCCTTCTTGCTGGTCGATAAGCAGCAGGCGTGAGGCGTCAAAGCCATCACCTGACTGCAGCAACACCGATTCGGCACTGACGTCGTCGATGCCATTGCGACCAAGTTTCGCCAGGTTGGCCAACGCCAGATTATGCAAGTCCTGCACGTCCTTCTGCCAGCGCTTCAGGTGCGTACGGCACAAGAACACCATGCAGCTTGAGTCATCGACCACATAAACCGTGACCAGCTGATCATTGATCGCTGTGTGCACGAGCCCCGAGTCGCCAAAGGTGCCTTGCTCATCGAGCCACTCTTTGCTGCGAACTTGCGGCATTAGCAGATGGGCTGCTGTCGCGAAATCGAGCTCGTCGGCACGGTCGAGACCGACGTCACGGACGTCGCCGACAAGCTGGGCAACCATGTGGGTGAAGCTCTCGGGGAAGGCCTCGGCATGTCGGAACGCCTCATAGAGCCCAATCGGCGTCTCCTGACCGTCAACGCGCATCAAGCAAGCGAAGCGATCTGGCAGCATGCCTAAGAACTGCACCCCCGGGTGCGCCGCGGCAAGTTCGTTCTCAAGCTGCAGAACAAAGGCCGCAACCTCTGGAGGATAGCGCGAAGACTTGCTCCGCAAACGGTGGTGCAACACAACGCCCGCAAGCGCCAACGCACACCATCCGACACTGACCCACAGCCACATGGCAAAGCTATCGGCCGTTCGCGCCCACAGCTTCAGGAGTTCGGGTCACTGCCACCCCAGTCTCGCGGCAAAACAGTCTCGCGGCAAACCTCGACGGGTGATCCTCGCCGGGCCCATCAGCAGTCGCACCGAGGGAGGCCCTGGTGGCGATGCCACGGGTAGATCAGCGGCGCTTGCCGCGCCACGTCGGTGACGCGTGCCACGGCAAGCTGTTGGCGCTTGCCACTCGGCAAGCCACTAGGTAGGCCACTAGGTAGAAAACACTACGGAGCCTGGTGAACACTACGGAGCCTAGTGAGCCATGCATCGAACGCGCTACATCGACACCATGTCACTCGGCGGGGGCTGTCCAGCGACGGATTAACTTGACGCCAACTTCCTCATCCACTTCTGCCGACTCTAATTGTGATTGTGCCGTTTGGTCAACTGCCGACTCGCCGATTTTCGAAGCAATCAGGATGCCATTGCTATAGTCTCCGGAAATCGGAGAGTGCCTCTCCCACCCACAACCCGTGACGACTGCACTGCCAGACACCAACTACCGCCTCCTGATTCTCGGCGACGGCTCCGTCCGCACAATCCCGCTGACAGGCATGCGATGGACCATTGGCCGAGCACTGGATTGCTCCATCACCCTGCGCGACCCCACCGTCAGCCGGCGCCACCTACTGATCGAACGGGTCGGAGACTCGTTCCAATTCCAGGATCTAGGTGGAGCCAACCCCGCACAGATTGATGGGCGGTCAGCCCGACAGGGCTCGATTCGCGCCGGCCAACAACTGAGCATTGGCCTGACCAGGCTCGTGCTCGAAGCGCGACTACAGCCGGCCCCAGTGTCCACAGACCAACCGGGGACAGTCATCATCTCGCGCGAGGTCGCCGATGATGAGGCTCCCGTTACGAGTTCGCCAAACAGCTTCCCCGCGACTGCCGCTCGCATCTTGCAGAGCATCGAGTGGACGTTTGCAGACCTCGGCGACCTCGCCCATGCGGCCGAACCGCTACTCGAACTGGCGCTCAACCTGACCAATCGCAAAACCGGCTGGCTGGCACGCTTCCCAGGCGGCTCGCAGATCGAAACACTGGCGGCGATCACGACTCGCAGCGGAGACTTCAAACCGCAACTTAACGAACAGGCGATCGCCGATGCGCGCCGCATCCGGCAACCGCACTTGCTCAAGACCGAGGAGAAAGGCACCGAACACGAACGCCTGCTAATCCCACTTGGCGAGCAAGGTGATGGCCTACTTGTGCTGGAAGACCCGCGCGACGACGCCCCCTCGAGCCAAGAATTGCTGCGCCTAGCCGAGTCACTAGGCAAGGTCATCTGGCATCGCATGCAAGAGACTCTCGAGCGCGTTCGCATGCGCGACGAACTCGAGCGATTAAGCTTCCGCGGCACCGATTCCCACAACGCGCTGCTAACCAGCACGCGACTGCAAAGCGCGCGAGAACTCGTGCGCTCGTGCGCCGCCGATGACACGACCGTTATCTTGATTGGCGAATCAGGGACCGAGCGCGAAGACCTCGCTCGCTACATGCATGCCGAAAGCTCGCGACGCGCGAACCCGTTCGTTTGCTGGAACGCTGCCAAAATTTCACCCGACAAGCAGCCGCTGGACATGTTCGGCAACGGCGAGCAAATCGACCTGATGCGACGTGCGGCCGGCGGCACCCTGCTCGTCGAGCACCCCGAAGCGATGTCGGCCGAACTGCAGCAAGAGTTCGCCAAGGCCATCCGCGAACGCTCCGACAAGTCGAAGGTGCGCGTTGTTCTAGCCGCGGCCGCAGCGCCAATCGACGGCGACAGCTGGGCCGCCGAGTTACGGCAATGCATCGACAGCCAACCCATTCTCATCCCGCCGCTGCGCAATGACGCGCGTGACGTGCTCGCGCTCGCCGAACTGTTCCTGGCCAGCCTCGGCACGTGCCCAGATGGCTCACCACGATTGATGACCGAACGGTGCAAGCGCCTACTGACGCAACACTCGTGGCCCGGCAACGTGCGCGAACTGCGGCTAACGCTCGAATCAGCCGCCGCCAAGGCCGGCAACCAACCGATCACGCAACGCCACCTGCCACCCGAGCTGGCAGCAACGGATAGCCGTGTGACACCGTCGCTCCCAACCCTCGAAGATGTCGAGCGCGCGCACATCGCCGAGGTGATGATTCGCACCGGTGGGGTTCGATCGCGCGCCGCGCAGGTACTAGGGATCGCGAGCTCGACGCTTTACGAGAAGCTGAAGAAGTACAAGATCGACTGATCGTGGGATGCAGCAGGCTGCAGAGGCACGTTGCTCGACAGGGTCGTGATCATCGATACAGGTCGGCGCATGGAGACGCAGGCGCATCGGCGACACAGGACGAGCCCCCTCGCACGCCAGACTGCAACGACCACGCGCAGCCACTGCGTTGCGTCGCACTAACGGGACTGGTGACGGGATCAGCCTGCTCGAAATCGCAGGCACGTGCTGCAATCCGGGAAAACAACCGCGCCAAAGCCGCTTGACGCTATCGCTTAACCAGTTAAGCTTAAAGACATCATCATCCGATGAGGAGCGCAGGCGATGGACAAACTCGAACCGACAGAACGTGAACTGCAGATCCTCAAAGTGCTCTGGGAGCGCGAAGAGGCGACCGTTCGCGAAGTCTACGAACGCCTGCGTGAACACTTGCCAATCGTGCAGAACACCGTGCAAGCGTTCTTGCGCATCATGGAAGACAAGGGGCTGGTCTCGCACACGACGCGCGGCCGCTCGTTTGTCTATCGCGCCGAGAAGCCACGCGACGAGACCAATGAGAACCTGCTGTCAGGCGTTCTCGAGGGGGTGTTCGACGGAGCCCTCGATGCACTGGTCGCGAGTGCGTTCGCACTGAAGCCACCGAGCAAGGACGAACTGTCACGCCTGCGCGACTTGCTGGCGCAGCACGAGCAAAAGCCACGGAGGAAGCGATGAGTTCGGTATTTGACCACCTGGTGGATCTCCTGCGTGAGAACGGTGTCACGTTGTTACTTGGCACCACGCTGCTGCTCGCGATGTTCGCATTGCTGGTGCGCTGCAGCCGATCCCTGTCGACTAAGAACCTGCTGGCGAGCACTGCAATGCTCGCCGTGTTCGGCTACCTGGTGGTCGCGATCGTGCCGATGCCGCGCTTTGGCATCGACCTGCGCGGCGCAATGACCCCCGACACGACAGAGCAAACGCCGAGCAATCAGTCAGTGCCCCCGGCCCCCAAGCTGTCCCCGATTGCTAGCAACGAACTCATGTTCGCCGCCTTGCAGCATGTCGACGAGGAGCAACCGAACGCCGCCAGCCAAGCGCACGCAACGCCACCGGCGATGCCTTCGCGCGGCGAACGCATGGCCAGTTCGTTGCGGATACCAGATCCACAGCAACCCGCAGCAAGCACCTTCGACCTCTCGACATGGCTCGCAGGTGCATTCGCAATCGGCGCGGCATTGTTCGCCCTTCACCTTTGCATCGGTTGGCTGCATCTGCGCCGACTGCTAGCTAATAGTCAGCGCGCATCGGCCGAATTGACCGGCCTCGTCAAGCTGCCGGCACGGACGCGGCTTCGCATCGTCAACGCAGCGGTGCAACCGTTCTGCTGCGGCTTGCTGCGACCAACCATCGTGTTGCCGCAGAAGCTCGCCCACCCGACCGATGAGACGCGCTTCATCTTGCTGCATGAACGAGCCCACCTGACAAGTGGCGACACCCGCGCTCGCCTGTTGGCGGCGCTGCTGCGACCGCTGCTGTTCTGGCACCCGCTCTATTGGTGGCTGCAACACAAGCTTCGCTTCACCAGCGAACTGCTGGCCGATGACGCCGCCGCAGAAGGTTCCGTCGCCGATTACGTGCGATGCATGATGACCCTTTCCACCCACCCCGATCCTGCTACCGGCGGAGCGCTGGTCGCAACGATCTTTCGACGTAGGTCTGAGTTGTTCCGGAGACTCGAAATGATGCTGCAAAGAGATGAAGCGATTAGTCGCTCACATTCCCCACTGAGTCGCTGGACGCGCGCCGCGTCGACTCTCCTGTTGATCACACTGTGCGCAGGCACGTTCGGCGTCGAAGACGCCGTGGCGCAGTCGCCGCGCCAGGACCAGGTGCGCAATCAGGTTCGCGAGCTCAAGGCAGAACTCGATCGCTTGCGCCTCGAGATCAGCGCCTTGCGCGAATCGGAAAAGAACTCGCCATTTCGCAATGTGACGTTCGGACGCCTCAACTTGGATACTAACGAGTTTGAAGCATTGCCAGCGCCGCCGGCCGACCCAGCGGCGCCGGCCGACCCAGCGGCGCCGGCCGACCCAGCGGCGCCCAGCACGCCAGGAAACCTCGGCCTTAGCCACCCCCTAGATCCCGCGCGAGCACCGACGGCTGCCGTGCAAGCCCCCATCGCGCCACCGCGCGCTGAGACCGAACGCCGAACGCTCTACAAGGTCAAGGCAGGCGACTCGCTGGCCAAGATCGCCCAGGAGCACATGGGATCGAGTCGAGCAGTCCCAGAGATCCTTCGCCACAACCCCGACATTGAACCGAACAGGCTCCGCGTGGGCCAACAGTTAACGATCCCCGTCAGAACACCGCACATCGGCCCGCAGGCTCGTAAGAATGACCAGATCCTGCCGCCAAGGCGCCTGCCAGGATCGCCGCGTAGCAACGAGGTTCGATCGACTCTCAAAAGCATCCAAAGGCACCCTGCTGCGCCACGGGAACCCGAGCGCAACAGCCGCGCACCGCGACCTGTTCGCAGCGTCAACGGCACGCGACTTCCAACCGCACGCCGCATGGGCCATGGCACAGGTGGTTCTAGCGCCGCAAGCCCCACCCCGCCCAGCCCCGCCTTCGCCGGCTTCCCGAGCGCACCGCCAGCCACCGCCGCCACGACCCGCGGCCTCACTAGCTCACCGCGTTCCAACAACGCCACCCGCCAAACTCCGACAACGTCGCTCAGCGGTTTGGCCGACGTGGTCACGCGCTGCATTGAGTTGCGCGGTGATGTCGAGATCCAGGAAGTGAACGTTCGCCACGCCACCAGCGAAAAAGAGATGGAGATCGCCAAGATCCGCCTGCGCACCAAGAAGAGCCAATTCAAGGCTATCGAAGCGATGCTCAAGGACGAGCTGAGGGCCGCCGAACAGGCCCACGCGCGCTCCAAAAAGCTGCACGAGCTCAACCTGATCACCACTTCCGAACTGCAGGCGACCGAAAGTACGATCCATATGCTCACTCGCGCCCTGAAGTAGGTCGACAAGCATGTGATCCGCGGCTTTCTTTGAGCCGCGGATTCGCCATGATCCGGGCATGAACGGCGCCCGCCGCATTTACTTAGACAACGCTGCGACAACTCGCCCGACACGTCGCGTCATTGATCACATGGCCGAAGCTCAGTACGAGCACTTCGGCAACCCCAGTAGCCAGCATTCCTTTGGCCCGCCGGCCAAGCACGCGCTCGAAGATGCCCGTGACTTCCTGCGCGGCACAGTCGCTGGCGGCAGCCTGGTGTTTACATCAGGCGGCAGCGAAGCCGACTACCTCGGGATCGTTGGCGCCGCTGCCAAGCGCCCGCCCGGTCGCGTTCTGATGAGCCAGAGCGACCACCCGGCGTTGCTGCAGTGCAGCACTTTGCTGACGCGGTTTCGCAACCATGTCTCGCAGATGCCGGTAACCAAGCACGGCGACATCGCTCCGGAGACGTTGTTCGACGCACTGGGTTCGGATGTGCGCGTGGTCGCGCTGATGCATGGCCACAACGAACTCGGCACGCTCAGCAACTTGACCGAACTGATCGAGTTGACCCGTCGCGAAGCGCCCCAGGCTCACATCCACATCGACCTGGTGCAGACCTACGGCAAGCTGCCGTTCGATTTCGATTCGTACGACGTCGACTCGATCGCAGTCTCGGGTCACAAGTTCCATGGCCCCCGCGGCATGGGCTTCTTGGCCTTGTCGAGTTCTGCGGAAATCGCGGCGCTGCAGCAAGCCGGTGGCCAAGAAGGCGGCTTGCGCGGCGGCACCGAAAATGTAGCTGGCGCAATCGGCCTCGCGATCGCGGCAGAGCAGGCGCTCACACACCAAGCCGAAACCGAAGTGCACACCCGCGACCTGTGCGACCGGGTCTTCGAAATCTTGCAAGACGCGGTGCCGAACGCGGTGCGACTCGGCAACCCGGACCGTCGCCTGCCGCACATTCTGTCGATGCGACTGCCCGACGTAGCTGGCGAAACATTGATGACGCGTTGCGATGCGCGCGGCGTCGCGTTCTCAGTGGGCTCGGCATGCACCGGCACCGACGACAGCAGTAGCAAGGGCCAGGGCAGCAAGACCCAGATGCACAAGGCTAAGCAGCCCAAGAAGGCGCCGAAAATCGGCAAGATCAACAACCAGCCCGACAACCATGTGCTTGCGGCAATCGGCCTCACTAAGCACGAAGCACGCGGCGTGGTGCGATTGTCGTTCAGTGACCAAACCAGCATCGACGACGCCGAAGATGCGGCCGACATCATCGCCGACGAAGCGCTGCGTTTGCTCAACTCGGCACCACGGCGCCCCGAACGAAGCAAGCCACCGAAGGCCACGGCCGGAGACGAGGGCCGGTGAGCAAGCCCAAGACCCCGGCGATGCGTCAGTTCGCAGCTGCCAAAGAACAGCACCCCGATGCGATCGTGTTCTTCCGCATGGGCGACTTCTATGAGTTGTTCCATGACGACGCCAAGGTCGCGGCAAAGGCGCTCGGCATCACGCTGACCGCGCGCGGCAAGGGTGAATCCGCCGTGC
>JBNMNW010000091.1:0-19000 GCA_051278165.1 Planctomycetota bacterium | reverse complement strand
ACAAGGTGACGCGTGACGATGCTCGCTATGAGCGCGCGACCAAGTTCTTGAAGGACTCCGAGCTCAACGAGACGCAGGTTGAGGCCGGAGCCGCGGCGATCGGAACCGAGAGCTTGGCGCTGATTCAGGGGCCGCCGGGCACCGGCAAGACCAGGTTGCTGGCGACGGTTGTGGCAGCACTGACGGCGCGCACCTGCCGCATCGCGCTTTGTGCCTTCACGCACCGCGCAGTCGACAACGCGTTGCTGGCCATTCGGGCGCAGGCGCCGCACCTACCGTTGTTCAAGCTGTCGTCGTCTTCGAGCGAGAACCGTGTGCGCATGCGCGAGGCCAACATCCAACTCGTCGATGCACGACGGGCGCGCTTTCCGGAGAAGGGATGCGTTGTTGCTGGCACGTGCTTTCAGTTGGCCAAGTTGCACGAGCGCGAACAGTTTCACTACTCGGTGTTCGACGAGGCGGGGCAGTTGCCGATCCCGCACTCGCTGCCGGGCATGCTGCGCTCGCAGCGTTGGTTGTTCTTTGGTGATCACCAGCAACTGCCGCCGGTCGTGACTACGGCTGACGCCGACCGCGGCGCGGCGATCTCGATCTTCGAGTTGCTGCACGAGTACTATGGATCGTCGCTGTTGAACACGACGTATCGAATGAACGAGGGCGTCTGCCGACTGATCAGCGAGACGTTCTACGGGGACAAGCTGCACTCGGCGGAGATCGCAGCATCACGACGCATGCCGTTCACTCCAGGGGGCCGGCTCGATGAAGTTCTGGACCCGGATGAGCCGGTGGTTTGGTTGCGACTCGATCATCGCCAGCCGGGCCAGCGTTCGACCGAGGAAGCCAATGCGGTCGCCGACGTTGTTGAGGACCTGGTGCGCCGTCACGGTGTGCCGGCCAAAGAGATTGCGATCATCGCGCCGTTCCGGGCCCAAGTGCGATTGATGCGCTCGGCGATTGAGCGCAAGTTGCTGACTGGCTTCGAAGAGTTGACCGTCGACACCGTTGAGCGCATCCAAGGTCAGGAGCGCGAAGTCGTGGTCTTGTCGTTGGCCGCTGGCGATCCCGCGGAAGCCAAACGCGGCACCGCGTTCCACCTATCCTTAAACCGCCTCAATGTCGCCCTGTCTCGGGCACGCACCAAAGCCATCCTGGTTGGCAGCAGCCATGCCTTCCGGGCGTTGCCGAAGGATGCTGCGGGACTTCGCATGGCCTCGCGCTGCAAAGAGCTGCGTGATCGCATGACGTGTGTCGATATGTCGCAGGTTTACGTGATCCGCCCGAGTCCCTGATGAAGTTCTCCACTGCCGCCGACGCGGTTGCCTGTGTTCGTTCCGGCCATCGTGTGTTCGTGCACGGCGCCGCCGCGACTCCGCAAGAGCTGCTGCGTGCTTTGGCCGAACGAGCGCCCGAGTTGCGAGACGTTGAGCTAATCAGCTTGCACACGGAGGGTGAGCATCCTTGCGCAGCGCCGGGAGTTGCCGGCAGCTTCCACATCAATGCGTTGTTCGTTGGCGCCAATACGCGCGTGGCCGTTGCGCGCGGCGATGCGGACTACATCCCGGCGTTCTTGAGTGAGATGCCGGGACTGTTTCGCGATCAGGTGCTGCCGCTCGACGTCGCGCTGGTGCACGTGTCGCCGCCAGACCAGCACGGCTACTGCTCACTAGGCGTTTCCGTCGACATTGCGCTGTCCGCCATCGAGTCGGCTGCCGTCGTGATTGCGCAAGTGAATCCGCACATGCCAAGAACCCACGGCGATGGCTTGGTGCATCACAGCAGGTTCGCCGCCGCTGTTGCCGTGGACGAACCGCTGCCCGAACACCACGCCAAGCCGCTTGGTGAAGTGGAGCGCGCAATTGGCCGACATTGCGCCGAGCTGATTGAAGATGGCGCGACCCTGCAGATGGGTATCGGTGCCATCCCGGATGCCGTGCTCGCGATGCTTGGTGATCACAAGGACCTCGGCGTGCACACCGAGATGTTCTCGGATGGCATCCTGCCGTTGGTGCGCGATGGGGTCATCACCGGTCGCCACAAGGTGGTGCTTCCTGGCCGCATCGTTTCCGGGTTCGTCATGGGCACGCAACGCGTCTACGACTTCTTGGATGACAACCCGCAGGTTGCGTTGCGCGATATCGCGTTCGTCAACGACCCGTTCGTTATCAGGCAGAACCCTAAAGTAGCGGCCATCAACAGCGCCATCGAAGTCGATCTGACGGGTCAGGTTTGCGCCGATTCAATTGGCACTCGGATGTGGTCAGGGGTCGGCGGTCAGATGGACTTCATGCGCGGTGCGGCGTTGTCGGAAGGTGGCAAGCCGGTGATTGCATTGCCATCGCGAACGGGCAAGGGCATCTCGCGTATTGTGTCGACCTTGAAGCCAGGCGCTGGTGTTGTGACCACGCGTGCTCACGTGCATTGGGTGGTGACGGAATACGGCGCCGTGAACCTCCGTGGTCAGAACTTGCGGCAGCGCGCCCGTGCCTTGATCAGCATCGCCCATCCTGAAGATCGCGACGAGCTGCAGCGGTCTGCGCAGGAACGCTTCCATCGCTTTGGCGATTGATCGCGATTGCCGGCCGGTTGTGATTGCAGGCGTTCGTTACTGCTGGCGAAACGCGGCCGCCGGCGAATAGCACTGCTGGCCAACAGCACGGCTGGCCAACACTGCGGCTGACGAACACTGCGGCTGACGAACACTGCGGCTGGGCAACACTGCGGCTGGCGAACACTGCGGCTGGCGAACACTACCGCCCCAGGCATGACTGTGTAGTCAGCGACTACAGGGCGCCCATCGCTAGATAGCCGGCGTAGAGCGCGGCGCCCAGCACGAGTCCCAAGACTAGCAGTCGAATGGCGTGACGAACCGGGCGCTCGCTCACAGCTTCTCCATCATCTCGTTGAATGCTGCTTCGTCGAGGATGCGCAAGCCGAGCTTCTCCGCTTTGACAAGCTTGCTGCCAGCGTCTGTGCCAGCGATCACGTCGGTAACCTTCTTGCTGATGCCGGTGGCAGCCTTGGCGCCGAGCGCCTCGACCTTCTCCTTGGCTTCGTCGCGCGACATCGTCGTTAGCCCGCCAGTGAACGCGAACACCCGGCCGGCGAGTGGGCCGTTGTCGTTGCGTTCGGCCGCTTGTGGCTCGACGCCGGCGGTGTGCAGGGCTTGCAGCGTCGCTTGGTTCTTTTCGGAAGCGAAGAACTGCAGGATTGCCGCCGCGACTTCATCGCCGACGCCATCGACGCCCAGCAGTTCGGCTGGGCTTGCATCGCGCAATCGGTCCAGGGTGCCGAAGTGCTTGGCGAGATCGCGCGCGGTCGTCTCGCCGACGTGGCGCACGCCGATGCCGTTGAGGAAGCGTCCGAGCGGCAGTTGCTTGCGCGCGTCGATTTGCTTGAGCAGATTCTGGGTGCTGCGCTTGCCCCAGCGCTCGAGCTCGAGCAGTTGCTCTTGCTTGGCGCGAAGGTCGAAGACGTCTTCGACCGAAGTGACCAACTTGGCCGTAACCAGTTGCTCAACCTGCTTGGGGCCGAGGCCCTCAATGTCGAATGCACGGCGGCTGGCGAGGTGCACGATCCGGCCAATCAGCTGTGCCGGGCAATCAAGGTTGCTGCAGTAGAGGAATTTGCCTTCCGGTTGCAGCGGGCCTTCGCAGGCGGGGCAGGCGGTTGGCGGTGCGGTTGGCTGTGAGTCGGGACCTCGTTCGTCCACGAAGACACGTACGACTTCCGGGATCACATCTCCAGCGCGCTGGATTTCGACGGCATCGCCTGCGCGCACGTCGCGTTCGGCCAGCAGCGCCCAGTTGTGTAGCGATGCATTGCGAACGGTGACGCCAACGAGTTCTGTTGGGGTCAGGTGGGCGACCGGCGTGACGGCGCCGGTGCGGCCAACTTGCGCGCTGATCCTCTCGACTCGCGATCGCGCCAGGCGAGGGGCGAACTTGTAGGCGAGTGCCCAGCGGGGCGTGCGCGACGTGCGGCCGAGCAGCTTTTGCAGCTCGAAGTCGTTGACCTTGGCGACGACGCCGTCCATCTCATACGGCAAGGCGTCGCGGCGGCTTTCCAGGTCATCGCGGAACGCGATGATGGCCTCGATGTTCTCGGCGGGTGCCGCTGGCTCAGCGAGGGTGAAACCCCACGCGGCAAGTTGCGTGCGCAATTGATCGTGTGAGGGCAGCTCCACTCCGTCGACGTGGCCGACCGCAAACGCTAGGAAGTCGAGCGGGCGTCGCTTGACGGTGCGCGGATCGAGCAGTTTGAGCGTGCCAGCGACCGTGTTGCGCGCGTTGCGGAACGTTCCTTCGTTGCTGGTCTCCTCGCGCTGCTGCAGGGCGGCGAAGCCCTTCTTCGACATGATCACTTCGCCGCGGATTTCGATCTGAGCAGGGAATGGACCATCCCCGGCCAATCGCACCGGCAGGTTGCGAATCGTCAGCAGGTTGCGCGTGATGTCTTCGCCGCTCTGGCCATCGCCGCGGGACAGGCCGCGGACAAGCTGACCGTTTTCGTAGAGGATATTGGCGCTGACGCCGTCGAGCTTGGGTTCACAGCTCCAAGCGAGCGCCGTGTCTTCGTCCAGCTCCAGCAGCTTGCGCGCACGCTCGACGAACGCACGCACCTCGTCTGCGCCCATCAGCGACTCCAGGCTGCCCATCGGGGCCAGGTGCTCTTGGGTCTCGAACATGCCGCCCTTCGGCAGCGGTGCGCCGACCCGCTGGGTTGGCGAATCGTCTGTCACCAGCTCCGGGTGATCAGTCTCTAGCTTGCGCAGCTTGACGAACATCTCGTCGTACTGCGCATCCGTGAGCCTGCTCTCGCCGCCAATGTAGTAGTCCACATCCGCTGCGTGGATGATCTGGCGGAGCTCGTCGATTTCTTGTTCAGCTGTCAACGGTGACGGTCCTATTCAAAGGCGATGGGAGGGTCAAGTGCGACCTCGACCGCCGGGGATTTGCTGCCTGTAAGCGGTGGTCCTAAGCGGCGAAAGCTGCAGGGTGACCTCACCTTGTAGGTCTGTAGGGGGTGTTGCTCAACCGCAAGTATCCAGGGCCCACCCTTCGTTGGGGGTGTGGGTAGTGTCGTTGCGCCCGCCGGGTCCTTTGGGCCGGGCAACTCAGAACGGTATTTGGGATACGTCGACGGTCTCGTCTTCATTCCCGCCAGAGCTACTGCCGCCAGAGCTACTCCCGCCAGAACTACTGCCGCCCTCGAAGTCGGCCGGCGACCCCGCGCGATAGCCATCGTAAGGCACCTCGTTGCGTCGAATCACCTGTCCTGATGGGGACTCATACTCGGATGGCCGAACCTCAACCAGCGCGGTGCAGCCCTCCAGGTCCTCCGGCGTGAGCTGCACGCGGCCTTTGGACGGCAACCCGAGGGCGTGTAAAATGGTTCGTGCCCGGGTGCGGCCGCGCACGCTGAAGACCAGGCTGTCCCAGGATGCCTGCTTGCCGACGTGCTGGCCCTCGGCGACCACCAGCCGAAGCGACCAGCGGTCGTCGCCGGCTCGGGTCGTCCCTGTGCGCACTTCTGCGATGCGGCACAAATAGGTCCCCGCGGGCACGGAGATGAAGTCTGAGATGGCGTCCTTTGCGTTGAAGTCGATTTCCATGGCTGTTCTCGCGGATGCGGCAAGGGAATAGGGGTCTGAAATCGCCCACGGTGACACGGAATCTCCAATTTCCGTTTCAGCTGACCGCTGCGATCGCGGCTCGTCGCGGGTAGCTTGCCTATTACGTCAGCCGTGACGACACCGACTTTGGCATCGCCTTCGACAACTCCTGCTCCGACCGACTCGCGCCGAGATCCAGGCGACTATCTGTCCCTGGCGAAGCGCCACTACGAGAACTTCCCGGTCGGCTCCTGGTTGTTGCCCAAGGTGGCGCGCGTGCATCTGCACCGAATTTACGCGTTCGCACGCACGGCCGACGATCTCGCGGACGAACTGCAAGATGCGGCGGCGTTGGCGGCGTTCCGGGCAGACTTCCTGCGCCATCTGACGAACGATGCGAGCGGTGCTCTTGTTCATGATGTGCCGCTGTTTGCCGAGTTGCGCACGACGATTGAGCAGTGCCAGTTGGAGCAGTCCTTGTTTACGGACTTGCTCGATGCATTTGACCAGGACTGCCACCAGCAGCGCTACGACCGCCCGCAGCTGCTCGACTACTGTCGGCGTTCGGCGGACCCGATCGGGCGGTTGGTGCTGCGGGTTAGCGGTTACCGCGACGCCCATTTGGATGCCTACTCGGATCGCGTTTGCACGGGGCTGCAGCTGCTTAATCATCTGCAAGACATGCGCGAGGACCTGCTCGAGCGGAACCGTATTTACTTCCCGATCGAAGAGCTCCACGCCTGTGGCGCCAACGAAGAGGACCTGCGTGCGGAGCATGCCTCGCCGGAGGTGCGACGTTTTGTTCTCGAGCAGGCCGATCGCATTGCGGACGACTTCGCGGCCGGTTGGCAAGTCGTGAACGGCGTCAGTGGTCGTCTGCGCCTGGAACTGCGCGCGATCCTGCACGGCGCTGCGGCGGTGCTGCAGCAGATCCATCAGGTCGGAGGCGATGTGCTGGGCGGCAACGTGCATCTGAGCAAGTTGCGTCGCGTGCGCACGGTGTTTGGCGGGTTGCTGTCGGCACGCGAACCGAAGTGGAGACGTTCATGAACGAGGCCACGATGACGCCCCCCGACGCGCAGCAAGATCCGCTGGAGATCACCAAGCAGTCTGGCTCGAACTTCCTCGCCGGCTTTGTTTGCCTCGATGCCCGCCGTCGCCACGGCATGACCGTGGTCTATGCGTTTTGTCGGGTCGTGGACGATGCGGTCGACGAAGCGCCGGATGTCGAGACGGCGCGAGGCCGGTTGGCGTTCTGGCGGCGAGAGCTTGGGGCGTGCGATGGCGGTCAGCCAGCAACACCGGTCGGCGTCGCACTGAAGGCGGCGGTCGAAGAGTTCTCGATTCCGATCGGCGCGCTCGAGGACCTGATAGCCGGCTGCGCGATGGACCTCAATCCAGACGGCATTGCCGATGGCGAAGAGCTCGAACTGTATTGCTACCGGGTGGCGTCGGCCGTCGGCCTTGCGTGCTTGCCGGTGCTTGGTGCGACCAGTGCTGGTGCCAAGAAATTTGCGGCGGCGCTAGGCCATGCGCTGCAGTCCACCAACGTGCTGCGCGACCTGCGTGGTGATGCCGAAATCGAACGCTACTACGCGCCGAAGACTTGGCTGGTGGAGTTTGGCATCACGGTCGAGGACTTGCTCGGCACTGGTGAAGCCAAGCACTATGCGGCGGGCGGTGGCGTCACGCTGCTGTGCCAGCGGTTGGCCGGCATAGGGCGCGAGCAGTTCGCGGTTGCCCGAGCCGAGTTGCGGCGACTGCCGTTGCGCGAACGTCGCGCGCTGGTTGCGCCGCGCATCATGGGGGCGATCTACGGCGAGTTGTTGCGTCGACTAGAGCGTCGTGGTGGCGCGATCGCGGGGCCGCGAATGCGGGTGCCACGCGGCCGCAAGCTTTGGTTGGCTGCGTCCGTTTGGCTGGGTGCGCGCGCGTGACTAGCCGGCGGCGAGCGTTCGTGCTCGGTGGCGGTGTGGCCGGATTAGCGGCCGCATTTGGCCTGGCCGATCGCGGCTACGACGTTTCGTTGCTCGAGTCGCGCAAGCGATGTGGTGGCCGCGCATTCTCGAGCCCAGAACGCGACACCGGTCGCAGCCTCGACAATGGCTTCCATGTGCTGCTCGGCTGCTATCACGGCATGCGGACGTTGCTTCGGCGACTTGGCACCGAGCAATGCTTTCAGCAGGATCGCCGGCTAGTCATGGCCTATCGCTTTGGGCCGGACCGTCTCGCATCGCTCAAGCTGTCGCGGCTGCCGGTGCCGTTGGCGATGCCGTGGGCGTTGCTGCGATTGGGCATCCCATTCGGTGCGCGCTTGCGGGCGTTTCGAGGTATGGCGTCGGTCATGTTTGGTGCGCCGAAGCACTGGACGTTCGCCGACTGGTTGCAGAAGCGTGGTCAACATGGTGAGCCAGATCAGGTGATGTGGCGGCCGTTATGTCGCGCCGTCATGAACGTCGAACCTGAGGAAGCTTCCGCCTCGGACTTCTTGGGGGCGTTGCGTGAAGCATTCATGGGCCGCGCGAGTTCGGCGGCGTTTTGGCTTCCTAAGCGGCCGTGGAGTGAGTTGCTCGGCGAACCGGCGCCGCGTGCGTTGGCCAATGCCGGCGTGACGCTGCGCACTGGCACGCGCGTGACCGGTTTGCAGGTTGCCGAGAAACGCGTGACGGCGATCCAGCTCGGCGACGAACGCATTGCGATTGGCGCCGAAGATCTAGTGATCTCGGCGATGCCGTGGTTTGCGTTGCGCAAGTTGATCGAGGGCAAGCAGTCAGAGTTTGGCGATTGTGCGTTCGCCTCTTTGGACTCGGCTCCGATTGTTACGGCCTACTTCACTATGCCCGATGCGAGCGGCTCTGGTGAGGCTCCGTCGGATGATGGGCCGGTCGTCGCGCTGGTTGGTGGCCAGCCGTTTCACTTCCTGCTGCGCACTCCTGGCGAGCCGGTTGGCCAGTTCTCTTTGTTGTCCGGCGGTGACCGCAGCTTCGATGGCCAGACGGTTGCGGAGATTGAAGCGATCGCCAAGCAACAGCTGCGGAAGTTCTATGGCGATGGCGCGTTTGCGGCCGCGCTAGAACAAGCCCACGTGCGCATTCGTAAGGAGCATCATGCGACGTTCGTTGCTGCACCAAATAGTGATGCATTGCGGCCGCCGCCTGGCCGCCTTCGTGGTGGGCCGGACAACTTGTTGGTGTGCGGCGATTGGACCGCGACAGGCTTGCCGGCGACGCTTGAGGGTGGTGTTCGTTCGGCTGAGAAGCTGTTAGCCAGCTTGTCTAGCTAGCCGTCTGCGGTCGTTATTGCCGGGCACTCGCTTGCCGGGCACTCGCTTACTGTGCTCGTGCTCCGGCTCTCACGCTCAGCTGGAACGTGCTCCAGCGAACCGTTCGCTACGTCGACGCGTCGGGGCTGTAGTCGAGCGCTTCGTCAATCAAGTTAGCGATGTTCTCAAGCAAGCTGCGCAGCCATTTCCGTTCGTCATCGAGGTGTTTGATGATCTGCACGAGGTCCTCGACGCTGCGCACGTTTGACAGCTCTTGGCTCAAATGGTCGGACGACCCTGCATCGGCTTGCTGCAGCGTTTGCTTGGCGGGCTTGCGGCTCTTGCCTTGGCCGCGAGGAGCTACGGGGACCAGGCCTAGCAGTGCCTTGGCGCGGCCGTACATGATTGGCGCGACCCTGTAACTATTGGCCATCGAGCGAGTCTGCAACTCGCGGTAGCTGAGTGTTGGCTCGGCGCGCAGCGACTCGACCAAGAAGTCGAACGCCGGCGATCCATTGCGCTTTGGAGCCGCACTCGGCGCCGCCAAAATCGGGCTAGCGGCAGCGTGGCTAGTCGGAACAGTTACCGGGTCGGGCGTAGGAATTGGAACGGCTGGCGGGCTCAGCGGCGCAGCATGCTCGGATGCGCTTGTATCTGCGGGTACAGGTGCTGCCGGAACGTATTCCATTGGCAAGCTGACCTCCTCAGTTCGACGGACCGTCGTAGTCTGCCTCTCCTGCGAAAAACCTGGAGGAACAGGATCCTGAGACTGCACCGGCGGTGCACCGGTCAGCCCAAGCTGTCGGCGCGCCCGTCCATAATGAATAGGTTGGATCGTGACACCAGCTTCTTCCGCGGCCTGACGAAGATCCTCGAAAGTAAGCTGTGGATTGTTGCGAAGGCGTTCGGAGGCGAACGCCTCGCCAGACAAGCGAGAGGATTCCGACATCGTGTTGTTGTGGTGAGGCATGGCACAGTTACTCACGGAGGAGCCGGCTCTTATTGCCGCGTGCCCCTGTATTACGAACGATTCATGCTACCACTAGTCGCCTTTTCGATCGACTACTCACAGCGCTACTCCTACTGACGTTCGAATCGATACGAGAAGGCGAAGGTCTTTAGTGACGGATCGACCGGAGGGTTGGTCGTCACGTTGTTGCGCATGATGAAGCGCTGTGCCGCCGTTGCAGAGATCGCATCACGCAGGAGTTGCGTCGCTCGCAATGCAGTCGCGACGTCGTCCGTGCGCGTCGATCGTGCGAGTTCGCGCAGCAGGTTTTTGTTGCCTGCATTGCACGGGTGTGACCTGCCGCGGTGGTGTGGCTAGCAGCACATTGGCACTGCTTTACTTTTTCAGCGAGGCCCGAAGGGCACTCTCGAGGTCTGCGTATTCAAACTCAAAGCCAGCTTCGAGTAATCGCTGCGGGCGCGCCCGCTGGCTGCCGAGCAGCACAGTCGATAGTTCGCCGAACACCAGTTTCAAGATGAAGCTCGGCACCGGCAGGAAGGTTGGCCGGCGCAGTACTTTGCCAAGCGTGCGAGTGAACTCGCGATTGGTGACGGGCATCGGCGAAATGGTGTTTATCGGCCCGTGCAGTGCTTTATCGGTCAATACGCGCTGCATGACGCGCACGAGGTCGGTCAGCGAGATCCAGCTCATGAAGTGATGGCCGTTGCCGAGTCGGCCACCAATACCCAAGCGAAACGGTGGCAGCATGCGGGCGAGTGCGCCGCCGCTTGGGTCGAGCACGATGCCCATGCGCAGATTGACGATGCGCGTGTTGCTGTCCGCTAGTGGTTGCGCGCCGTGCTCCCAGCCCTTGGCGACGTCGGCCAGAAAGTCTGGCTCGCTGGCAAGCGCGCTACCCTCATGCAGTTCTTCGTCGCCCCGGTCGCCATAAATACTGACCCCGCCGGCGCTGATGAATACGCCCGGTGGCCGCTCCATGCCAGCGAGGGTGCGGCACAGCTTCTCGGTGGTTGGTCCGCGGCTGTCGGCGATGCGCTGTTTGCGCGCTTTCGTCCACCGGCCGCCGGCGATGTTCTCACCCGCGAGGTGAATGACGGCATCGATGGCGCCGAGCGATTCCATATCGATGGCACCGGTGGCTGGTTGCCATTGAGCCGTGTCTTCGATTGACGTCGCGTCGTTGGCGGAGCGCTGTTGGTCGCTCGCCGCGCCGCGCACGAGTCGCACGACCCGATGCCCGGCGTTCTGTAAGGCGGGAATTAGAGCTTTTCCGACCAGGCCGGTCGATCCAGTGATGGCGATTCGCATGCGGTGAGGTGTTCGTCCCGGCGTGGCTTGCAGGCTGTAACGCGTGAATGTGTTATGTCTATGATGCAACGTCGATGCGGCAAGGACTTCTACAACTGATTTGCGCAATCGCAGTCATCGCCACCGGTATTTGCAGTGCGCAGAGTGCGGACCTGCGCAGCAAGGTCCATGACGCGCTTGAGATGGCGCGGCCAGCGTTGACTGCGCACCTGAAGGCTGCTGCCAAGGGCGCGACTCGAACGGGCGAGTTGTCATTGCTGGTGCTCGCCGGCATCCACGATGGCATCCCGGTCACGGATCCGGCGTTGGCGGCTGCGATCAAGAAGTTGGCGAAGGGCAAGCCAAACCAGACCTATGACATTGCGCTGCGGCTGATCGTGCTCGAAGCGTGCCCGACATTTCCTAAGCGCATGGAGTTGGCCAAGAATGACACCAAAAAGCTGCTCACGCATCGCTGCGATGAGGGCACGTTCCAATACCAGCGGCATCCCGCGACGTGGGACTTGAGCAACACGCAATACGGCGCGCTTGGGTTGCGTTCGGCGGGTGCGATGGGCATCAAGATCCCGAAGCAGGTTTGGACCCACATGGCGCGCGAAGTAGGCAAGCAGCAGGATCCACACGGTGGCTTTGGCTACACGCGTCAGAACAACGGTTGGAAGTCATACCCGTCGATGACCGCGGCTGGCATCGCGGTGTTGGCGATCTGCAAGCAGGCGTTGGGTGACAACTACGTGCGCGCGGACGCTATCCAGAAGCAGATCGATCTCGGCTGGTCCTATCTTGATAAGCACAAGCAGTCGATCGGCTCGGTCGATGAGCGCTGGTGCTACTACTTCCACTACGGGCTCGAGCGCGCCGCCATCCTGTGTGACGTCGATAAGATTGCAGGCAAGACCGATTGGTATGCCGAAGGCGCACGGATGTTTGTCGAAGAGCAACTGTCCGGGGGCGGTTGGAGTAGCAGGAAGGATGGCCTCCCTGGCACACATTTGTCCGGCAAGCGCGGCGACTCAGTGCCGACGTCATTTGCGATCTTGTTCTTGCGGCGCAAGTTCCAGAAGATCGTGGGGCCGTTGACGGTGAACATTGTTCGCCTCGTCAACATCGGCCCGCGCTCCAAGCAAAAATCGATCGACGAGTGCGCGCGTCAGTTGGTCAAGCGCGGCAAGGATGCGATGTCGGATGTACTGGATGCGCTACGCAGTGATGTAGTGCCGCAGCGCCAGGCGGCCGCGCAAGCGTTGCAGGGCATTGTCGGTGAGGTCTTCGGTTACGACGCTAGCAAGGACCGCGAGGCGAACGCGAAGGCTGTGAACAAGGCCACGCACTGGTATATGAGGAATCGCTAGCCGCGCGGTGTCTTAGCCGCACAGTGTCTTAGCCGCACGATGCCTTAGCCGCACGATGCCTTAGCCGCACGATGCCTTGGCCGCACGGTGTCATAACCGCACGGTGTCATAACCGCACAGTGTCATAACCGCACAGTGCCTTACAGCCCCAGGTCCCTTAACGCCAAGAGATCACGTCGTAGGCACGCTGCTCTGGGTCGTTGATGGCCTGATACGTCAGCAGCAGTTCTTCACCCGGCTTGCCGTCGAACTCGCCAACGTTGAGCTCTGTCAGGAGCCACTGCTCGACGTCGCGTAGCTTGACTGAGGCAGTTGGCTTGCGCTCGCCGACCGATTGGTCGTTCATGCGATCGAGGAATCCTGAGGCGAGGCCGAAGATGCGGTCGATGTCGAAGACGGTGTTCTCGTTCTCGAACAGTAAATCACGCAGCATCTTGGTGCCCTCGCTACTGTCCAGTTCGGGTGCCGCCGGCACGTTGGGGAACAACTCGATCATCGAATTGTCCTCGGTCACCAGTACCAAATCAGGGCGGTCCGTCGCGACGAACTCGCCGCGTGCGGAGATGCGCGCCTTGTTGATGAGGTTGGTGAAGCGTTCAATCAGTTCTTCTTGCTGACCAAGTAGCGAGAGCAGAGGCGGAATGCGCACGGTGACGGTGCGGCGCCACTTGGGAGCGGGGGCGAAGCCGTCCTTCTCGCTCTGGTAGCCGACGACGCGCACATCGATGTCAATCGATCGCACCAGTGCGAGCACGATCGACGCGAGGCCAGGCAGCTGCACCCGAAAGGTGAGCAGGTCGTCACAGTCGTCGCTGTCGAGGTCGATGAGCAGCAGCTGTGTGACGTCGTCGGCAACTGCTTGCGTGCGTGTATTGCGGAACTGCGGGCCGCTCGTATTGCCGAGGAAGGTCCAGATCTTGCGACGGTGGGCGATGACGTGATCTGGGATGCCGTCACCGTTGACATCGCCACGTTGCATCATCTGTGAGTCATTCAGCACCGCGGTCGAACCGAGATCCATGGCGGCTTTCGGCGTGCTGTCGACGAACTGCTTGAGGTCTACTTGGATCGGCTTCTCGAAGGTGCCGTCGGCGCGCTGCATATGGAACGCACGCTTGAAACCTTCTTTGGTCAGCAAGTCAGGGCGACCGTCGCCGTTGAGATCTTCGGTAAGGATCTGCGGGATCTTGATGCTGCCGGTTAGCTCCTGGTCGAGCCCGCCGCCGCCGGTGTCGACGGATGTCGAAATCGGCACCGTGAAGCGCTCCATGCTGCGGAAGATCGGCACGCCGTTGTCGCCGAGCTTCTCCTGGAAGTAGGGCTGCACGCCATTTAGACCAGGCAGCATCAGGTCCAATAGCCCGTCCTTGTTGAGGTCGATGACGAACGGTGACAGTTGCGGTTGGTCGACGCGCACCTTGAACTTCGCCCGCCGCGCCAACACGACCTCCTTGCCCGCCTTGCCGTCGGCCGTCCATGACACACAGAAAGTGCGTCGTGGTGTTGCCAAGATGACCTCTGCGCCGGGAGCGGGCAGAATGTCTTCGACGGCAATCAGCGTGTGCACCGGGTCATTCAGCGCGATCTGACCACGTTGCACCAGCAGTTGATTGTTGTCGTCGAAGCCGATGCGAATCAGCGCTGAATTGCCAGTGACGGTGTGGCAGACGAGCAGCAACTCCTGGCGGCCGTCGCCATCGGTGTCGGCGAGCCGCTGCGAGGTGACGCCCGCATATTCGAACGATGCAGATGTGCGCGCCTGTGCTGGCAAGGCCGTCGTGGCGAGCGCCGTCGAGACCAATGCGGCAGTGCAAATGAACTTCATCGGCGGAACCTCACGTGGCGCACTTCGCTGCCGGTCACGATCAGGATGTCGTCGCCGATTTCGTCAGCAACCAGGATGCGACTCTTCGGCGGAACGGGTGAGCTGGCATCTGATGACGCCAGCGTCAACTGCTTGTTCTTCGCGTTGAGGAAGCGGCGCTCGACGCGGTCATTGATGTGCAGCAGCACGTCGCCGGCGCGGCCGCGGCGACCGGGGCGCACGATCAGGAACGGCTTCTTCAACCTGGTGTCGGTCATCAGTGGCATCGGTCGCGACAGCATGGATGGGGTCGTGAACTTGCCATCTTCAAAGTCATAGATGTTGAGTTGGGCATCGAACGACGCAGCCTTCGGGTTGGTCAGCGCGGACATCGCAGACGTGCGCAGTGTGACGCAAACGAGTTCCGCTTTGCCGTCGCCATCGACATCGAGGACTTGCGGTGCGTTGGCCAAGGTTTGCATGCGCAAACGGCAGTCGGGTTTGTCGGACCAAGCGCCAAGACGATCAGCGAGGAACAGGTCGACGCGCGCTTCGACTGCGTCGTCACGTTGCGCCGATGTCGTCAGTAGTAGGTCGGCATAGCCGTCGCCGTTGACGTCCGGCCATTGCACGTTGAACGCCGGGTCGATTACCTTCAATCGGTTCTCCGGCAGCGGCAATGGCTGTTCCTTGGCGGTCAGCTTGCCGGCTGTCGTCTGCATCGCGGCGTGCATGCTGCCGTTGCGCTGAGCGACCAGGTCGAGCTTGCCGTCGCCATCGAGGTCGAGCGCCTTACACTGCGGCGTTCGGGTCGAGGTGCGAACAAGTAGCCCGTCGGCGCCCGTTGACTTGCCGCCACCGAAGCGCAGTTGGAAGCCATCGCCGTCGCCGCCAGCACCGCGGCCACCCATGGCCTTGCTGATGGTGCTTTGCCGGCGGGGCAGTGTCGTGTCCGCATGGCGCGTGAAGGTTGGCTTGCCGCCCTCTTGGTCTTGGAACCAGACGGACCAGCCATTGGGATGCGGCAGCAGCAAGTCTTCGCGGCCGTCGTTGTCGAAGTCGACCGCTGCATGCCGCAGTGGCACGATGCGCTGGTCGTCGGCGGCGGGCCAGATCAGCACGTGGCTGCCGACCTGCCGGTAGTCACGTTCGCCAGTCTTCTCCGTCACGACCAGGGCGATGCGCTCCGCACTCAGCAGGATCAGCTCTTGGCCGGGTGCGTCGGTGCAATCACAAAACGTGAAGGCAATCGCGTCGCTGTCGAGTTGATACGGCGCGCGCGACGGCTTCGATGCGAAGGCCGGGCCGCTCTTCTGGCGCGAATGCACTCGAAGGCTGCGTTGGCCAGTTGTGGTGTGATGACACGCAAGCACCAGATCCGTGAGCTTGTCGCCGTCGACGTCCGCAAGCATCGTGCCGGTGACCTCGACCGAGGGCGGCAGCTGAATGATGGCGGTCTTGGGGTCTTGCGCGAGCAGTTGCGCTGCTAGCAAAAACGTCACTAGCGGCTTCGGCAGATGGTAGATCAAGATCCTTGCTCCAGCAGTTGGTCCGCGTCGCCGCCGCCAAACCCAATCACCCACAGCAGTCGAAATCGCCAGGCTGCAGCAGTCGATTGGTAGTTGATCAGGCCAACCAGCATCGACCATTCGAAGTGGCCGCGATCGACTTCGTAGGAAAACAGCAGCGGCAGCGAGATGTCGGTCATCTCATGCTCTCGGTTCGTCTTGGCCGCCTCGACAGTCTTCGTCTCGCCGCCGCGCAAGAACGTTACTTGCAGTGATTCGCGTGCTTCATCGCGCGCGGCTGCCAGCAGTTCTTGTGGGTGTGTTAGTGGTTGGTTGTCGATCGCAATGATCAAGTCCTTGAAGCGCAGCCCAGCCGCGCGCCAGGGACTGCGTTGCGACATGCCAACGATGACGGCGCCAGCACCTGGGCCAAGTTCGGCCGTGCGGGCTTCGAACTCGGTTGCGGTGCGCACGACAATGCCCAGCTGCTGTTCTTCGCGGAACCGTTCCGCAAGCTCGCGATCGGGAGCCCGCAGCCGCTTCACCAGGGTGATTTCGGTTTCCGCCTCGCGGCCAGCGCGGTCGATGAACAACACAACCTTGGTGCCGGGCTTAGCGTTGAGCTCGAGCTGACGCCATTGGCTCGGTCGGCCAATGGTCTTGGCGACTTCACCGTCGACTTCGACTTCGAGCACAAGATCGCCGGCCTGCAGCCCGGCGAGGTGTGCCGGCGAGTTCTCGATGACGCGTTCGATCTTGACCGAGTCAGGTTCCTCAAGCTTCGCAGCGAGCGTGTCGCGGCCATCGCTGAGGTATAGCCCTGAGAACGTACCGACCGGCAACGCCAGTCGCTGCTGTTCGTCGTTCGGCTCGATGCGCAAGTCCAACGGCTCTTCCATGTCCGCCAGAGCAGGTGATTGCTTTGGCAGATCCGGCGACAGCGAGCACGCTGTGAACGTGGCGAGTAACGCCAGATGGGATGCGATTCGCAGCATGGCGATCATGAGATGCGGAGACGGGAGACCAAGATGCTGAGCAAGACGCTGCCTGCGACGAGCCACAAAACGGGTGCGTAGACGGCTTGCTCGGACCAAACCCAAACGGCGTCGGCGGCGCCGCGTGAGACCGCCGCCAAGTAGTTGAGTGCCGATTCATCGCGCCAGGCGATCGGCAAGTGACTGGTCAGTAACCAGCCGCCGCGTTCGCCAGCGAAGTCGCGGGCGAGTTCGGGCACGAGCACGGCAACGGCAGCAGCCGCCAATGCTAACGCGGGCCGCTTGGCGACGGCCGATGCGGCGGCGCCGAGCGTGACGATCGCGGCCATCGGCAACGTCATCTGAGCAAGCGTCACCAACATGGTGGGCCATACGCCGGATGCGTTGGCGAGCAGTTCTCGATCGCCGAAGCGGGTGATCTCTTCGAGGTTGCCAAAGCCAACCGTCGCCCAGCTAATAACAATGCTGGTCACGACGGCGGCGAGCCAGCCGAGCATCATCGTTGACAGCAAGACGAACACCTTGCCAAACAGGATGTCCTTGCGGCGCACGCTGCGAATCAGCGAATTGCGCATGGTGTCGCCGGCGAGGTCGCCAGCGATGGTTTGGCTGGCGAGCCATAGCATCGCGAGTGCTAGCACTGGTGTGGCCGTTTGCATGCTTTGTGCGACGGCGAGGTAGCCGCTACCGGCATCGGCACTGAACTGTTCGCCAGTTTCGACCTTCGCGAGCCCTTCGCCAACCCGCGTGCCGTAGCTCGAGACGGTCAGCGCTGCGGCAACACATGGCAGTGCCAACAACGGCAAGGTTGAGCGCTTGTGCAGCAACGTCGTCAACTCAAAGCCAAACGCACGGCGGCGGGCCTTTTTGATGGAGCCGAGCTGCGGCGCGGGCGCGGCTTCGGGTTTGCTGATTGGCGCCGGCGGGGCTTCCGTATCAGCGGTCGCGGTGGCCGCGTGCAGGTAGATGCGTTCGAGGGTCGCTTGCTCTGGTGCGAACGATGCGAGCTTCGCCTTCGCCGCCAACGCGCGGGTCACCTCGTGCGCCTCGCGCTCGCCAAGGTTGACGAACAGGCGATCGCCGTCGCGGGTTGGCTGGAGGTTCATGTCTTCGAGTTCGCGCTGCATTGTCGCGACCGGCTCGCCAGTAATCACGTGACGCACGCCAACCCGCTGACGAAGTGAATCGAGATCGCCTTCGATCACCATCGAACCTTCGCGCAGCACGCCGACGCGGTTGCACAAGCCATCGAGTTCGGCGAGCTGGTGACTCGACAACATGATGGCCGTGCCTTCTTCGCGTGTCAGCCGATGCAGCAGTGCACGCAGGTCGGCGATGCCTTCGGGGTCGAGACCATTGGTCGGTTCGTCGAGGAACAACAGTCGCGGCTTGCCGAGCAAAGCTTGCGCGATGCCGAGGCGTTGGCGCATGCCCATCGAGAACGTGCCGACCTTGCGGTTCATGGCTTCGTTGAGCCCGACGCACTCAATGACGCGGCCGACTTCGGCATTGGCGAGACGCTTCGCAATGCCCTGCAGGCGAGCCAGCGCGACCAGGTTCTGCCGGGCGGAAACGTGCAGGTGGAAGCCTGGCCGTTCGATCAGTGCCCCTACTAATGAGTTGGCGCGACGGCGATCGCGACTTGGGTCGATGCCAAAGATCCGCACGGACCCCCGCGCCGGCCGCAAAAGACCAAGACACAAACGCATGACAGTTGTCTTGCCTGCCCCGTTGTGCCCGAGAAAGCCGTAGCAGTCGCCTGCATGCAATTGCAGAGAAACCCCGCGCACTGCGGCCCTGGAGCCGTACCCGAAGTGCAAGTCCCGCAACGCCAAAGCTTCATTCACTGACCTGTGATGCTCCCCGTTCCGGCACGGACTTCAAGACGCGGACTACAGTTGTTCGTATCATCCGGTCCTTCTCGACCATGAATGTCCTCCACAGCGCCTTTGCGCGCACAGCGGCGCGGCGTCGCCATCTCGACCAAGGCAATTTGCTACGGTCGTTAACTCTCGTGATCAATGGCGTGCCCGGCGGGATCAATCTCGGCCAAGGCGTCTGTGACCTCGACTCGCCCGAGCCACTGGTGAAGGGTGCGATTGCGTCGATCGGCGGCGAAGATCGTCAGCTGTATACGCCGTATGCTGGCTTGCCCGAGCTGCGGGAGGCGATTGCCGCCAAGCTGCGCCG
>JBNMNW010000090.1:0-19002 GCA_051278165.1 Planctomycetota bacterium | reverse complement strand
CCCGATCGGTGGCCGACAGGGTTTCCGGTCCGCGTTCGAGATCGGCGACGACGCCGTGGTCGAGTAGCCCGGCGTTGCAGGCAAAGCCGACGGCCGGAGCCGAGATGTCCAGCCCGACGCACTCCATATCGATGGCCGCATCGTTCTTCGCTAGTGCGGCCTTGACCTTCTTGTGCGCCGCTTCGGGGTCCTTGGGGACGTTGGCCTCGAAGAAGCGCGCCAACTCCGCAAACAAGATGTCGTGCTTAAGTGCCGCTGCATTGATGCCGTAGCTGCAGCCAATGTCGACCATGCGGACGCGCGATTCCCATTCCTGCAGGAGGCTGGCCGCGGCGTCGGCGAACGGCCTGATTTCGTCGCAGATGCTGTAGTCGAGGTCGCCCAGGTAGGAGCAATAGTCGTGTGGCGTATGC
This sequence comes from Planctomycetota bacterium, assembly GCA_051278165.1. Classification (GTDB taxonomy): domain Bacteria; phylum Planctomycetota; class UBA1135; order UBA1135; family UBA2386. Next base: position 18,589 of record JBNMNW010000090.1, on the reverse strand, counting down.
CGGTTGTAGATGCTGTCGAAGCAGGCTTTGGCCTCGTTGGCGGTCGCGGTCTTCATCGTTCGCAGAGAGTCGGTCATAAGTTTAGTCGGTGCTGGCAAGGGTTTCGGGCGACGGAGACGAGGTGCGGTGTGGCGTCGAGTGATTCTGCGTCCATCGACGAGCCTTCGTGAGTGCAGGCCCATCAACTGAATCACGAGGCGATCGCCAGCGGCGGTTGCAAGCGCCATGCCGACTTCGCGCTCATGTGGGCGATCCCCTGGTCGTCGTCTGCGTGTGCATCTATGCGCGCGCCTGGCGCGATGCACAGTGTCGGATTGCATGATCTGCACACGAGTGTGTGCACGATTTGCACGAGACTGCGGCTACCAGATCCATGCCGACCCGAACAGCCCCGTGGCGCCTGCGCCGATGGCGCCTAGCACCAGGAGCAATCACAGTGGCGACCAGCAGCGCAAAGGCTGATTGTCATTCAGCTGCGGAGATGGCGTGCTTAGCTAGCCGCGTGGGCCTGCTACCCGAATAGCGACTGCATCGGCCGCGTTCTGCAGTGCTTCGGCTGGCCCCCGGTTACTCGCGCGGTGGATAGATTACCACCGGGACGCTCGAGTGGCGCAGGACTTGCTCTGCGACGCTGCCGAGCAGCAGCCGTTTGATGCCGGCGTGTCCGTGCGTCGCCATGCAGATATAATCGGCGCCGTGCTTGTTGGACTGGGCCACGATCGTGGCTGCAATATCGCTGCCCACGACGGCGTCCATGTCGACCTGCTCTACCCCGGCGAACCGATCGCGAAGCAGCTCAAGAGTGTTCTGTGCATCCTTCGCTGCTTGGCTGGGGTCCATGTGCATCGCCGGCATCGCAGCCGCAGCTGGCGCTACGAGGTGTGCATGGTTGGGCACGACGTGCAGAACGGTTACGCGGGCCTGCAGCGCGCGTGCGAGCTCAGCCGCGGGCGCGAACGCTCGCAGCGACTCTTGTGACTGGTCCGTTGTTAGCAGAATATGGTGATTACTCATATTTACTATCATAGGGTTTTTCATGTGCGATGAGTAGGGGGTGGTCGATGTTTCCATCGTGGTGTCAAGTCAGTCATTCTGATTCGTGCTGCGCTTTCGTGATAGTCCTTGAATGTGTTCGGTGGTTCGGCGGCTGCCGTCGCGGTTGCTATCCTCACTGACAATGTTTCGGAGATGTTCGCGAGCGATGTGGCCTTTTCAGTAAGTGAAGGCATCTGCCAGTCGCGGAAACATCATCACCCACTTGAGTCGCGAATTTTTCGTTTGGGCGCGGCGCTTGCAGTGTGATTTACGCATCTCGCTGATACGTCGATGTAGAACCATTTTTTGAACAGGACCCACATGATGTTTAGGTCGGCCCGCTACGAGTAGTGCAAGTAGCCGATCAGCAGTTGTGGGTTGTTTGCGTGGGAGATTCTGGCCACTAGGACCGAAATATGAGTGTCGAAAAATTGATAGCTAATAGAGTAGACCATTACGACAAGAGAAATACTGATCATGAGACATCCTAGCGATTCCGCGACACTGCTTTCGTCAGTCCCGCCTAAGCCGGTTCCTCAACCGAACCCGGTAACTCCACCGACACGGCCAGAAGTGCCAGTGCCTCCGGTAATGCCTCTCCCAAAGCCAGTCGTGCCAGTGCCTCCTGCATCGCCCCCCGTAGAGCCTGGAGTGCCAGTGCCTCCGGTCATGCCTCCTATCCAGCCAGGGGTGCCGGTGCCTCCGGTGGTTCCCCCAACACAGCCAGTTGTGCCAGGTCAGCCGCTGCCAGGGTATCCCCCAGTCAAGCTGTCGTCGGGCTGCCCGTAATGGTTACCGCTAGGAGTCTGCGCCACGGGAGAGCAAACCGCCATGCACGCACCCTTCACACCATGTCGGCCCGCCAAATCCTCGCCGAATCCACCGATTCGACTGCGTTTCGGCGAACCAACCCGGTGCCAAGGTCACGCACCTGGTCGATTCGCCTCCCGTGACGCTGACTCCTAGCGCGGCCTATAGCTGTTCTGGTCAAGCGATGACGTTGCGCTTATTGACTGCGCCGTGACCAGGGCGCCATCGAAGACGCGATTCCACCGTAGCTGGCCTGCTTCGATGTCGCTCGCACTGGCCCTGCAGAATGCGGCGATTTGGTCGCCGGCTGCGTGCGTCTTCGTGTGCGCGCCAGGGGCGACACACTGTGTTCGTTTGCATTGTCTGCACGACAACGTGTCCACGATATGCACGAGACTTCGGCTACCAGATCCATGCCGATCCGATCAGTCCGACGGCGCCTGCGCCAATGACGATCACAGCCAGAAGAAGCCAGTGGCGAACGATTTGAGCGCCCCGTGCTTGTTTGCGGCGGATGACGGTCTTGACGTCTTGGGTTTCCATGCAAGTCGTTCGGCAATCTCCGTGCCGACCGCGCAGGTCTTTGGCTCACTGCTTGGCTGCGCTGCCTGTGTCGGGGACGGCATCGAGCAATCGCAAGGCGCGTTGTACGACCGCTAGATCGAGGCCGGTGTCGTTGGTGCGCGCCATGCCCTCTTCGGTAGCAACTGACATCTCTCGCACCTCGTACGCCATGTGCCGCAACTGCTGGATTTTCTCCAGTCGCGTCATTTGGGTCGAGTCCAGGATGCTCTGTACGGCGTTGGTCGTTAAGGCGTTCACGAACTGATTGGTGCAAGGGCCGTGCCGGTGAAGGGGCATTCCGGAAGGGGGCCTGCCGGCTATGTTAGTTATCGCCTGGTTGGTCGGCATCAGCGGCCGGCCCTTCGCTGCCGAACTCGCCGGCCAATCGTGACGGGTCGAGCAGGAGTGCAAGCGTCTCAGCATCGAGATCCGTGTCTCGGCGGGCGACATCCATTACTGAGACTCCTTCGACAGCGGCACGTGCCGCCAACTCGGCTGCCCGTTCGTGACCGATGTGCGATACCAATGCCGTCACTAGAATCGGATTGCGGCCCACGTCGGCACTGGCGGACTTGCCGACCTTCAGCCCTTGCAGGCAATGCTTGTCCAGGGCATCAAGAGCGCTCGCGAGCAGGTCAACGGCAGATAGCGCGTTCATCGCCACTAGCGGGATCATGGTGTGGAGTTCGAACTGTCCCTGCGAGTTCGCCCGACTGACGACGAGCGCGTGGCCCTCGATTTGCTGACACGCCATGAGCATCGCTTCCAAGACCACCGGATTGGCTTTGCCCGGCATGATCGAGCTACCGGGTTGCATGACAGGCAGTTCAATTTCGCCGAGTGCCTCCGTGCTTTGCCAGCGCAGGTCGTTAGTGAGCTTGTAGAGGGTCGTGCAGGTCGTGTTGATGCTGGCGACGAACGCGGTGACTGCGTCGAGGTTGCCCTGTCGGCCGAGATGCGTGCTGGTCTCGAAGACTCGCGTCCTGCATCGGCTCGAAACGGTCTCGCAGATCGAAGTGGCGAGGCCAGGCGAGCAGCCGAGGCCCGTGCCGACGGCCGTGCCGCCCAGCGGCAATTCTCGGCAACCATCGAGCCCGTGCGTCAGGCGTTCGCGGTGTTGCTCAAGTTGGTGCGAGTAGCCACGAAACTGCTGCCCCATGCGTAGCGGCGTTGCTCGCATCAGGTGGGTCTTGCCGTCGCGAATGTCCTGCCAGTGACTGTCGGCCAGCTCATGGAAGCGTGTGATGACGCGATCTAGCGCTGGCCGAAGTCTGCTGCCAGCAGCCTGTAACAAGGCGAGATGCAATGCCGATGGAACGACGTCGTTGCTTGACTGTCCGGCGTTCACGTCGTCGTTCGGGTGCACGAGCCGGCTTGGCAGTGATGCACCTAGTAGCAGCGCCGCGCGGTTCGCAACGACTTCGTTGACGTTCATGTTGGCGCTCGTTGCGGAGCCGGTCTGGAACACCTCGAGTGGGAAGTGGTCATCGTGTTGACCATCGGCCACCTCCAGCGCCGCTTGCTCGATCGCGCGCGCCTTGTCTGGCGAGAGCTCGCCACGAGCACCACGGACGCTGGCGGACGCCGCCTTGAAATGTGCGATCGCGTGAATCACCGGTAGCGGAAACCGCTGGCCGGAGAACGACCACGCGGCTGCGCGCGCCGTTTGCGCTCCATACAGTGCGTCGCTCGGCACTTTGATGTCGCCAAGGGCATCGAGTTCGATTCGTTGGTCGGTGGTCATAGTCAGTCTCTTCGTGCGCAACCGGATGCGCGTGACGCGCTATGGCGTCTACGTTGAAAGGGTGAGTCTCTCTTGTGCGTGCCGAAAAATGGCGGATCGTGGACGCAGCGCTTTGCGGCCACGAACTCGGTCGAAGCCTGTCATTACGAATCTCGGAGGTCGACTGTGCTGATCACTAGGCTACCACGTACGGCAAGTTGAACTCGGCTAGCGGCGCGAGCCACGCCCCCCCGAGTCTATCGGCCGATTGCAAGTAGACGCATGGCCTGCTGGATCGTGTCACCGTCGCGTTCGGTGGTGGCCTCACCGCAGATTCGAACGTTCGGTTGCGCGCTAGTCTGCGGGCGCGAATCGAGAGCCAGGACGGCGTGCAGCGTCAGCAGTTCGAACTGAGTAGAGGATGACTGATTAGCCGGTGTGCGGAACCACTTGGTCTTGGTGTCGACGAGCAACTGCACCAAGACCGTGCCATCCTCTTCGACGGTCCAAGAGACAATGCTACCGGCGAACCATGTACCTTCGCTACGAGGTGCTGTAGGTGAGGTGGTGCTGCTGGAGGATGGCAGCATCGAAGTCAAGGGAAGGCAGATGACGATGGCGGCGAGTGCTAGGAAGGTCTTCATGGGCATCTCCGAGATTGGTCGTGGTGGATAGGTGTGCGAGCCGTGATGTGCGCGCGTGACGCACTCGAGGTTGCGATTCAGCTCGTTTCGGCTTGTGATTCGAGCATCCAGTGATGTTTCTCGAGGGATGAACAGACCGAGATGACGAGGTCTTCGGTGATTGGGTCCGATGCAGTGTCCTTGAGGCACTCGCGTCCGTGTCGGATGACGGTGTGTAGGTCATTGCACGATGCTTGAATCGCCTGCTGCACGGTTAGCGGACCGCCGGGGAACTCGCCGAGCGTCGACTTCTCGCGCACGGAAATCGGGCGACCGTCTGCAGACGCGCCGATGGTCATGATGCGTTCGGCGACGTCGTCTACGGCAGCGCGCACATCGACGAGGATTTCATCGAGCTGTTCGTGCACGCTCTTGAAGCGGGCTCCGCGCAGATTCCAGTGCGCCTGCTTGAGGTTGAGCGCAAGCGCAATTAGGTCGACAAGCCACGTGTTGCAGCTGTCTGCGACCTGCGTGCGGTCATCGAAGGAGATGTCGAAAGGAGCATGGTGATGGATCGTTTCGTTGGTAGTCATGATATTGCTTCGGGTGCATCGAGGCACCGGTGTTGAAATGAGTCGGAACCGGATTCCGGCGTTGTGTGCGTAGCAACTTGTCGACGGTGCTACGGCGTCGGGGCACGCAGTTGCTGCGTGTGGCGTACGTTCGCTTGAGAGAACGTTTCGTCCAGTACGCTCGGCTCGTGTGGCTCCGCTGCATCATCGACGGACAGCAAGACGGCACCGTCACGGATCTCTTGGCCGTATGCCAAGACATCGTCAGGTGGGATGTCCAGTGTCACCAAGGCATCGTGCAGACTGCCGATGTTGGCACCTGTCAGTAGCCGTTCGATCGGGCCGACAAACAGGGCCCCGCTTTCGGGACGTGAGCCCGCCAACCTTTGGCCCGTGCTGCCGATGGCGGTGGTTGCGGTCCGGTAGCGCGCCATGAATAGCTGTCCCAACGCGCTCGTCGAAGTGAGTGCCGAAACATGCTGACGCGTGATGCCTTTGGCAGCGAGGATGCGGGTCGCTTGGACTGCGTCGTTTGGGTCACGGTAAAGGGCGAACATGCGTTTCATGGCGCTGGGGGTAGAGCAAGGAGCGTGCCGTTATCGATATTGCAGGAGCTGCAAAGGGCTTCGTGGGGCGCCCTGCAGCAGTCACCGATCGCGAAGGCCGCAGCGTGCAGAATCTACAATCGGTGACTCGGGATTGCGTGCCGGTGTGCGAACCACGGTCTGTGTGGTGGCTGCGTTTGCTAGTCCCGGTGCGCGGGGCTACCGTGGCACGGTGCCGCCGCTCGTATCGATCCTGTCTGTCTTGGTTGCGGTTGTTGCGTTGTTGTGGGGGATCGTCTGGCGGCAGCGTGCGAGGCGAGTCATGCGCAGTGCCACGGATGCGCCATGGTCAGGTCCACAGTTGGCTGCCATCCTCAACTGCGTCCCAGTTCCGTGCGGCATCGTTGCGGCTGATCTGCGTTGGTCCGCTATCAACGACTCATTCGCGCTGTGGTTAGGCCTGGCTCCCGACCAGATCATCGGCCACGAGGTCACGAGATTGGTCGCCGACGGCGAACGCACGAACTTTCGTTCCGAACTCAGCAGCTTGCTTGATGGTGAACGCGCCAGGATCCAGCGCCGGTTGTTGCTGCAGGTTGGTGATAGGGAAGCCTTCCGGTGTGATGTTGTCGCCGCGTTGCTGGGCGCTGGCGAAGGGTGTGTGGTCTCGCTTTGGAGAGATTCGGAACTGCACGGGCGGCTCGGATCCTTGCGTTTGACGGAGCGCGCATTGCAAGCTGCAAGCTGTGCCATGGTCATCTGCGATGCCCAGGTAGACGACTATCCAATGGTCTACGCGAACGCTGCGTTCGAGTCCCTGAGTGGCTACGGCGTTAGCGAAATTTTGGGGCACAACTGCCGGATGCTCAATGCACCGGAAGCGGACCAGCCCGGACTCGAAGAAGTTCGTGCCGCCTTGCGCGAGCATCGCCGAACGACCGTCGTATTGCGCAACTACCGCAAGGACGGCTCAACGTTCTGGAACGAACTGACGATTTCGCCTGTGTTCGATTCTGCGGGTGTGGTCACGCACTTCCTCGGCATGCAGAGCGACGTCACCGAGCGCATGGAGATGGCGGCGGAGCACGAGCGTTTGTTGGCGACGTCGGTCGCGGATCAGGAGAGTGCTGGCCGGGCGGCGAAGGCGCGAGAAACGCTGCTGACGGTAGTTTCGCATGAGCTGCGCTCGCCGTTGAACGCGATCCGGTTATGGACGTCGTTGCTACAGTCCTCGGACAGCGTCGATGCCGATTTGGTGCTGCGTGCGGTTGCGCAGATAGACAACGCGGTCACGGCGCAGAGTCGCATCATTGAAGACCTTCTAGACGTTTCACGATTCGAGAGTGGTCGCCTCGAACTGCAGCGAACCGTGATGGAGTTGGTCGCCTTGGTTCGTGAAGTGACGGATCGCAATGAGCCGCTCGCGGTCGATCGTGGTGTCAGCCTTGCGTTTGAGTCAGCGGATCACGAAGCCTCTGTGCATGCCGATCGTGGCCGTCTGGACCAAGTCCTGCAGAACTTGCTCGACAATGCTATCAAGTTCACGCCGCGCGGCGGTCAAGTGCGGGTGTCTGTTGCGTTGCTTGAAACGCGGGTTCGTGTGGTTGTCCGTGACTCTGGCGAAGGCTTGGCTCCCGACAAGTTGCCGGACATCTTTGCACAGTTCTGGCAAGCCGAGCATCGGGACACGCGCGCGCACGGCGGGTTGGGGCTTGGTCTCAACCTGGTCAAGCAGATCGTGGAGTCTCACGACGGTGCGGTGGATGCACACAGCGATGGCTTAGGCAAGGGCGCGTCGATTGCGTTTGAACTGCCGCTCGTAAGCACTGGCAAGCAGGCGGCAGAGGCGGCGCAGTCGGTTGCTGCCGTGGGGGAGCGCATCGAAGGCGATATCCTAGTTGTCGATGACGACCAGACCACGGTCGAGGTCGTGGCTATTGGTTTGCGCATGCGAGGCTATGCGGTGCGGGTGGCTGCGGATGTCCCGGCCGCGTTGGCGCAGATTCAGGAACGCAGACCGCGGCTTTTGATTAGCGACCTGATGATGGCCGGTCGCTCCGGATTTGATTTGGTAGAGGATGTGCGTCGCGAAGAGTTTGAGCGTGGCTTAGATCGTTTGCCCGCGATCGCGATCACCGGACGTGGTAGTCCTTCGGATCGGCGCGCAGTGCGTGCTTCAGGATTCGATCGCTATCTGCAGAAGCCGGTTCGCATGGAGGCACTGGTCGACACGATGACCGGACTGATCGACGCGGCGCGCATCACAGTAGGTGCCGAGGTGCTGGTCGTGAGTGTTGATCGGGATACTGGCGAGCAGTTGCGTGCCGCGTTGGCTAAACACGGCCATCAGGTGCAGGTGGCCAGTTCTGCCGCGGATGCGCTGGCCTTGGCGCATGACAATGCTCCCGAAGTGTTAGTTACCGAACTTGAGCTGCCGGATGGTTCGGGGGAGTCGTTGCTTGACAGCATCTACAACGAGAACAGCTCGACCATGACGGTGTTGTTCGATGCTACCAGTGAAGCCTCGGAGCGTGATGATCGGCATGCGCGTCTTGCCCCGGGCGATACCGATGGTTTGCTGCGCTTGTTGGCTCGCTGGCTTACGTTGTGAACTTCCTGGGCCCACCCAACTCACCCCTGAAGCCCCTCTGTCCTGCAACCTGTCTCCATGCCGCACGCACTACTCGTAGAAGATGATCCCGCCGCGTTGAAGGCTCTGACCGCTTTGGTGGAGCGGCGCGGTTTCTCGACGGCGACGGCGGTGGATTTGCAGGGGGCACGACGGGAGCTTGCCAACGGCATTTTTGACACTGTGATGCTTGATGTGCATCTGCCGGGAGGCTCGGGCATTGATCTCTTGCTTGAGATCCCGCAAGAGCGCCGGCCGCAGGTTGTGCTGATGAGCGGCGACGATTCGGTTCGGGCTGCTTTTTCTGCATTGCCGATGAAGGAACTGTACTTCGTGCAGAAGCCCATCGACTGCCAAGAGCTGACGCAGATCTTGAAGAAGATGCGGCGGCGGTGCCATTCGAATGCGGGCCAGTCAGGCGCAGGCAACGCCCATACAGGCAAGTCAGGCAGTGCTGAGCCAAAGAAGCCTGTCGGCAGCGAGATCCTCGGGGAGTCGGCTGCGATTCGCCGCATCCTGACGCTGATTCGCAAGGTGGCACCGACCGAGCTCTCGGTCTACGTCGAAGGCGAGAGCGGTACCGGCAAAGAGCTGGTTGCACGTGCGATCCATGCTGGTAGCAGTCGTAGCACCGGACCATTCGTTGCCATCAACTGTGGGGCGCTGCCCGAGAACCTGATCGACAGTGAATTGTTTGGTCACGAGCGCGGCGCATTCACCGGTGCCGAAAGTGCCCGTCAAGGAGTGTTTGAGCAGGCCAATGGCGGCACGCTGTTCCTAGATGAAATTGCCGAGATGCCGGTCGAGTTGCAGGTTCGGTTGTTGCGAACTCTGGAGACTCGCTGCGTGCGTCGCGTTGGTGGCAAGTCGGAGGTTGCAGTCGATGTGCGGATCGTTGCGGCCACCAATCGTGCGTTTGATCAGGCGATTGCGGATGGCACGTTGCGGGAGGACCTGTTCCACCGACTGTGTGTTTTCCCGATCGCGGTGCCACCATTGCGTGATCGTGGCGACGATGTGGTTCGGTTGGCCCTTGGATTCTTGCGTGAGTTTCACGGCAGCGATCTGCAGTTGACCGAACGCGTGGTGGCCGTGCTGCGACGCTACTCATGGCCCGGCAACATCCGTCAACTTCGCAATGCGATGCAGCGTGCTGTGGTTCTGATCGAAGGCGAGGTCATCAAGGTCGACTGCTTGCCTGAGCAGATCCTCTTGGAGGTTGGCGAAGAGGCCGCCGAGAAGTTGGAAGCGGATGCTGCGACCGATGGGGCTGCAGCCGATGGGGCTGTAGCGACTGATGCTGCAATGACTGGCAGTGTGCCAGCGGAAGCGGGCAGTGTGCTAACGGATGCCGTCCGGGGCGAGCCCAATGCAGGCGGTACGGACGCGCTCGGTATCGGCGTTGGCACTTCGATCGCTGAGGCCGAGCGACGCTTGATCGAGGCGACTCTCGAGAGCCTGGATGGCGATAAGAAGTCGACGGCTGAGGTGTTGGGAGTGAGTCTGCGAACCCTCTACAACCGTCTAAGTGAATACGACGAGTGAGAACTCGTTCGCGGCTGTGATGCGGCGACTTACATGACGCACGTGTGTGCCCCTGGCGCAAACTGAGAGAGCCCCACGCAATCAAAGTAGCGAGGGGCTCTCATCGGCAACCCGTTCTGTCGACTTCGGGTTCGTTGCTAGCGGTAGGGCGACCGGTACTCGGTCCGGGCTATTGTTGCTGCAGCACCTGCTCAAGCGAGTCAACGTGGCGCTTCTGTGCGGGTACTAGTTCGCCATCGATATGGATTCGGCATTGGCTCGGCAGGTTGGCGTTGCGCACAGCGTGCTGGTAGCCCGCCAAGCCGCGTTTTTCACCTGCGTGGAGCGCCTGCAGTGCAAGCTTGTTGCTAACCATCAGTGCCGAGCCTTCGAGCAACTTGACGAATTGACCCCACATGCCGCTCGTTGTCTTGGGCTCGACCCCGCGCTTGCTGAGTTCTTCGTGAAAGAACTTGATGGCGTCGCCGTGCTCTTGGCACAGCGTGCGCAAGAGAGGCTGATGCTGTGCGGGGAGTTTGTCGATGGCCTGCGTATACGTTTCGGCTGCAGCAACCTCGCCGCTCAGCAAACTTTGCAATTCCGTTTCTGTGTTTGTGCTCACATCGAATGTTGATGCAACAACCATACCAGGCGAACCATGCCAGGTGATTGTGTTCGGGGACGGCACGTCGATCAGAATCGGAACGTCGCGGCGAGCCCGTCGGGAGCCTTCACATCGTCATTCTTTTCCAGCACGTGCACATTGCCGCCGGCACGCAGAGTTGCGTCGGCGGCGACGCCAAGTAGGTCGACGGTGCCAGGCTTGCGATCTTCATGCACGTCCGGGTTGCTCACGCCATCTGGCTCGGCACCAAAGCGCTCCGTGTCGAGCCGGACGAATAGATCTTCGATACGCCCGTTGTGCGCGCCGCGTACGATGGTCGTCAGTTCGTCGGATGCCTTGCCGGCTCCAAGACGTGTCTGCAGGTTCGAGATCGCTTTTTGATGGCGCGCTTGCAGTCGGGGCTGCAGGCAGTTCCACGCCGCGGCGTGCAGTTCTTGCTCACTCAGTTTGTCCGGATTGCCGGCGACTGCCTTATCGACGATGTCCGGGTGCTTGCTGACCGATTGATACACCGTAGTAAGGTAGTCAACCGCGGCGAGTACCAGTGGCCGTTCGCGGTCAACGCTGCTGTTGAGCAGCGCGGTGTCGAGCGCTTGAAAGTATCGCACGAGGTCATCCTTGTTGCGCTCGTCGTTGGTGCCGACGCCCTGGCCGTGAAGCACCGAATGCGCGCCACTCGGCGTCGTATAGCTGTGGTGCTGCAGGCTCTTTTCAGGGTCGTCCGTCCACAGTACCTCAGCCATGCTGGCTGGCAGTTCGTTGCGCGATGGCTGCTTCAGGCCCCAACGCGAGCCGTGAAACAGGCGCACACGATTCTGGCTGAACGCGAGCAACGTGAACGAGAGGTCTTCGCGCAACGGCAGCAGCGGCCTCTTGTGTAGATGACTGCCGACAACTACCTGTGCTTCGAACGCATGCGGTGCACGGACGTAGCCGCCGCTGCCCTGAGTCAACAGGATCGCCAGCCCGTCCTGCTGATGTTGCCAGAATCCCACCGATCGCTCGTCTGGGTCGAGAAGGCGTATGGCCGGCGCTAGCACGGCCTCGATTGCTTTGCTCGCAATCCCTTGGGCAGCAGCCTGCAGGCGCGCCTCGCGCAGCAGATTGGCAAGCAAGGTGGCGCCCTGGCGCGTCTCACGGCCAGATCGATAGGTCGGAAGATAGATTGACACACACGGGCCGGCGCTGTCTTCAGCAAGCATCAGATCGTCGATTCGAAGTTCCTTCATTGTTGTTCGGCACCACATCAAAATTGATGCCAACGCGGTCAGCCCCCGTGAAGCCGAACGTCTTGCATGTCTTGCACAGCGCGGTCTTGGATGATGCAAATGCTGCAACTCTAGAAGGCGGTTGCTGAACGAGCGAATTGCCAGCCAGTGCGTGCAGTGGTCTGCGTTTCGCACCGCACGCCATGGCGCGATTGTGCAAGTTGCGAGGTGCGTCCCCGTGCTATCTGCCGCGAAACCGATCGGAATCGAGATGCTCCGCAACAACTCGCTCAGCGATGTTGCCGACTGTTGGACACAAGATGCCTGTCAGTACGGCCACCGCCGTCTTGCTGGTTTGTTGAGCCAGCAGTGCAACCGCGTCCTCGAAGCTCTTCGTGAAGTCAGAGTCGTGCCGTGCCCACGGCACAGCCTCGGTCACGACTGTCTCGCACCTCTTGCATCGTTGCCGGCGGATTTCGCCTCTAAGCCAGACTTCGTTGCCCCAGAGGCCGATGTGTCGCCATCGGCGAATGCTCCGCGACTGGCGTCCGCGCTTGCTGTAGCCGCAGTGCGGGCACTTCAAAGCCTTGAAGGTCCGGGCGATGCCGATGACCAGTGAGTCGTCTTCGAAGCGGAGCCCGGTCACCCGGACCCCCTGGAGATTGATTAGTTTGTTGAGTAGTGTCGTTACGCGCACAGACAGGGCCTCGTGTGATGAAGTCCAAAGCGCCGAGTGCTCGTCAAAGCATTGCTCGGCGTGGTCTGTGCGCACTTTTCCTGTGCTGGAGCAGTACGCAAGTGCCAGATGGCCCTCGCGGCCACAGCCCTCGTCGCAGTAAAGGCCAAGCTCGCTTCGCTCGTCGCCTACGGCGAGCTGTAGATGAGACTGCAGGAACCCGAATCTTCATGGCGCGCGTCAACGTCTGTTTGCGCGCCGTGAGGTCACCGCCTAACTAGGTCGTAGCTCATGCGCCGGCCAGTGCCGCATCCGCATTGCCAGCGAAGATCTGTTGCTGGTCATTCGCCGCGACGCCTAGCGCTTCGAGAATCGAACGTTGCTCGGTCAGGCGATCGACCCGCCATCCCGCCGGAAACGTCGTTGAGTCCGTTCCGAACATGATGCGTTTGGGGCCAAAGACGTCGAGCGCTCGGGCGAACACATCTTGCAGGCTTGGCTGGCTCGGCTGCGTGCGAATCCAAGCGTTGGAAGACGAGGTGTCGGTGACGATGTTCTGGCACTGCGAGCCGGCCATCAGTGTTTCGCGAAACAAGCCGGCTCCGAAGTGCGGGATGCAGAACGTGACTCCTGGGTGTGCATCGGCAGCAGGAATCAGGTGCAACGGGTTTGCGTGCTGCAGGTCGTAACCACGCGGCAAGCCGAGCAGGTCGCGAATCTTCACGACCAACATGCCGCAGTGTACGTAGGCGATGGCGCGGTGACGTTCGAGCACCTCCCAAAGTGGCGTGCACGCTGGGTCAGCAGGCGAGTAGTGATGCATTGCCGGAAACAACAACACGCCGCGGTAGCCGTTGTTGGTCAGCAACGTATCCATCTTCGCCGCAGCCCCTGCCGCTAACGGATTGCAGACGGCCATGGCAGTCATGCGTCCGTTGGCTAGCTGCATCGCCTGTGTGACCGCGCCAATTTCTTCGGGTGCGCTGGCGAACGTTACCATGTGATCGACATGGGAACGGTCGAGTTCTGCCAGCCAACGCGCCGTGTGTTCGGCAAGGTTTGATGAGGGCAGTTCCATGCCGGTCAGCTTGACCAGCGCGGCCAACTTCTCTTCGGTCGTGCCGGTTCGCGGACTCTGGCTAGCGAGCGCTTCGAAGAACGATCGCGCGAAGAAGTGGCTATGGAAGTCGACGATGCGCATGGCGCGATCTTGACGGTTCGCGTGTCGATTCGCACCGGTTTTTGAGGCTTCCTAGACGGCGCTGATATGCGTCGCGCACGTTCCATCCGCCATGCTGGAGCGCCCAGTCCGGAAAATCAGTCGATCCTGCGTGGCCTCGAACGGACCACTTCAAAGACCTTACTGATTCATTCGTCGCGCTTGCCTTAGTGCTGCGCGGTCGCCAAGCACTGCTGCCGTGCCAGGCGGAGCTGCTCAAGCATTGCGGCCTTTCGGTTGTTCAGGTCGTCGAGACGTTGAAGCCGATCCAGTAGCACCAGACGTTGCCATTGGTCTCGTTCTTAATGCGCAACGGGCACCATGCGCCGCTGATCAGACCGGGGCGCTTCCAGTCACTGTTCTTGTAGTCCCAAGCGAGGATTCCGTTCGTGTGGATCTCGGCATTGGCCAGAGCTGATCCGAGATCGACGTCGGTCTTCACCATTTCGATCGTTAGCTCTGGCAGGATCACATCCTTGAGATGCTCCTCTTCGGTGGATGAATGGATCTCTTGGTGTTTTGCCGCCGCTTTGATGAATGCGGCCGCGATCTGCCTGGCGTCAGCGTGGGCACTCTGCAGGTTTTCGTTGAGTGGCTTGCCCAATTCGTCAATGAGGCCGATCGGATCCTTGATGTAGTAAGTAGTTGTCATGTGATTCTTGTGAGGTGGGTCGTATTCGAGGCGCTCTGGAGAGGTGGGTTTGTAGGCGCCCGTTCCTGGCTTTCGTTCGCTACGCGATTGGAATGCGCGCAGCATCGATGGTGCGATGGTCGGGTCAACTTGGGTTTTTGCCGCGTATGCATGATCCCGAAGCGCCATCAACGTCAGGTCGCTGAATCGCTCCTCAATATTCCATCGGCGACCGGGAATGCACTGGTCGACATGCTTGCGTTGCTGCCAGATTGTGTTGGAGATGCGCTGCCGGTGGTAGTGGTGCCATGCGTAGTCACCGGTTGTGCGGGCACCGCCGCTCCAGAATAGCCAGGCTACGATTTCGGCAGTGTCCGTGAAGATCTCAAGCATGGCGTTCCAAAACGCCGTCTCGTGCTGTAGCTGGAGGAGCTTCTCCGGAACAACTTCGTGGTTAGCGTCGGCTGCCGACTGCTGCGCGAAGTAGGATGCGGCTTCGGCAAACAGCATGTAGGCGGAGCCGTTGGGTGCGCCATGTGTGACCAGTTCGGCGTCGCGCTCAGGCACCTTGATCTCGTAGCTGACCACATGCAGCGCCCCGATGGCGAATTGTTCGAAGGCGACCCGGATTGCGTTGATGAGATGGGTCTCGTTCAGATCCTCTGGCGCTCGAAGTGCAATCGGGTGACCTGTGATCTCGTGTTCTGAGGTGGCTCGTAACTCGGTGCGGATGAGTAGGTCTGAGCGCAGTATGTCGAGCAGTAGTGGGCGAACATTGACGAGCGCCTTTTCGAACGTGCCGACCCATTCTGTGTTCTGGGGCAGGTAGTCGGCGGACAATCCCTCGGATGCAAACCGGGCCCGGAAGATGTTGCGGTTGTGGAGGGCTTCGAAGCTGTATTCGATCGATCGCTTAAGGATCAGGTCCTTGATCATCAAGGCGTTGGTCTTGATGTCGAGGTCGAGGAAGTAGTAGTCGTGTCGTGTCTTGAGGGACGGCTCCACGTTGCCTGCCGTCGTCGCGAAGCGGTCCTTGATGAGTTTACGCCGTCGGTCGAACAGGTTGGGGGTAGTGGGGGGGACGAATGGCTCGCCCGTCTTCAAGAACGCGCTGTCGAAGAACGACAGCAGCAGGGCGTCACGGTGATGGTTGGTTACCGCGGACTCGACTTCTATGGGAAGGAAACCGTGCGCCGGTTCGAGCTTTGCAGCGTGCTCGAAGACGTCAAGGTCGTAGTAGGCACCGGCGAGCGCTGGTGGATCACCGCGGTATTCGACCGTGATCTGGAGTTCACAGCCCATTGCAAATTGCAGATCGTCGAGCTCTGCAATGTAGATGGAACGTTCTCCTTGCTGATGGGCTGTGAGCTTGTGCACCTGCGGCTTTCCGTGCATAGACAAAAGCAAGGTCAGTTGCAGGATGCGGCTGCGATGGCCGCCGAAGACTAGCACGAGACTCGTGGCGTGATCGGGCCGCGCAGCAAGCTGCACTGAGGTCTGGTAGGAGTTTGCTGTCATCGTGCTCTACTCGTGGCGATGCGGAATCCGGTGTCCGTGGCGTCCCAGGCGTCCTCGATGCCGCGTGGGGTCGCGAATGGTGCGTCGAGATGAAGCTTGTTGGCGATGGTCCAGTGTCCGCCGACGGCCATGCGCTGCGTTGGTTGCGCAAGCAAGCCGCCGCGCTTGTTGGGATTCGGGCAACTACTCTCGAGCCACTCACGGACATTGCCGAGCAGATCATTGACTGCCATCGGCGCTGGCGTTGCGGCTTGAGGGTCACTGCCGACGGCACGCATTTGGGTCAGGTCGAAGCCGTTGCGGTCTGCGCGTTCGCTTTGGTTGGCTTCGCGGCCGTGCACGTTACCAAACCATGTTTTGTGGTCTGGGAGCGGCGCTGCGTTGCGACTCTTTCCCCAGAGCCACGGTACTTGACGTCCGGTTGGGCCGCGTGCGGCCCATGAATACTCGACAAACGTTGGCAGGCGGCAGCCGTACCACTCGGCAAACTCGCGCGCCTGTCGCCAGCCGATATCCACGATCGGCAGCGAGTTCTGAAGCGAGTCCGGTGCGATGCGATCGAGCATCCAGTGGTCGCGGGGAGGGAGCTTCGCGTCTCGGCGCGCCGCTTCGAAGATACGCCATTCTCCAACCGTGACCTCGTGCCGTGCGAGTCGAAACGCTGTGACATCGATCGGTTTGCGATCGAGCGGCGGCAGGAATGGGTCGTCGTCTTCCAGGCGCAGGATGCCACTGGGTACTTCGGCGAGGTTTTTGATTGCTTGCTCTGGGCGCCAGATGCAGTCGATCGTGTGCTCGCGGTAGCCACTGATAAGGTGCCGCGAAAACTCACGAATACCGATCTGGTCGAGGTGGACAATGATCCGGAAATAGCCCGAATCCACCGGGTGCTGATCGAGTGGTAGCGGGCCGAGTTCGACTTCTGGACCACAAATTCCAGTGAATAGGTCGATGGCGCGATAGGTGGCGTGGCCTGTCAGGGATTGCCCGGAAGCGCGGCGTGCGGAAATCGTTAGAGCTGGTGCGATGGGGTTTCCTGAGTAACCCTCAAGCACGGTCTCGTCCTCGTAGATTGAGTAGGCACGGAGCAGTAGGTTCCAGCCTTCGAGAATGCGGGTCACGTTGCCGTCGCTAGCGGCGGGGTCCGGGCTGGTTGGGCGCCCCGTCGCAATCGAATCGCGGCCCAGTCGAACGAGCTCCTCGCGGTATCGGTCCAACTCAGCCTCGCTTCGCGCGAGTAGTTCCAGGTCAGGTGCCGACAAATACGTGCTGTCGATGCGAAGTCGCTGGGTCGCGGCGAACGTCGCGTTCAGCCTGGCCGGCGACAGCTGTTCCCAGGTGTTCGCCTCACGCGGCATGACCGTTCGCACCGAGCTGAGCAATTCCTGCTGCTGAGTCGATCGTGAGCTGGCATCTGCAATCGTCTCGCCGATTGACACGGCGATGAAGAGCGCGCTTACAATGAGAATCCATAGCCCATGGACACGCGCGAGAGCGGCGATACGCCGGGCCAACGACGGCATGCGGGCATGGATTGCGCGGTGGTCTAGGAATCGCTGTAGGTCATCGGCGAGTGCCGCGGCGTCGGCGTAGCGATCGGCTGGGTCTCGTTCGATAGCTTTCAAGCAGACCGTCTCTAAGTCGCGCGGGATTTCGTTGTTGATAGAGCGCGGCGATTTCGGCCGTGCCCGCAGGATCTGATTTCGAGTGTCGTGATCAGACGATCCGGCGAAAGGCTGGACGAGTGTCAGTGCCTCGTAGAGCACCACCCCAAGCGAATACACATCGGTGCGGTGATCGATTGGTATTTGCAGAACGCGCGCCTGCTCCGGGCTCATGTAGTGGAGCGTGCCTGGTGCGGTGCCGGGATCGGTTAGCGTTCCGAGCCGGTCGTCGCGCGCGATGCCGAAATCTGCGACCTGCACGCGACCCTGCTTGTCGAGCAGGAGGTTCTGCGGCTTGATGTCGCGATGCACGATGCTGTGTTCATGGGCCGATTGCAGTGCGTCAGCCACATCTGCGCACAGACCAGCGATCGTAGTAAACCAGGCTCCTGTGGAGGATGGTGGCAGCAGCGTTTGTTGTTGCTTCGATCCCTGTTGAAGCTGCAGTTCCTTGCCAAGGCTGTGGCCTTCCACAAGGTGCATCGCGAACCAGTGGTTGGCTCCATCGCGACCGTCGGCGTATACGGGAACGATATGCGGGTGCCGGATACTCGCCACGGCCCGCGGCTCTCGATGGAACCGTTCGATCATGGACGCGGACATGCCGGGTCCAACCGTCATGACCTTGATCGCGACCTGACGATTCAGCGACGGCTGATAGGCCCGCCATACCACGCCCATGCTGCCTCGATCGAGGATTTCAAGCAGTTCGAACTCGCCAAGCTTTTCGATCGTTTCGCCCGTTCGCAGGAACTGCGGCGGGGGCGCGTTCGCAAGCAGACGTTCGACCTCAGCGATCAACTCAGCATCGCCATTGCACGCCTTGTGCAGAGCGCGTGCCCGCTGCTCGGGATCGTCAATTTCGATTGCGGCTTCGAACGCAATGCGTATCCGGCGCAGGCGGTCATTCATCGCGAAAGCTGTTCGTGCAACCAGGTCCTGGCGAACTCCCAGCGGCGTCCACCTGTGCGTTCGCTGATGCCGAGCACGGCACACGCTTCGCCGTTGGATCGCCCCGCGAAG
>JBNMNW010000089.1:0-19097 GCA_051278165.1 Planctomycetota bacterium | reverse complement strand
ATGTGCACGCGACGATCCTGCACCTGCTCGGCATCGATCACGAACGTTTGACCTTCCGTCATAACGGGATCGATCGCAGGTTGACGGACGTGGCGGGTCGGGTGCTGCGCGACGTGCTGGCGTAGCCGTCTTCTCCATCAACGTCACGCTAGTGACGGGTCTCGGCAGTCAGATGTTCCGTTGGCAAGCCTTGGAGCTGACGGCCAATGCAACAAACGGCTTGATCGCAATCAGCAACGCGCACGACCTCTACCAAGACTGAGTTCCATTGGTAATTGATGCCGTGTGAAAGCAGGCTCGAACGCAGGGCCGCCATGCGGATTAAGCGTGAACTCCCACCTGAATCGCCCCTGCCAAGGGAGCTAGAATGGCGCACTCAGCCCGCCTCAAGTCTCCCGTGCGGGCAGTCGATCTGTCTCAAATGCGGAAGATCCTATTGGTTGCTCTCGGTGCGCTTGCGTGCTGCCTCACCTCATGCGGTTCCATCAACTCAGTGCGTTGGGCGTATGGGGAAGAGTCCGCGTTCGCTGAGTCGAGCCCGCCAACCAGTCAGAGCCCGCTGCGCCCGGCATTTGGGCTTCCGGTGATCGTTGGCGGTGTGCTGTTCGATGCCGTTACTTGGCCCGCGCAGCTCGCATTCGGTGTTTGGCCCTGGTGGGGCAACAACTCCAAGCACATGAAGCCAACTGGCGATTAGTCGCGCAATCAGAACCCCGACGGCCGAACGAATGCGGTGAGATGGGTGTTGTGTGCTCAGCGTAAGTCTGCATGGAAGCACCGAGCGATGCCTCGCAGGCATCGCTTCTAGTCAGTGAACTCCACCAACGCGTGATCCTTGTCCGCGAGCTATGCCGCGATGATCACGCTCCAACGACCGCCGGCGAATCGCCGGACACTTGGTGTTATCGCTTAGTGCTAGTCACGCGCCCGGTAGACGCGTTCGACTTCCTGCCCGTTCGACCACCACTTGGTCGTGAACGTGCGCACGCCGCGTTGGTAGGAGCGCTTGGCCATGTTGGCGGCCTGCGGCTTGGACGACACGTCTCGGCCATTGACCGATAGCAGCACGTCGTCGGTCTGGATGCCGAACTTCGCAGCTAACTCTGGCTTGATGCTGCGCACGACGAGGCCTTGCGTGTCGCTATAGCGGCTGACGAACGTGTCGAGGTGAACGCCGGCGAATAGGTCCGCAGGGTTCTCGAACATGCGTTCGTCGTTGCGGCCGATGTGGAACTCGTTGCCGATGCGCGTCGTCGATTCGACGTCGAGCCAGTCACGGGTGGTGGCAGTGCTGACGATCGTGGTCTTCAGCGCACCTTCGCGTCCTTGCAGTTGTCGCAACGCGAGAGCCAGCTTCTGTGAGATCCCCGTGCTGGTCTTCAGGATCTCTTCTTCTTTAGGTTCGACCTTGGGCTCGCCAGGCAGGCTAGCCACGTCGCGAACAAACCATGCCGACTCGCCGCTCGGGTCGACGCGCAGCAGTCGAATGTTGCGGTAGTCGCCCCACAGGCTGCTGGCGCGGCGCACGTCGCCTTGCGCGTCTACCGACAGGTGTTGCAGCACTTCGCGACCTGCCATGGATGCATGAGGCAGCGGCGCAGGTTGTTGGGACGTCGTGCGGCGGTTGTCGACACGGTCGGATGGCTGCGCCATCAAGGTGCGGTTGCTCGATCTCGCCCGGGCAACGGAGGTGTTCTCATCGAGCCACCATTGCGGCGGTTTGACTTGGGCTTCTTGCTTGTAGCGAATGACCACGTGCGACTGCACGCCTTCGTCGCTGCTGGGGCGGTGGAAGCAAACGACGAGTTCGAAGATGTCTTCGAGTGGCGTCGCAACAGGCACCAGCGTTTCTTCGCCGCCGCCAGTGGGGCCAGGGACCTCGACCTTCGGCACATAGCCAATCAGGTTGACGCCCTTTATTTGCTGCCACCAAGCACTGTCGCTGTAGTTCCAGTTGCCGGTCGTGCGCACCTTGCCCTTGCCGAGCGCCGCGAACTTGATGGCATCGTCGCGACCTCTCATCGTCGCGTCCGTGGCGGTCTGCTGCTGCCACAACTCACGCGAGTCGTAGATCAGCCATGAAGAGCCAGCGATCAACGCCGCACTGGCGGCGTACAGAATGGACGGAAGGGGCACTCTCATCGTGATCGCTCCTGCGACGAATACCCGTTGGCCCAAACTAGACCGCTTCGGGAGTCAAGCGGCGATTGGACGAGAACCACAGTGCGCCTATTCCGCGACGTTTGCGCCCACTCCCTTGCTGGAACGTGGCAGCGGAGGGCAAGCGCTCGTGGGCGAGCAGCGGTCTGGCACGCATCGGTGGGCTCACGACCCGAAGAGCTGTCCCAGCGCCTGACCGGCGCGATCTCATGAGAGCTCATGAGAAAATGGCGGTGGGGGAGGGATTCGAACCCCCGGAAGACGTGAATCCTCGTCGGTTTTCAAAACCGGTGCATTCGGCCACTCTGCCACCCCACCGCGGGGTGTGGCGCCAGCATTGCAGCGCCCTCGTCGGCGCACACGCTAGCGTGAGCTGCCGTGGAACGCCAATGCGTTAGTCGTCGAGGTGCGGGAAGTCGTTGAACATCGACATCAATTGGCCTTTGTCGGTGCGGGTCGCATCGGTTTCGGTGTCGAGCACATCGCGGGTTCGCTGGTAGAGGTCCATGGCTTCCTGCTGGCTGTTGCCGATGCAGATCACGCCCAGCTTGCCATACTGCGACAGCGCGCCAATCATGTGGAATAGCACGCCGGTCTCAGTCGATGGACTGAAGTGCAGGCCGTGGTGGATGACGATCTCCAGGAAGTCCTGCGGCAGCAGGCCGCGATAGGAGCTCGAGGTCAGCACGTCCGTGGCGAAGTAGAACTTGGCCACGCCAGTCCGCGTCCGGTAGTCACCCGACCCTGTCAGCGAGCCGCCGGTCAGGAAGTCGAGGGCGATGAAGGGGAACGTGGTTCCACCCATCCGCAAGTTGATCTCGATTGCCGAACAGCGCCACTCTTCGCCGGGATTGCGGAAGACGAGGAAGTCGATTGCGAAGCGGCCGATGACGCCTTGGTCGCGCAATACCTCGCCGACAAAGTGGGCGCGTTCGGTGATCATCGCGCGGTAGTCGTTGCTGGCTGGGAACGAACAGCCGAGGTAGACCTGGCCCGATTCGCCGCCTAGTGCTTGGTCATGCGTGGAGATGATGCGCAGTTCGCCGGCTGGCGTAATGCGCAGCTGCACACTCGGCGAATGTACTTCTTCGGCTTCAAGGAACTCCTCCACGACGCCGCCCATCTCGGCATACTTCTCGAAGAACAGCCGCTCGGAGTGATCCTTGGCGGCGAACTTCAGCGAGTGCATCGCTTCGCGAATCGCCTTGTTCCGTTCTTCCGGCTGCTCGGGCATTGGCGACGGAAACTCGAACAGCGCGTTGCCTTCACCGGAGAAGCCTTCGTTGAGCTTGACCACGGCGCGCTTCATTCCGGGCTTTTTGGCTTTTAGCTCGTCGAGTGCGGCGACGGCGGCATCGAGGCTTTCGAGGTTCTCGGTGCCGTCGGGCAACTCGACTCCAGCTGCCCGGAACGTTTCGCGCGAACCGCTTTTGCTACCGAGGTGCAGCAAGTCCGGGTCGGCGCCGTTGAGCGGGATGCCGAGTTGCACGGCGAGGGTGCGCTCGAGTGCCGAGGTCGTAAAGCACGACATGTAGGCGCGGTCCTTGTCGCCGATCCACTGGCGGATGCGGTCAATGACGCGCGGGCGCTCGAGGATCTTTTCGGTCAACGCGCGCGGGCTGGCGTCTTGCACGCACAGCATCGTCAGTCGCCTGCGCGCGTGCGTTGGCGGCACGCCGACCAGCATCTGCAGGTAGTAGTCGACGATGTCCGCGTCGACCGGCTGGCTGGTGATGTACATCAGTCGCGCGCCGGGGCGGCGCAACCGCATCAGCATGAACATCAACCGCTCTTCGTAAAACGGCACGCCGGTGACCTTCTGCAGCTCTTCCTGGTCGAAGCTCAGCGACGGAATGACCAAGCACGAATGTGGCGCTCGTGGCTGGTTGTGCACGTCCTCCCAGATGCTCTGGAGTCGTCCTTGGAGGGCCTTAAAGGCTTTGCGCTCTTCCTGATCAGCAGTCATCAGGAGTCAGCGTCGCCACCAGGAAGTTTGGAGCAAGAGGTGATTACAGAATTGCACCTCCGGCAGCATGGAAACTGGCTGGGAACGTCGCAGCGCCGGAACGCGGCGATTCCGGAGCGCGGCTGCAACCCCAGCCGATCACTAGTCGACCGCAACTTGCTCGAACACATCGCGTGCGACCAGAATCGGTGAGCCGGTTTGCACGGCCAGCGCGATCGCGTCCGACGGGCGGCAATCGATGGTTTGCTCGTCGCCGTCGGTCGACGTGCCCTGTTCGCGCGGCACCAGGATCAGCGACGCGAAGAAGGTGCCTTCGCGTAGTTCGCTGATGACCACGCGATGTAGGCGGTAGCCGAGGCGCTGCAGGATCCGGCCAATCAGGTCGTGCGTCAGCGGCCGTGGCGGCTCGACGGCGCACAGCTTGCGGTTGATTTCCTCGACTTCATTGTAGCCGATGACGATCGGGAAGCTGCGGGCGCCATGCCGCTCACGCAGGTGGATGTACTGGTGATCACCCTTCTGGTGAATGACGACACGCGCAAGTTCTACTTCGACCAGGTCCATGAGTGAGGCGAAGGTTATAGGGGGCAGCGGGCAGGCAAGCGAGCGCGCGTCGGGCTTGGCTTGGCTATAACCATTGCGTGTCTTCCGAACTGTCTCCCCTGCAGGTGTCGTCGCCGAACCCAATTTTGTCCGTCGCCACGCGCAGTGGCCGGGTCGAATCCTGGCATCGCGGCGCCGTCGCGGTCTTCCATGCTGGGGCTCCGGCCTTGTTGCTGGGGGACACCGAATTGCCGACGTTTGCGCGCTCGGCGGTCAAGCCGCTACAGGCGCTACCGCTGATCGAACGTGGCGTGCCGCAGCGGTTGGGGCTGCCGGCCGAAGAATTGGCGGTGCTTTGCGCCAGTCACGATGGCACTGAGGCCCATGTGGCGGCCGTGCGCTCATTCTTGGCGCGGGGCGGCCTCGACGAGTCCTTGCTGGGCTGCGGGCCGCACGCACCGTTCGCCAAGGCCAGTCGGCTGCAGATGCTCGGTCGCGGCGACAAACCGCTGAAGGTGCACAATAATTGCAGTGGCAAACACACCGGCTTCCTGCACCTCGCTGGGGAATGCGGCGAAGACCTGGCCAATTACCTGAGCCCGGATTCCGCCACCCAGCGGCTCGTCAATGAGGCCGTGTCGGAGATGGCGGGGCTGCCGGCGCCGCTGCCGACCGGGCTCGACGGATGCGGTGCGCCGACCTTTGTGCTGTCGCTGGCGGCGCTGGCGCGGGCTTTCTGCCAACTAGCGAACCCAGATGGGGTCTCGCCCGTTCGAGCAGCCGCATGCCGCTCCATTTTCGAGGCCGTTGGCCAAGCCCCAGTTTTGCTCGCCGGCGAACATCGGTTGTGCACGGCGTTGGTGCGCACGTGGCCCGGCAAGTCGTTCGCCAAGAACGGTGCCGAGGGGGTCTACGTGATCTCGCTTTCGCCCGATGCCAAGCGCAAGCGGTGGCCGGGAGCGCTCGGCATCGCGATCAAGGTCGACGATGGTGCCGAACGTGGCTACCAGCCGGTGGTGATCGATCTGCTGCGATGGCTTGGGGCGTTCGCGAGCGAAGTTGTGCCGGAGCCGCTCTCGCGGTTCGCCAGCATCCCGATCCACAACACCCAGAAGTTGCTCGTCGGCGACGTGCACAGCGTGGTGGAGTGGCGACAATGAGTGGTCTGCAGTGGGTGACCGAGGTGCCAACGTTGCCGCCGCGACCCAGCGACTCGCACAAAGGAACGTTCGGCAAGCTGCTCGTTGTCGCTGGCAGTGTCGGCATGGCCGGCGCCGCGGTGTTGTGTGTGCGGGCGGCGACGCGCGGTGGCGTCGGGCTCGTGCGAGTTGCGTTGCCGGAACCGTTGGTGGCAACGTTTCCGTTGAGTGTGCCGGAAGCGATGACGTTCTTGGCGATCGCGCGCGAGGTTAAGCAACAGCTTGGCGACGCTGATGCGGTCGTGATTGGCCCCGGTTTGTCGACCAACGCTCCGACGATGTCGTTGCTGCAGACGGTTCTGCAACACAGCCCGGTGCCGGTTGTCATCGACGCCGATGCGCTCAATGTGCTGTCGCCGCTCACCAAAAAACTCACCTGTCGGGCCCCGTTGATACTGACACCGCATCCAGGGGAGGCTGCGCGTTTGCTCGGCACCAGCATCGCGTTGGTGCAGTCGGATCGCGAGGCCGCGGTTGCGGCACTCTGCGAGAGGAGCGGTGCGATCGTGGTGCTGAAGGGCAAGGGCACGTTGGTCTCGGATGGTCAGAAGTGCTTTGAGAACGCCACGGGCAATCCGGGCATGGCAGCTGGTGGTTCGGGCGATGTGTTGGCCGGATTGCTCGGCGCGTTGTTGGCGCGCGGCCTCGACCCGTTCGATGCGGCGTGTCTCGCAGTCAACGTTCATGGTCGAGCCGGCGATCGCGCGCGGGATGCGATCGGCGAGAACGGCATGGTTGCGTCGGACCTCGTGGCTGCGATCGCGCAGGAGTTGCGATGAATACAGCCAGCACGTGGTCTGCACTCTTGTTGCTCGCAGTGTCCGTTGCGGCGCAGGAAGATCAGGGCAGTGGCACCAACAAGGTGCTCTGCCGTGCGGTCTGCGACGCGCAAGATCTTGGCAAACTGACGCCGCTCGAAGCGGTGGTCCGCCTCGCTGGCAGCAACGAATCTGTTGCCCGCACGGTGGCTGCGATTGTCCGTCATCAATGGGCTGAGCTGCCGCAGGAACTCTTTACCGGGCTCACGGCCAACCCTAAGGCGGCATACCGCTTCCTTGAAGAACTGGCTCGCGCACCGCGACCAGCTGCGTCGGCGTGGGTTCGAGAGCAAACTGTCGCTCGTCCCAAACGTCCGCTGAACCACCGCTTGCTAGCGATTGCGGCGCTTGGAGAGCCTTTGGGCAAGCCCGAGGCGTTGCTGTTGCTCGAAGCGTTACGCAGCAAGCAAGTTGATGATGGCACCTACTTCGCTTCGTTCTTGTTGCCGGAGAAGGTTGCCGATGGACTGCTTGGCCGACTGCATCAGGGATTGATGCAGGCCGACATGACCGTCGCCGAGACGGTGCCGTTGCTCGATCGCTTATCGGCGCGTGGCACCAAGATTCTGCTCAGCCTGGCGGTGTCGCTGCCCGATGCGGAAGCGCGCGGCTTGCTGCGTCACGTGTTCGAAGTACGCCCGGAACTCGTGCAAGAACGAGTGGCCGCGGCGCTGGATGGTCGGGTGCCGCTCGATTCGCTATGGCTCGAGTTTGCCAACAAGCTGCTTACGAGTCAGGAACGCATCGACCGCGTCGTGGCTGTGCTGCGCGATGGCGAGTCCGTGGCCGACCGCGACCGCGCGTTTGAGCTGCTGTTGTCGGCGCAAGCGGTTGATGAAACGGTCTTGGAGCTTGCCACTGACGGTGCGCCGGCAAGTCGCATCCGCCGCATCATCGCGACGGCCTCGAACCAGCTGCCGGCCGGCTACGTGATCGATTGGCTGCAGCACTCGCCCGAAGTCGCATTGGACATGTCGCGCGCGTTGGCCTTGCGACCGGTTCTCGAAGACGAAGTGCAGCGACAGTTGCTCGACATCCTCGATGGCTTCGGTGCCGCGGACCACCACACGCCGCTGTATGCGGTGACGGCGCTCGTGCAAGGTGGCAGTGCCGCGTCGCTCAAGGTCGTCTGGCCGCTGGTGATCAACAACATCGCTTGGCGTGACTTGTTCAACCGTCTCGGCCGCCGCTCCGAGCCATTCGTCTCGGAGGTCATGCTTTCGGAGTTGCAGTCCGCGACCAACCAGAAGACGCTGGCAAACGAACCGAAAGAGACCCTGCGCCAGCGCAAGCTTGACGTGTTGCGGCTGTTGCTAGTGTCGCGCGGCGACCGTCGCGAACTCGCCACGTTGGTCGAGAACGCGCCGAAGCGTGACGCAAGCTTCGTGCGCAAGTGCCGTCTCTACGTGACCACGCTCAGTGACCAGCAGGTCCAGTCGCTGTTTGCTGCGGCACTGGTCGCCGAAGATCCCGACGTCGCCTCAGAGTTGCTCGAATGGGTAGTTTTGGTGCAACCATACGCCGTTGGCGAACGCCTGTGGCAGTTGTGGTCGCAGCCGCCCGACGTCGAATCGGTAGAAGAGTTGCTCGAGATTGCGATGCGACTTCTGGTCACTGGCCAGAAGCGCGAACCGTTGCTGGCGCAGTTGCGTGAGGCGATGGCCAACGGAGCCTTGCCGGACAAACTGTCATCGCTGCCCTACGAAGCGCTCAACAGTATGGTGGAGCCACTGCACGTGACCGACGTGACCCTGTGCGCCGAGATGGTCTTGAAGATGCCGCTCGAAGACGAGCAGGGCGAGCAGCGCCGCATCAAGCGCTGGCCCGACGGCACGGTTGGCTTCCCGTTGATTGCCGCGATCGGCAACCGTTTGCGCACTGCGGACCCGGTGATGGTTGAGCAGGTGTTCGCGGCGATGGTCGAGGAACTGCAGCGCGATCTACGTATCCGCAACATCTCGCGCCAGCGCCTCAAGGTGTTCTGGCGATCGTTGGCGCTCCGCCCGGATCTGCAGCAATTGATTGGTCGCCTGACGGCGCAGTTGTGGAACTTCGATGGTAGCGACAGCTCGGTTCTCGAGGGCGCTGCCGTGTGGTTGATGTCGTTGCAGGCGGAGCACGATGGGGAGTTCGACAAGGCCGAGCAGAGCTACCAACGGGCCATTCGCGAACTGCTGCGCCTGCCATCGACGCGCGGCGAAGCGCGCTGGTTGCTCGGCGATCGCGATGTCGCTGGCGGCAACGATCCAGTCGCAGCGTTGTCCGCATCTCCCTATCGAATGCGCTTGCTCGCCGCCAGGAAGGCGGGCGATTCGCAGGCTATCACCGCTGCATCTAACCTAGTCAGAGAGTTCGCGGGTCACGACCGCGCAACGCTTGCTACCCTCAGTGCACCAACTGGTGGCACCCCAGTGGAGTCCGGCAAATGAAAGCATCCCTACTATCTGTTCTGCCCCTCGCCGTTCTGAGCTTCGTAACGTCCCTCGCTGCGCAAGGCGATAAGCCGGAGTCGAAGAAGCAAGATCCACAGGCGATGCTGAAGGAGGTCATGGAGTCCTTCAAGAAGCAGGGCATCAAGCTCGACCCGAAGGCGCGCACGGTCACCATCCCGGCGGTCGTCAACACGCCGCAGGACCCGATCGAATACCTGCTGATCCATCGTCGCGGCAAGAAGCACGAATCGGTGTTCATCACCGAGTCGAAGCCGAGCATCCTTAACGCGGCGTTGTTGATGATCGGGCTCGAGCAGGGCCAGAACGCGACGTTCGTTGAGAAGAAGCCTGCGCCGACGCTTGAAGAAGTGCAGAACGGCGCTGACCCGTTGGTCGTCACGCCGCCCAAGGGCAAGCGCTACTTCATGACGGTGCGCTGGACGACGCCCGAGAAGCAGGTCGTCGAATACTGCGTCGAAGACCTGATGCTCGAACTGAGCACGCAGGAGCCGATGGGGCGCTGCGAGTGGATCTACCTTGGTGGCCGCATGGCGCAGCTCTACAAGGACGATCCGGAGGTCTACATCGCCGACCTCGAAGGCAACCTGATCAGCGTCTGCTACCTGTCACCGGACAACCATCTCGGCACGATGTCGCACGAACGCGCGCGCGATGACCAGAACTGGTGGACGACGACCAAGGTGCCCGAGCCCGGCACCGCGGTGGAGTTCATCTTCCACGCCGTCGAGCCAGCAATTCACGTCGAGCGCGAGAAGCGCCTGCTAGCCGCCGAAAAGAAGGCCAAGGCCGAAGCCGCGAAGGGCAAGGCTAAGAACGCCCCGAAGTAGTTCGAGTCACGCCGCCTAAAGCCTGCGTAGCTAGCGCTTCCGGCGTCTCTGTTTCCTGCGTACTGTACCCGGTTCAAACCACAGGCTGCGCGAATGCGCAGCCTGTGGTTTGAACCGGGTACAGTACGCAGGAAACAGACAGACAGACAGACAGACAGTCCGTCACGCCGACCGGTGCTTACGGGTAGAGCACGGTCTTGCCGGCTTGTGAGAAGCCGAGGAAGCCGGTGGCGGTGGTGTCGAGTACGACCCACTGGAAGAACGTTTCGCTGTAGGCGAGCACTGGAGTGTTCGGCAGCGTGATGCTGGCTGAGAATCGGCCGCCAGGGAGCACTGGCAGGAAGGCCGTCGACACGGTCGGAATCAAGGACGCAACGGATTCTGGTTGGATGCCGGGGCCGAGCGGGATGTTGGCGACGGCGCTGCCGAGGAACAGCATGCCGAACAGGCTGTTTGGCACGCCTTCTAGGGTGACGTCGAAGGTGCCGCCGAGGAACGGAGGGCCGTTGCGCATGCCGGCTGTGCCGAAGCGGCCGTAGCCGTAGCGGTAGGGGCCAGCGAGTTCGTAGAAGTGCTGCTGGCTTGGTCCGGTATCGACGACACAGGCGAAGCGAAGCTCGGACTCGACGCCAGCGGTGCGATAGACCGACATCGCTGCGGCGACGCCGCCGGGCGGGACGCTTGGCACTTGCAGGCCAAGGTCACCGCAGAAGCGCACGCCGGTTTCGAGGCCGGTGTAGCCGGAGATCTCGACGCCATTGCAACGGATCGTTGTGCCGCTTGGGTTGACGAACGGTTCCGACGTGAAGCAGTAGAAGTTGCCCAGCGTTTCGTCGTAATCGAGGCCCTGCGTGTTGGCGGGAATGGTGATGCTGTTGGGCTGGCCGAGGGCGTTGTTGACAAGGGTGCCGCTGCGATCAAACTCGAATGCGCGCCAAGCTCCTGCAGCACCGGTCGGTCCAGCAATCCAGAATGTGCCGCCGCCAGGAACTCCGTTGATGTCGTCGCCAGTCGGGTCGAACGCCAAGCTCAAGCGCTGTCCACCTAAGAACGGAACCGTTGAGGTGATGGTCACGTTCCGGCTCAATGCCGGCAGGCCACCGGCGGTTGCATCAATGGCTCGAATGCGAATCGAGCCACCGGAGGGTCGGTCGTCGATGAGCGCATAGACATACTCTTGCAAGCTCGCGCCTGGCGTCGAGACACTGCGTTCCACGGTCATGTCCATGGGGCCGAACGGAGACTGCGTAGCCGACGAACCCAGAGGTGTCGCAACGCCAGTGGGCACGCCTTGAGCGGACACTTGCAGGATCTCGTGCGACGCCGCACCTTGACCGACTACGGCAATCCAGTAGCGCTTGGGGGACGTTAGGTCGGTGCGCGTGATAGCCATGCCGCGGACTTGGCGGCCGGAGCTGGCGGTCAAATTGCTGCCGCCCATCACCTTGCCAAGCGCCCCGCCTTTCTCGTCCGGACGCGGCTTCACGCACTTGCTGCTGACGTGCAGATTGTCGATCGCAACCGTGCCGAAGGCGTCCTCGATGAAGGTGAAGTCGATGTCTTCGTCGTCGGGCTGCGGAATCAGTTCGGCCGTGATAGTGAGTTGCTCCCAACCGCTGCCGAGGCTCACGACCGTCTCGGTGACGTTGGCGCGGCCATACTTCGTTAGCGACTCTTCGATCGTTTGCGTGAGCTTGCCAGTCGATCCCTTAAAGACGTCGACTTGGAACCAGAAGATCTTGACCCAGTCGAGGTGCGGATCGTTGTCGACGAACAAGTCGAGTTCGCCTGTCAGGTTCAGGGTGCCGTTGCCGACGAGGGCGCAAACACCGGCCTTACCGTTCAACGAGTTGAGCCACGTGAAGTTGTTCGTTCCCGACCATGGCGTTTGGTTACTGTACCAACTGGCGGTGACGGCGAAGTCAGGCGTCGGGTTCGGTTGGTTGGCGAACGTCGTCGGGAAGTTCCACGACAGGCTGACGGTTTGTTCATCCTGAACACCCCACCATGGCGGTGGGTTGACAGGATCCTGTGCAGTTGCGACGGCGCACACGAGGCCGGCTGCAATGGCGGGCAGCAGGCATGGATTTAGGCGAGGGAGGTTCATGATGCGTGTCCGGTGGTGGGTTAACGCGGTTCGGTGGGGGTGGTGGTGGCCGCTGCGGAGTTGGTGCTCCGAATAGATAGACGTTTGGCGATGGCGACCGGATCCGTCGGCCAGATGCAGGTCGTGCCGTCGAGTGCCGAAGTTGCGGCCCAGGCCCCCTTGCTATTAAGGGTGCCCCAGAGGGGGTCACGGTGGCCGTGGAAGTGCAGCACCTCAGTCGCGTCGCTGACGCGCCAGAGTTGGGCCGAGCCGCCCTTGCCAACGCTGCATGTGAGCACTTGCAGGCCATCGGGCGAGAACGTCGCGAACCGCACCGGCAGGCCGACGCGAATGTTTGTGATGCGATCGCCGTTGAGTCGGAACACGCCGGCCGTGCCATCGCTGCTCGCGGTCACCACAGATTGGCCGTCTGGCGCAAAACGAATCTGGCGGATCTTCTGACTGTGGTTGCCTAGCTGGCCGCGTGGCTCGCGTCCGGGCAGTGACCACAAGCGCGCGATGTGGCCGGCGTCGTCATCGTCTTCGACCGTGGCGAGCATTGTGCCTGCGGCATTGACGTCGGCAGCGATGATGACGTGCGGTCGGTTGAGCGTTTGTTGTTTGGATTGATCGGCAAGGATCCAGACGGTGGCGCGGCCAGTTTCGGGCGCACCGATGCGAGCCCCGGCGGTCAGCAGTCGGGCGCCGTCGTTGAAAAAGCGAACGACCGGCACCGGATGGGCGTTGCCCTTGAGGGTGAACTGCTCGGCGCCATCTGCCATCGCGTGCACGTGCACGACGCCGCCAACATCACTGGCAGCGATCAGGCGATCTTGTGGGCCGATGTCTAGCGTCTTTAGTGGGTTGCCCAGTGGCTCGGTGGCCCAAATCTGGCGGCCGTCGCGGGTCTGCCACAGGCGCAGTCTCTCGTCGTCGCCCGCGGTCGCGATGCGCAAGCCATCCTGTGACAGGTCGATGGCTGGCACCTTGCCGGTCTGGCGCAGAGTCACGACCCCGCGGCCCGTGCCGAAGTTCCAAACTAGCGAGCGTTTGCCGGCGAGTCCGAGGATGCGGCGACTACCGTTCGCGAATTGCACGTGATCAATGGACCTGCCGACTTCGTAGTGGTGAATCGGGTCGATGCTGGTTCGCTGCGTGCCAACGTCAAAGATGTTGATGCGATCGGTTGCGGTGGCCGCCAATTGGCCTGTGGCGTCGAAGGCCACGCTGCGAACTTCCGCCGTGTGGCCGCGCAAGATGCAGCATTCGCGAATCTCGACTTCGGGTTGGTCGTCGGTGCTGCGCGCGGGCACGAGCCGCCATAGCCGTACCGTCTTATCTCGCGATCCCGTTAGCAGTCGCGAGCTGTCGGGCGCGAACGCGATGCTGGTGATTGCATCGGAGTGGTGCATCCTGCCGAGCAGTGCGCCGCTGGTGGTCGCATACAGGCAGAATGTGCCGCTGGCGGTGCCAATTGCGCACATCGCGTTGTCTGGCGAGAACGCGATCTGCGGCAACGCGCCGGCACCGTTTGGCCCAAGCTGGACGCACGTCGCGATCTTCTTGCCGTCGTGGACGCGCCACAGGCATGCGCCGTCGCGACCAGTGATATAGGTCGCGATTGTTTCGCCGTCGGGGCTGATCGCAGCCGCCAGGATCATGTCCTGGTGCGGGATCGGTGGCGAGATGGCGACCCCGTCGCTGGTGCTCCATACCCGAGCTGCATACGGGCCTTTGCTATGACGGGGCGGCTCTTCGCCGTTGCTGGGGCCATACGTGGTGACGAGTGCTCGCGCGCCATCCGCACTGACATGCAGCGTACTGCCCGGTCCGGCCAGTTGCACTGTGATAGGTGCGGTGTCATGCGTTGGCTGCCACAGGCGCATGGTTTGATCCGAGCCAACGGAGACGATGCGGTTGTCGTTAGTGAACGCGACGCCAGCTACCCACGACTTGTGGCCAACCAGGGACTTCGGATCGTGGTCCTCGGCGCTGCGATAGAACTGTAGCGAACCTGCGTAGCCACCGATGACGAGGTGTTCGCCGGACGGTGACCAAGTGCCTTCGATGGCGCGGTGCGTGGTCGGCAACGTGCGCACTTCCCAGCCGCTGCCAAGCGCATCAAGAACCGCCGAACGCGTCATCGCCGATGGCAGTTGTCGTTCGGCGCTGATCGCCAATTGCAGTGCTTGTTCGCGATTGTGGTCGAGCAGTTGCTGGCTCTTGGTGACCTTCATCGCCGCTTCGGTTTCTTTGAGCTTGGTGCCGACGTGGTAGCGGCCGAGGCGTTCGCGAGTGGCATCGTCGTTGCGCAGCCCGAGAGCCTCTTCGGTCAACGTGATGGCCATCTCGTAGTCCTCTACTTGGGCCCGCACCTCCGCACGCTGCAACAACTCGTCGGCGAGGTTGGCGTTCATCGAGCCGTTCACCCAGACGAACACGGTGACGACGGCCGCTGCGATCAGCAGCAGCGCGGCGACGGCGCTCTCGGTGCGGTGGCGCCGCACAAGCTTGGTCGCGCGCGTCCACGTCGATGCCGGCTTGGCGTGCACCGGTTCCCAACGCAAGAAGCGCTGCAGGTCGGCTTCAAACTCGGCGGCCGTTTGGTAGCGCTTACCAGGATCCTTCTCGAGCGCCTTCTGGCAGATGGTGACTAGGTCGCGCGGCACCTTGCTGTTGCGGCGATGGAGCGGCACCGGCTCTTGGAAGCAGATCTGATAAACGATCTGCTGCAGGTTCTTGCCATCGAACGGGCGCGTCAGGGTCAGGATCTCGTAGAGGATTACGCCGAGAGACCAGATGTCGGCGCGATGGTCGACTTCGACCCGTTTGGCGAGCGTTTGCTCCGGACTCATGTAGTGCGCCGTGCCGGTGATTTCACCGGACATCGACAGACTCTCGCGGGTCGCGTCGAGCGACTTGGCCAACCCGAAGTCGAGCAGCCGCACCTGGCGACGATCGTCGATCATCAGGTTGCGCGGCTTGAGGTCGCGGTGCACGACTTGGTTCTGATGCGCGACTGCCAGCGCCGAAGCAACTTCCGCAACGAGCATCGCGCATTCGGCGACGTAGCCCTTGTCAGATGCCAGGCCGAGCGTGCCGACGGCAACGCCTTCGCCTTCGCGGTTGGCGAGGCGCAGGTCGTCGAGCATGTCGGCGAGGTTGCGGCCGGCAACGAAGTCCATCGCGAGCGCGAACGAGCCATCGACTTCGATCAGGCTGTGTACCGACACGATCGCACGGTGGCGAAGTTGCGCCGTCGCCATCGCTTCGCGGCGGAAACGTTCGACGTGGCGTTTGCTGAGCGTCAGGCCGCTGGCCATGACCTTCAACGCGACCCGCCGGTCGAGCGACTTTTGCTTGGCCAAATACACGACGCCCATGCCGCCGCGGCCCAGCTCTTCTAGAATCATGAACTCGCCAAACGCACGTCCTTCCTCCGGTTCGGCTTCCGGCTCTTGCCATTTTTGATGGCCGAGCATGCCGTCGAACATCAAGAATTCGCGCACCTGCGACAGGATCTCGGCGCGCATGTCTTGCGGGTGTTGCTCCGCAAACTTGGCCGGGTCCGGTGACTTGCCGGCACTGTGCAACTCGACGAACGCTTCGATCGCCTGCTGCAGGTCGTGGTTACGAGAGTTCTCAGACTTACCTGCGTGCGCGGGGTCGCTGACAAGATCGGACTCTGGCTTCTTGGTCACCTTACGACTCCCGGCGCGCTAGCAAGCCGGCTAGGCGCGCTTGGGCTCGCGACAGCAGCGCGCGCACGGCACCTTCGGTCGGCAAACCCATCTCGGCGCAGATCTCGTCGGTGCTGAGTTCGAGATAGCGGCGCAGCACGATGATCTCGCGCTCGCGATCGGGCAGTTGTTGCAACGCGGTGCGGATGCGTTCTGCCAGTTCTGTTTCGTCGTGTGCCTGCGATGGTGTCGCCTCATTGGCGGGCACCATGTCGACGTGGCCGTCATCGAGTTCGACGATGCCGCCGCCGGCCGATCGCTTCTTGGTTTCGATCGCGCGGATGCGGCGCATGATTTCGTATTCGGCGCCCTTTAGTAACCAAGCGAGGAACGAGCCTTCGCCGCGGTATTCGAATTGGTGCAGCCGGCGCAGCGCCGACAGGATGGCGTCGTGGGTCGCGTCTTCGCTGTCCGCCATCAGCACCCGATACTTGGGGCCGATCAGTTTGCGTAGAGCATTACGAAGGCGGTCGCGATACCGCTGGAAGAGCAGATCAATCGCATCGCGATCTTGCTCCAAAGCACGGTTCACCAGATTGCGCGTGTTGTCGTCCAAGAACGGAACCCGGGTCGAGAAACCATGATTCTGCACGGGTTTGCTTCTGCGGCAAGCTGCGCCGGAGATTCGGATGACCAGGCGTCGTCCGAACAGGTTCCGAAATGGGGTGAGGCAAGCCATCGTCTATCAGGGAAAGAACCGATGCAGGCGCACCGCACGGGGAAAGAGCATGTTTTTCGGGACCTTCGTTTGCGGCCGGCAGCACCTCGCAGAAACGGCGAAAAATCAGCGGGCGCGGCTCCCGAGCAGGCTCTTGCTGCGTGTGGACAACTCGGTTGGTGCAATCGGACCGCTCTCCTTTCCGGATTCCTTCTTCCTGTTATGCCTACCTCCATCCTCACTGCCGTCAGCAGTGGTTCCGCCACCACCCAACGCGTTCTCGCCGATGACGCGCTCGCGCTCGCGGCTGCGCTCGCGGAACTCCAGCCGCCGGACGCGGTGTTGTTCGCTGCCACTCCGCTCACGCCCATGTCTGCCAGGGGCCCGATCCCGCTCGGTGGCGTGCCAGTCGGTGCGGCGATCAATAACTAGGGCTTTGCGTTCCGCGTCGTGGACCCTAGTGGGATTGTATGCTCGCCGTTCTCGTCGCTGACGATCGGCGGCCGGTAGCGAATCGTGATACCGTGCACGCGCTACCGCTCGGGTGCGCGTCATGGCTAAGCGATTCTTGAAGACCACGCCGTTGTTGCAGATGAGGCTCTTGCTGCCAGCATGGGCTCTGCTCCTGGTATTCGCTGCATGTCATACCCCGTTGGCGCCTGACTTGGCGCTAGCGCAAACCGGCGGCGGCATTCGCGTCGCAGACTTTCCGGCACCGCAGCACTTGTTGCGCGGCTTCGACGAACGCCAAGCCATCGGCCCGTGGCGTATCGGCGACGAAGTCTTGTTCGGCTTGCGCCTGCGCCGTGATGGCGAGGTTCGCCATTGGTTGCTGCAGCTGCGCGTGCTCGAAGTGACCGCCACCGACGACGATGGCAAACTGCTCGATCCCGTGGACTGGTCGTTGCGTATCAACGGCGAAGTGCAGCAGTTCGACTCAGCCGTGTGCCGCGCCGAAGTGGTCGTCATGGATGAGCAAGGCAACGAGCTCGGTCGTTCGCAGCCACTCTTGCCGCGTGACTTTCTCAGCAGTGGCATCGCTAGCGCCTGCAAATTGGTTCGCAGCCGCATGGGCTACGCTGGTGCCACCGTCTACGAAACGATCGACATGCGGGAACTCGCCGAAGCGACGGTCAGCGCAGTCGCCCTGCTGCAAGTCGTGCAAGATGACGCGGTGCTCGCCCCGATCCTGTGGCAAGTCATCGAGAAGCCAAGCGTCTGGTCGCTCGTCTCCAACTTGGGCGTCAACGTCATGATGCGACCGAGCTTCCATCGCGTCACCCGCGCCCTGTCGCCGGTGCCCGCCGTGTTCGACGAAACCTGGCGTCTCCCAATCGCCCTTGAAGTCAACGAGACCCCCGCTCTCAATCTCGACCTATTCGTCACCGAGTCCACCCCACCGTTCTCATTAGCCGGCGGCCTACTAGGTGCCACCGCCAGCCACCCAACCAACCCAAACCTAGACTTCTCCCTCCTCCTACTCTCCGCAACCAGACGTTAGTACGGTGCCAGGACAAAAAACAACAAACTGGCTCTTGGTCGGTGACAAGAAATTAGAATGTGTAGACCATTCGAAGGACCTGCTGCGCCGCGGCCGCTGCCATGTGCCCGTAGTGTTCGTCCTCGGCGATGAGCAATTGGTGCCTATCTACGATCCTGCGCGCCTGCACGCCTGACACTCCGAGGCGTGCGCCGATCGCTGCGAAGTTCGCGGCTGCCAAGTTTCTAAGCAGCCCTGCATGCAGCGTGTGCCATGCGTCCACAGACCGGCGGTTTTTGAGAACGCGCCAAGGTCCATGGCGATCGGCAAGTGCCTCGATCGTTTGCTGCACAGAGTTCGGTGTCACATATGGCGGTTCATCCTGTGCTCCGTCGGCAAGGACGGCCTTGCGCTGCAACCACCTCAGGGTTGCCGGTGTCGCCATCTCTATCAGCGAATCGAGGTTGTCGCGCGAATACTTGGCCGCTTGCCTGGCGGCTACTACGCCTGTGATGAATTCCCTCGAATGCTGATCAAGGACCCGTGGATACGCGTCGGGATCGTAGCTGTCGGATCCTGATCGATCGGTGACCCAGTCCTCGACCCAGTCGCGGCTGAGCCATGTTGGTCCGCGCGAAGTTGCATAGCGCCGAGCACTTCCCCACTGATATTCACAGGGATCCTCACAGATGCCTGCCGCGACTGGGTTGTCATCGATGTAGCGCACGAGCACCCTTTGATAGGTGAGTGAGTCGACGCGCCTTGATGTGAATCGACCACGATGAAGCGGGCCATCCCGACGACGCTTGCGGTTGAAGTAGCGTGCATACGCGTTCTGAATGCGTCGCATCGCGCTGGACAGTTCGCCTTGAGGGCTGCGAACGAGCATGTGGTAGTGCGTCGTAAGTACGCTCCATACATGCACCTCGAGTTGGCCACGGCGCACGGCTCTGGCGACACCAGCCAAGAAGAACCGGATGTCCTCGGTGGTCTCAAACAGGGACCGGCGGGCAACGGCACGGTTCATTACGTGGTGCCAAGAGCCCTCGGTATCGTTCCTGTGGCGTCGTGTCATGGATCATTCTCCCTGTAGATAGGTGGAATGAAGGCGTCACTTCTGATCGGTGAAGTTGTTGTTTTTTGTCCAGGCACCGTACCGACAGTCTC
>JBNMNW010000088.1:0-19210 GCA_051278165.1 Planctomycetota bacterium | reverse complement strand
TGTACCCGGTTCAAACCACAGGCCGCGCGCAAGCGCGGCCTGTGGTTTGAACCGGGTACAGTACGCAGATTCGGGTGACCGGCGGTCGCGGCGTGGTCGCGGCGTGGTCACTGCGTGCGGTGGTTAACGCGTGAAGTGACGACTTCGGCGGGTAACCACTCTGCCAGGTAACCACCTCGTCGGGTCGTTACTGCGCGATTGGCTTCATGCGCAGGCGGTCGGCGAGCATGTGGCAGCTGACTACGACGGTGATGATCGCGGCCGCTGGGAAGAACCACAGGTGCCAGGCGCCGATCGCCGCTTGCTCGCTGCCCTGGCGCAGCATCGTGCCCCATGAGCTTTGCGCGTTGGGGCCGACGCCTAGGAAGGACAGCGTCGACTCCAAGATGATTGCGGACGCCATGCAAAACGCGGCGGTCACGCCAATGGCGCTGATCATCTGCGGCATCAGGTGGCGAGTGAGGATGCGCCAGGTCGAAACCCCTAGGCCGCGGGCAACGAGCACAAAGTCACGTTCGCGAAGTGACAGCATCTCGCCGCGCACGATGCGCGCGAAACTGATCCAGAATCGCAGCACCATGACGGTGATCAATGCGAACCACGAACTCCCGAAGAACGCCGACGCGAACAACAGGAATAGCAAGGTCGGGAAGCACAGAAACAGTTCGATGAAGCGCTGCACGACCACGTCGACAATGCCGCGCGCTAAGCCAGCCCACGCACCGAGCAGCGTGCCAATCAATGCAGCCATCAGCACCGACGGCAGGCCGAGGCTCACCGCGGTGGCAGCGCCATGCACAACACGCGCTAACACATCGCGGCCGGTGTCATCGTTGCCGAACGGATGCGCCCACGACGGCTTGCCATTGTAGAGCGACCCATTGGTCTCCAGTGGGCCGTAGGGGCGAGGCGGCATCCATGCCCAATCCTCATCTTGGCTGCTCAGACGAGACCACCACTGCTTCCAGCTCAGGTCGTTAGGCCCCGGCGGCACATCGCCAACCAGGTCCGCAAACGCCGGGAAGCTGTAGCTACCATCGACCTTCGCAATCAACGGCACATCGTTGGCGATCAGCGGAGCGAAGATGCCAACGGTCAACATCAGACCAACGAACAGCCACGGCAACCACCGCCGCAACGCGCTCTTCTTATGCCGCGGCGCCTTCATCGGCACTGTTTTGCTCGCACCCGGCTCGACGCTGTCTGTGCTCGCGGCACTCAATCCGTCAACCTCACACGCGCATCAACGAGTCGATGCATCAAGTCCGAAACCAACAGCGCCAGCAAGGTCACCGCCGACGTCAACAAGACCAGGGCCATCACGACCGCCTGGTCTTGACCGAGCACCGCACGGAACGCGAGATGACCCAGCCCATCGAGAGAGAACTGGTTCTCGACGATAATCGATCCGCCAACCACCATCGGCAGTAAGCCACCAGTCAACGTTGCCACTGGCACCGCGCCATGGCGCAGCAAGCGGCGGTTCACGGTCTTTGACTCGACACCAAGTGCGCGCAAGTTCGTCACGAACGGGGCGGCCGACGCACGCGCCACAGCATCGCGAACAAACCTGGTCACCATGACTAATGGCCCGATCGACATCACCAGCACCGGCAACGCCAGGTGCCAAAGGAAGTCCATCAACTGCAAGAAGAACGACCACTCGTCGGCGCCGATCGAACGCAGTGATCCCGCCGGGAACCACTGCACCCATACGACACTGAAGGTCAACAACAGCAGCGACGCCATCAGGAACTCGGGCACGCCAATGGCGGTCAACATCACCGAGGACCAGAAGCGTTCCCGGCCCTGTCCGACGCGTCGGCCAAGCCAAACTCCGACCGGCAAGCCGAGCAGCAACGCAACCAACAAGCTGATGCCACCAAGCAACATCGTCACCGGCAGCGCTTCGGCCAATCGCCGCCAAAGCGCCGCGTGATCTTCGCCGGGCCCGGCCAAACGCAACGTCAGCGCATTGCCCAACCACCCCGAATAGCGCCGCCACAACGATAGTGGTTCACCGGTAACCGGATCGGCCATGCCGAAGTGCACCCGCAGCTTTCTGATCGATTCGTTGCGATGTGCGGTATCGACATAAGAGTCCGCTTGCCGGGCCTTCATCACTTCGATCTCGGCGCGGTCAACCGGCGCCAAATCGAGCGCAAGGAAGGTCACGAACGTGACGCCCAACAGCGTCACGAGCAACCACAGGATGCGAATAAGGAACCAGCGCCCCATTCGGCCTACGCGGACAGGATGACCGAAAGGATGGCCTTACGCGTGTCCAACCAGCACTTCAGCGGATCACTGCCGCGGTGGTGCTCAAGCGTCAGGATCGGGATGCCGAGCTTGCGGCCAATCCACGACCCGAGCGAA
The DNA here is from genome assembly GCA_051278165.1 of Planctomycetota bacterium. Lineage (GTDB taxonomy): Bacteria > Planctomycetota > UBA1135 > UBA1135 > UBA2386. The sequence goes on along the minus strand of JBNMNW010000088.1, from coordinate 16,834 downwards.
CCAGGCGTCGGCGCGATGCGATCGGACGGCTTCACGCGGTAGCCCGAATGTTCACTAAACAACTCCGCGTGCTTCACGGCCGGACCATCGAAGTTGATGAAGTGGTCGTTGCGCCAACTGTGCGCGACGATCACCAAGTGAGGCTGCTCGGCGCGCACCAGATCGTGCAAAGCCTTCGCTTCGGGTTGATCGAGCGGCCGCGCGCCGAAGGCCTTGCCGGCCAAGAAGTTTCGCGCCGGGTAGTTGCGATTGAGATCGATACCCATGGCATTGCCACGCTGATTCGCCGCGGTGCCGTCTGGATTAAGGTCTTCGAGAATCGTCAGCGTCACCTGGCCGAGCGCGCCAGCCACTCGCGACAACGCCAATGGTAGCTCGGCCGTCGAGACCGAACCCTCGCGCTCGTTGCCATGGATGCCGCCAACCCAGATCACGCGGCGCGGGCCGTTGCCGATGCGTCGAATGCGCAGCGGCCGCCCTTGATGGCTGTAGCCAATGACCTGCCACGGGCTATCCGGCAGCGGTCGGTATGCAATCTTTGCCGACGCATCGACGGCGCCATCGCCAGCCACTGGCTGGTTCACCTTGTCCCACTCGGGATGCAAAGGGTGAAACCCGACACATCCTGTCAACAACAGTACAATCGCAATCGCCCACCGCATGGGTGACAACGATACCGAACTTCACCGATGGAGCCATCATGACGATGCAGGCATCGCGCCAGAACGAAGTATTGCCATGCACTGTCCCACCCTCATCGCCAGCATTGACGCCATGTTCAACCTCACCGGGTTGTTGCTCAGGGCGGCGGTGTATTCGTTCCTTTGGCACGCAACCAGCTACAGCGATACCGCGGTCATGGTCTTGGCCGGATCGTTCGTCGGCGATGCGCTAGCGAGCGTGATCCACATCTTCTGGGATGAAGCTGGGCACAGGAGCGAGACCGCTGCCGAACTGGTGCTGCTGCTGGTGGTGTTCTTGTGGTTCAGCAGTTCGATCACGTGGCCAGCGATCTTCACCGCCTCGGCGATGCAGTTCTGGATCGTGGCGGGCGGCGTCACCGCCATTCGACTGCGGCGCGGCATGCTGAAAGCCGTCGGACCAAACGACTACGGCTGGTCCTAAGTCGCTTTGCTGCATAAGGATCGCGAAAACGCTTCGCTTTCCCATCATTGGCCCGGCATCACAACCGCCAACGACTCCGTCATGGCGACCTACCAGTCGGGCGCTGGCGCCACGATCTGGGCGCAAGAAGGTGATCAAGCCCCGGGCATGCCCGCAGGAACCGTGCTCTCCGGCAAGACCGCCGGCAACAGCGCCAACTGGAACAACTCCGGTTCTATGCTGCTTGGCTGGAACATGGCTGACGGCGGCGTGTCGATCACGGCGATCTACACCAACACGCTTTGGTTCACCGACGCCGCAGGCAAGGGCACGGCAAGCTTCAACCTGCCGGCCGGCCTAGTCAGCTCGACGCTGCTGCACCACACGTGCATTGGCCTCGACCTCAGCCTGATGGAAACGTTCGTCACCGAGCCAGTCTCGCTGAAGATCAACTAGGCCCGAGACGGCCCAGGCGCGGCCAACCCCGCGCCGAACCACCAGCGCCCCCGCGGTTGCCGTGGGGGCGCTGGGATGTACCAACCTCGCCGCAAAGCTCACGCACAAGCCAAGGCTCGGCAAACGCCCCCGCCGCGCGCCAGAAGTCGCTATCATCGACGGCCACTATGAAGGTAGCTACGCAGACCCTGAGGCCACTGGCCATCCTCGCGCTCACGGGCGCCGCTTTGACAGCCCACGCGTTCTCGCAAGGCGTGCAGTTTAAGGCTCCCGTTCGAATGAACGCTGGTGACGAGATGCTCGGCACGGGCCGTATGTATCCATCGCCCGCCGCGCACGACCTCAATGGCGATGGCCGCTTTGACATCGTCATCGGCGACCTGCGCGGTCACCTAACGTTCGCACTGCAACAAGCGGACGGCACCTTTGCTAGCGAGCAGAAGCTCAAGGACGCCAACGGCAAGATCCTCGACTTCGGCAACTGGTGATGCATTGGCATGAGTCCACAGTTTGTGGACTTCAATGGTGACGGCCACCTCGACATCGTTGCCGGCACCTTCGACGGCTCGCCGCACGTAGCACTCGGCGATGGCAAGCATTGGCAGGCGCCGCACACGCTGCTTGATAAAAACGGTGAGCGCATCGTGCTCAACGCGTTCTGGAACTTCGACAAGAAGCAGTGGGATGCCACCGATCGCTGCAACCCAGAGCACAACATGCCGACCAAGGATGGCACGCCGGCAAAAGGCCACCTGACTTCGGCGATCGCGATGGACTGGGACGCCGACGGCGACTTCGACCTCGTGCTCGGCGACCACACGAGCGGCTACGTCTACCTGCGCCGTAACGAGGGCACCAACCAGAAGCCTCAGTTCGCCGCCAAGAACGAAACGGTCATGGCTGCCGGCAAGCCGATGCATGACGCCGGCACCGTTGCAACCATTCGCAGTATCGACTGGAACGGCGACGGCAAGCTCGACCTGATGGTTTCGGGGATGGGCGATGCCACAGGCGGTGGTGTCGCGGTGTATCTGAGGCAGGGTTCTTCATTCGGCGAAGCCATCACGCTGATCGCGCCGAGCAAGAAGCCAAAGGTCACGGCACCAACTCGTCCCGACGTCGGCCTGCACCCCGAAGCCGTTGACGTCGATGGCGATGGCGACCTTGACCTCGTGGTCGGCGGCTACTCGCAATGGACGCCGAAAGGCAAAGCGCTAACCGAAGCGAACCAAGCCGAGCTCAAAGCACTTCGCAGCGAGCTCGAGGCGGTCACCACAGCGACGAATGTCCTCAACGCAAGCAACATCGAGGCTCTCCAAGGGCTCGAAGGCGACGCGCGCACCGAGAAGCACATGACGCTCTACAGCGCGCAAAGCTCACAACGCTCGAAGCTAGCCAAGCAACGCCAGAAGCTACTGCCGCAAATCGAAGAGCTCGCTCCCCGCCCCAAACGCGTCTCGTTCACCTGGCTCTACGAGAACATCACCAAACCAGCCCCAACCGACAGCTCAACCGGCCAGCGCTAACAACCGCGCCGGAATGTCGGTACGGTGCCTGGACAAAGAACAACACCTTCGCTCGCTCCCGGTGACAGAGAAATAGGCGTCCGTCTCAGCGACGCCCGGCGCGAGATAAAAGAGCTCGGATTGCTGTCACCGCGCGGGTCCGAGCCTGTTGTTTCTTGTCCAGGCACCGTACCGACAAGGCACCGTACTGACAGTGCTAGATGCCGTGGCGGCAGGGGTCGTCGGGGTCGATGACGAAGTTGGCGAAGCTGGTGATCCATGCGGAGCCGGTGATTTCGGCGACGATGGCGGGGAAGACGGTGGCGGGGGACTCGCCGACAGTGGTTTCGGCGACGACTCGGGCTTCGAAGCGCGTGCCGAGCACACTCTCACTGTCGAAGCGCTCGCCCGTTTTGAGCTCGCCTTTGGCATGCAAGACCGCGAGCTTCGCGGACGTGCCCGTGCCACACGGCGAACGGTCGTAGGCGGTCCCTGGACATAACGTCAAGGCACGAGCGCCGTGATGCTCGCCATCGAGAGTGACGAACAGTTTCACGTGGTCGATGATCTCTTCTTCGCCGTTATCGGGATGCACGCCGCGCACGCCGTCGCGAACCAGCGCTTCGCGAATCGCCGTCGCCGCCTGCATCAAGACCGGCAAGTGCGTCTTCTCAATCATCAGCCCCAACTGCTCGGCTTCGACGAACGCGAACCAGTTGCCGCCATACGCGATGTCTGCCGCAACCTTGCCGAAGCCATGCACATCGACGACGACGCGCTGGCGATACAAGAACGAGGGCACGTTGGTGATCGTGACGCTCTTCGGCCGGCCATCGACAACCTCAACGCGGCACTTCACCAGACCGACGGGTGTATCGAGCGCAATGTGCGTCACCGGCTCCACCGCCGGAACCAAGCCCATCGCAACAGCCGTCGTCGCCAAACCGATCGCGCCGTGACCACACATGCCGAGATACCCAGCGTCGTTGGCGAACACGACACCGAGGTCGGCATCATCGCGCGTCGGCGGCAGCAAGTAGGCGAGAATGATCGCGTCGTGGCCGCGCGGTTCGAGCACCAACGCCCGACGAACCGGGTCGTGCAGCCGGCGCAACTCATCGCGCTTATCAGCCATCGTGGCACCCCGAATCATCGGAAGCCCACCCGTAATGACGCGCGTCGGTTCGGCCGCGGTATGCGAATCAACCGCCTGGATCACCTGCGAGAATTGCAGCATGCACGCATCATGCCGGCGCGCTCCGGATGTGCGCATGCTGCCGGCACAAAAAAACACCTCCGCACGCCAACGAAGATGTGTCGTCTAGTCGCGGCACCGTGCCCATGGCACGTGCAACTTCGCGCCACCGAGGCACGGCAACCCGTCGACTAGTGCTTCTTGACGTAGCTGGCGCGGAAGCTGACGAACGGGTCCATCGCGCCCATGCAGGTGTGGCCGACACCGCTCTTCAATTGACCCTTAGCGTCGAGATTCAGCACGAAGCGTTGCGTCGTCGGTTGGCCCATTTGCAGCGCGCTGCTAATACTGACCAACTTGTCTGCGACCCAGCGAACGTCCATTTGACCGACTTGGCCCATGTTGTCGACGAATACAGCGCTGATGCAGCCACGCAGTTCGTCCCAGGCCCAGAACGCATGCGACTCGTATTCTTCCGGTGAGCCTTCGGCTAAGCCGAGAGTCGTGCCGTGCATCACGTTGCCGCCCCAAACCATCTCGAAGCGATCGGTGCCGGTAATCTTCATCGCCGGCATGCCCGGAACCATCACCATCTCACCCTTGGTCTCGTATTGACCACAGATGACGCGCAGCTTGTTCATGTGCTCGTTCGGCGCCATGCCCATCCACGCGCCTTCGCCCCAATCACATTCGAACGACTTCTCCGAACGTGTCAGCTTGCTGTCGATCATCATCGTCGACGCGTCTTCCGCCATTAGCACGTCGATTTGCATCGCGAGCGAATCGCCGGTGACCTTGATCCGCGCACGCTCGATGTATGGCACACCTTGCAACCCGTGCGTGATCATTTGCATCAACGTGCCATCCGGAAGGATCGACACGGTGTTGAGTCGGCAGACACCTTGGTTGGTCGCGACCGCGGTGACGTAGCGCTGGTTCTCACGATCCCACCCGAGGTAGTTGCGGAACGTCATCGACGCATCCATGCCTTCGAACTTGATCAGGAAGTCCTCCTGCACGAAGTGCTTATTGAGCACCCACTGGTAGGTGCTCTTGGAAGTCCAGTTCGTCGAATCACCCGTGGGCTCCATCATCTTGCCAGCGCCCTCCCAGTTGCCGATCAGCGGCTGGAATTTGGCGAGCTCCTTGGCCGGCGACATATCTGGCGGCTCTTGGGCTGCGACCGACGTGACCAACAAGGCGGAGAAGAGAACGAAGCTTAGGCGAGTGTTCATAGTTGAGTTTGGATGCTGGGCACTGCTTTGCCACCTGTGGACTCCCCCGCGCGACTCGCCTCCGTCGCGGCAAAACAGGCACTGCTTTGCCACCCGAGGATTCCGCCCACCCGACCCGTCTAAGTCGAGCTGAAGCTGGACACCAATTCGACGCCCGGACGCCAGCAGAATCGACAGCCAGATACGGTTCCGACCACTTTTGGTGAGAACCGGGATCTGGAAAGCCCGCAAAAATGGCCCACCACCCCAGAACAAGGTCAGGAGCTGACAATGCGCCGTTGAGTAGGAACGCGCCCATCGCCATACTGCCCGGCCAAAATGCCTCCTGCACCTGACATCTGGATCTGGATCACGATCCCGGCCATCGGCGGCCTGATCGGCCTGATGACCAACTGGCTGGCTGTGAAGATGATCTTCCGCCCGGTCAAACCGCGGCGCTTCCTGTTCTTCAAGATGCAGGGCCTGATCGGGCGTCGCCAGCAAGAGTTGGCCAAGGCCATCGGCAACGTCGTCGGCAACCATCTCGTCGAGCACAAGGACGTCATCAAGAGCCTCAACAAGCTCGACTTCGGCGGCATCCTCGGTCGTGTTCTCGACAAGGGCCTCGGCCCCAAGATCCAAGAACTGCGCAGCCTGCCGCTGATCGGCGGGTTCCTGACAGAAGAACGCGTTGCCGACATCAAGGAGTCGATCACGCAGAGCATCTTGGACCACCGCGAGGCCGTGCTCGATGAAGTTGAGAAGGGCCTTAGCAAGGGACTCGACGTCCCGAAGCTGGTGGAGGCCAAGGTCGCCTCGTTCGAAATCCTGAAGCTCGAGAGCCTGATCCTCCAGGTCGCCAACCGCGAACTGCGGGCAATCGTCGTGCTCGGCGGAGTTCTAGGCATCATGATTGGTCTGCTACAAGTCGGCTTCCTTTGGATGCTTGGCTAAGAGATCCGAGCGGAATCGCGCACAATCGCGTTACGCCCCCACCGGCCCTCGACTAGGAGTCCACGGTCCCCCTATGTCCGTCGCCACCAACCCGCTGATCATCCTTACCCTCGCGTGCCTGCTCCAGGCCGCTCCAGGGCAAGTCCCCGCTCCGACGCCCGCCACGGCCGAGACTCCCAACGCTGCGAAGCCGGAGAAGCCTGTCGAGCAAGAACCGCTGGACCCGTTGGTCGCCTACCCAGAACGCGACATCCTGTCGCCGTTCCGCGCGCCAACCGATCTATATGCGCCGCCGGATGAGCTGTTCCGCCAGCTCACCATCATGCGGAACATCGCCAGTCGCAGCCCAAACAAGTCATTCGACGACACCGGCCGCGAAGTCGTCGATGACCCGACGTGGCTGCGGGCACGCGCCAAGGTTGACGAGATCGGCGTCGATGCCGGAGTGCTCGCCGGCATGATGCGCTTGCACCGCAACGAAGTGCAGCGCGCCACCGCGTTCTATGGCGCGTTCTACTGCGCAAACTTTGGCTACGTGATGGAGCTGATCTCGCACATCCCTGGCGAGCCCGTTCGCAGCACGCGCGAGGCAGCGTTCCCGCGCGCGATCCAGTTCCTGCGGGCGCACCTCGGCAAGCGTTATGGCCAACTGACCGACGACGAGAAGGCGATGGTGGTCGGCGCGCTGCCCGAGATTGGCTCACCAGCCGCCAAAGCCCAAGGCCTGACGCGCTTGCCCGCGGACGACGACCATCTGCACAGCATGCGCATGACGCCGTTCTTCCAACTGCTCGACGTCGACGACGAACTCGATCGCGCCCAAGCACTGTGGTTCATCAAGGAGACCATCACCACGCGCTTCGACTTCGCCAACCTCTGGCTCGAGCCAGCACTGCCGCGCTTACGGCAACTCCTGCGCAGCGACAGCAACAACGTGCGCCAACAGGCGACCGAGATCTTCCAACTGATCGCGCCGAAGACGATGGCGCCACCGCCGCAGGAACTCGACGCACTGGTCGCCTGGGCCACAGAAGCCGGTAAGCACCTGTTCCCGCCGATCCGCAACATCAACGATGCGATCGTGCAGCTCTACCCGAGCGAAGAGCGCGACGCGATTGCGAAGGCCGGCATCAAGGCCCTAGAGAACTCAGCGATCGGCGATCCCTACCGCGGCCAAAAGAAGAACGGCTCGTGGTATAGCGGCTTCCGTATCGGCCGCGTCCCCGACGGCCTGTTGGCGTTAGCGATCCCGAAGGGCTCGATCATCATCTCGGTCAACGGCGCGCCAATCGGCTCAGCCCAGGATCTGCTCGCGACCATCATCAAGCAGTCCAAGGCCCCGAGGCCACGGCGCGTGATGGTCGAATACGTGCTGACGGGTCAGTCGCGCGCGATCGAATACCGGATCATGTAGCGCGCGCCGGGCGCGGTCCAACTGATCCGCGCCGTTGCTGCAGCAACGGGTCGCGCCGTGGCTTGCCTCGCCGACAAGCGCCGTGGCTTGCCTCGCCGACAAGCGCCGTGGCTTGCCTCGCCGACAAGCGCCGTGGCTTGCCTACTTGTAGTTCTTCTTTACCCACTGCCGCCATTCCTGATGGAACGTCTCCGGGTCCTTCCCGAAGGCTGCTTCCAACGCTTGGATCTGGCGACTGCGTGAGTATTTGCCGAGCACCAACTGCAAGAACTGCGAGAACTTGGCCTTGTCTTGCAGCATGTAGTCGGTCACGGACCACGACTGCAACGAGCCGTAGTAACCAAGGTCGGTCTCATTCGTGAGCTTGATGAACGGCAGGCAAAGGCCGTCATGCTTGCTGCGCTTAAGGATCTTCTTGGCCCACTCATACTGCGTGCTCGAGTCGACGCTCTCGTTGGCCTTGATGCCGCAGTTGATCATGTTGCACGGGATCTGACGCTCATTGTTGTGGGCGAGACCGCGACTCAACCACATCGGCGCGCCACCGACTGAGTCCAAGAACATCTGCGTCATGAAGAACCGGAACTGCGCGTTGACGGTCGCATTGTCGCGCGGCCCATCATCACCTTCAGCGGTCATCACAACCGAGAAGTGACCGGTACCGTAGTGCTGCAGTCGCTGCGACTGCTCGCTCTTGCGATTGCCGAACGTCGTCATGTAGCGCGCCAGGTCCGACTTCTTCTGGAACATCAGCAGCAAGAACTTCTCCTTGTTGCCGAGGTGCTTGCCCGGCTCGTCCTTGCCCGTCAACTCAACGAACTCGGCATACATGTCGTCGGCGCGCTGCGCGTAGAGATGCATGCGCAGCCATGGCCCAAGCTTGCTCGTGCTGGCCGGGATCTTGGAGCACTTCTTGTTGAGCCGCTTCAGGTCGGCCTTCATCAGGCGCCGCGCAACGGAGTCCTTCGGTCCGCCGACGAAGCCCAAGTTGCAACCGATCTTGAAGTGCTCGGTCTCCATCCACAACACGCGCCCTTCACCGAGAACCTTCTCGATGTCGGTCGTGCGCTTGTGGTCCGCCCAAGTCAGCGGCCCGTAAGCCAGGACACCGAGCTTGGCCATCGCCTTCGGGTCCTCAGCGGTAAAACGGTCCTCCAAGCCAACCTTGAGAAGGGGACTATCCCCCTTCTTCTGGGCGTGGAGAGACGAAGCTCCTGCAAGCAGGAGAGTCGACAGTAGGGCGACTCGGATCATGGCGGGGTCTGAGGGTGCGAACGGGTGGCGCCGAGTCTAGTGGTTTGCGGCCTGTGAGTAACCTCCCCGTAGCCACGAAGCTCGCGGCGGCGGATGCCCGCGCGAAGATTCGACGTTCGACAACCCGCAGAGCTCGAATAGCCTGCGTGCATGGGCTGCCAGCTGTTCTTGATCGTCATCGCGCTAATCGCCGGCCTCTGCGTCGGCGGCTTGCGGCGCAGCATCAAGCAAGCCGACGAGCAAGAGACGGAAGGCAAACCGAAGCACCGGGTGACTGGCACCTGGGCCTTCTTAGGCGTGCTCACGGTGCTGACCCTCACCTGGAATTGGGCGTGCTTCTCCAGGCAGAAAATCTCCTACGAGTTGGTGTCGCCCGACGCCGCCTGGAAGCTGGTTGCCGACAAGCGGTGTGCGTTCCCACGAGACCAGATCATCGGGCCATCACTGGTGATTGGCTTCCGCCTCATCGACGCCAAGACTGGTGAGACACTCGCTTATAGCTCTGCGAAACTGAACGACGACAGCTACGTCATGCCACCAACTGTGACGTGGAATCGCGATGGCGCGCAGGTGTCGGGATTCAGCTCAAGCAAAGATGTGCAGCTAGACCTCGTCGTGCCAAAGAACTGATCCAAGACAACTGCGCCCTCGGGCCCTGGAGCATGCAATGATCGAACGATGGGAATACAAGGTCATCCACCTCAACGCCCGCCAATGGACTAGCACGGGGTTGCCCAAGAACACCAACGAGCACTTCGATGAGCTTGGCGCGCAAGGCTGGGAGCTGGTCGGCACCGAAGCCATGCAACGGGCCTCGCTATTGATGTTGGGATCGAACACTGTTGGCGTCATCGCCTACTTCAAGCGCCGCCTGCATACATGAGCAACCATACCGACCCCGTCTTTGGCGTCCTCAACGACGACGCGCATGGCTACTGGAGCACGACCATCAAGCACGGTGATCGCGAGATTCGCGCCGATCTCAACATCGACGGCGACATCGCCATCGACATCGCCATCGAGCACATCAGCAAGTTCTCGCAAAAGCTCGGCGACTCGGCTGCGCTCGAAGCACTCGCGCGCACCGCGCTACTGGCGGACACCGAGAAGAAGCGTTCTGCCGTCAAGACGTTCCGCGATCGGCATGCCGAGGCCCTCGAAGCGATCGAGTCCGCGACGTGCATCCCGGCAACCAAGGAAGACATCGGCGCCTTCCTGCAGCTGTGCGAACTGAAGCGCATCGCGCTCTACCCAGAGTGCCCGGGCCACTGCATGATCCTCGACTTCGGGCTTCGCTCGCAGGTGACCGACTATATGTTGGTCGTGTCGTTTGACGGCGAAGACCGCGTCGTTGGCGTCGACCTGCAGAGCTGAATGGCACGTTGCGCGAGTCGCTCCACGAGTTGCTCCAGCAGCCTAGAGACTAGTCGGTACTGGCATCATGCACGGCCGTGCCCATCACCTTGATCTTGCCGCCGAACGGCAGACCCGCCACCTCAGCGACCGTGCGGGCCGGGCGTCGGCCCGCGCCGCTACTTGATGCGCGGCACGCGCCAACCGCGAATCAGATCACGCTCTTTCGGCGAGTGAATCTCAACCAAGTCGATCGCGCGCAAGCGCAACTCGAAGTCAGATGGGTAAGAGTTCACGCCAGCGACGACCGCGTCCCTGATGGCCTGGCCGCTGGGTGCAACCACGCCGGCCGCGACCGCGTCTTTCAACGCTGCGTCAATTCGGAATTGATCCATCGCTTCCGGTAGAGCCTCCTCACCTAAGAAGATCGGTGCATCTTGCAGGCGGAAATCGCCGGGAACGATCACGACCAATCGACCGGACGTGCCAGCGTTGACACGATCGGCAGTTTGCGCACCGACATAGAGAACCGGCTCCAAGTATTGAATCGGCTTGAGCTCATCGGCGTCGCCCTCGATCACCAGCAACCAGCCGCTGGTCACCTGTGGTCGATCGGCGCGCCACTGATGCACGAAGGCCTTGTTGACTTGAAACGTCTCGGCGTGCAACAGCTTGAACGGCGCTCGCGGCAAAGGCGCGGCAGCGGTGGCCTGGTTTGTAGGACTCTCGCCAGTAGCGAGAACGGCAACGAGGACGACCACAGCGACGCCGGCAAGCAGCGCCAGGGCACGGGGCAAGTGAGTATGGTTCATGGTTGGCATGAGGTAAGTAGCGGTCACTTGGTGGTCAGTTCAATTTCGTCGAGGCCGATGCGGCCAAGCGACGAGCCATAAGAAGGTCCAAAGCCAAAGATGACTTTGCGCACGGCAGACAGGTTGAGGCTGCTGCCGTTGTTGAGGAAGTCTGTCAGACGGATACGAATCGTCTCGTATTCGCTGTTCCAACCATTGCCGACACCGCACGGCGGGCTGCTGTTGCCGCGCTGGTAGGGCTCTTCGATACCACCGCCGTAGGCGCCGATGTTGATCCAACTGCGGTTGCCAGCGGAGTCTTCGAGGGCCACCGAGAACGTCAGATCCTCGAGCACTGCCGACGTCAGCGGGTGACGACTACCCTGCGCCGCGCGGAACGACAGGTAGGCGAACTCGCGGAAGTTGGGAGTACCGTTCGCGTTCGTCAGGTCGTAGGTCACGTCGTAGTCGGCGTTGCCGTCGAAGCTCAGCACACAGGCAAAGCTGTCACTGCGCTCGTGGCCAACGCCATCAAACTCATCGTGCGTGAATCCGTTGAACGGGTCGCTGATCAGGTTGGAGAAGCTGTCGTTGACATCATCAGCGCGACCTTCGACGAACGATAGAGCGTTGACCGTGACGCTTGCGCCCGAGGTCGCGAGCTGCGGACTGACGAACGACTGGTCTTGGAAATCATCGATGATGTATTTGCCGGAAGCCGCGTCGTCTTGGAACATCAAGTTGACCGACACACCGTTGCTGGTTGGCGCCCCGGCCGGACGGAACGACTCGTATTGTCGCCACAAGAAGTCGCGCGCCCCTTGGTCACCACGGATGTGGTAGTTGACCAGCGCGAGCACATAGCCGCGCATGATCTCGTGCGTGGTCGCGCGGCCAATCAGACTTGGGCCAGACGCCACCGAACTACCACCGCCGTCATGCAGGTCGCCGTGGCCGACGCCGTAGAGAGCGATCGACTGCCGCTTGGCAGTCGCGCGTTCGTGCAGCGTGTACCAGTAAACCGGCGGTGCGTCGGCGCAGCCGTGCACGTCATCGTCCGCTTGCGCGACCCAGAGATGGAAGTTCGCGTTGTGCGGATGCGAGCCATTGCCAGTGCCACCGAGAATCGGCGAGCCGCCGGACCAACCACCAAAGTCGACCGGCGCCATGCTCGACACAAGCTTGATGTCGTCGATCGTGTAGTTGGCCGGCGTGAAGGTGTTGTTGAACAACTGGTCGTAAGCGCGCACAACGCCATCGGCACCACGACTGTGTCCAAGCCACGTCATGTTGTGACTGTCGACGTGGTTGGCCAGTATGCCACCGCTAATCGTCGCCAGATTGCCAAGGAAGAAGTCGGTGTTCTGCAGCGTGGTGAGCGCCGCAGTGTGACTTCCAGGCACGGTGTTGTTCTGGTGGCTCATCACGATGTAGCCGTGCGATGCCAGGTGGAAGCTAATGTGGTCGTACCACAGGTAACTGTGACCATTGCCATGACTGACGACAACCAGCGGCAGGTCACCGAGCGACGCGACGTTGCTCGGGTAGTAGACCTTTTGACCTAGGAAGCTGCCGCCGGTGTAGGTCGCCTGCGTCACCGCATGCGGCCCCGCCGTCGGGGCTGTGTTGCGACCACCAAGGGTCATGTTGCGGGCAACGTAGAAGCCAGCCTGCTCTTCGTCGTAACCATCCAACAGGTCTACGCCTTCGGTGAAGACGCCGTCCTGACCGAAGTCGATGACGACGTCGTAGCCAATGGCCGTGCGAGTGTCGTTAGAGCCGGCCGCTTCGTCAGGGCCCAGCAGCAATCCCGCATCAATCTGAAACGTGTTCTGCTGGATCGAAGTCGCGCCAACCGGGAACGTGACGGCCTGTGGCGCACCGCGCGCATCCACCAGCGCCGTATTGGTTGCCCATTCGGTTGCCGTTTTCGACGCAACCACATAGACGTCAGCCGTCTTGCCTTCGATGTAGCTGAAGCGCGGATCGATCGCGAGGTGCACGGACTCCTGTCGATTGACCGTCGTGATGTGTTCGAAGAACGGGAACGTCGTCAGCGGGTTACCGGCGAGCTGTGGCCGGACCACCAACGTCACGTCGGCGCCGTTCGAGATCAGGAAACCAGATGGCGTCGTTGCATCGAGGGAGACCGCTGCGAAGTAGGCACGCTGCGCATGCAACGCCTCGACGAACGGGATCTGCAGATCCATGTTGAGCGTGCCGCCAGCGGGAATCACGCCGAGCACGTCGATGACAAGGGCCGGCGACAGACTCAGCGGAATGGTCACGCCAAACAAGTTGGTCGGGCCAGGGCCAGTGTCGATCATCAACGCCGTCAGCAAGCCGCTCGGTGCGGTGACAGCGATATCAATGCTTGCCCCCACTTCCGCAACGGTCGAGGTTTGGCCATCGAGAGAGAGCACGGACTGCGCACGAAGCGCCACAGGAGACGCGCACAACGCGGTGATCGCTGCAACACGGACTAGGTTGGTAGGTCGGTTCACAGTTGGTCCTTAGTTGTAGGTGAAAGTGCTAGTGACCTGGCAGCCGCCAGGAGTCGTCATAACAACCTGCGCCGGCCCAACGGCGCCGGCAGGGGTTCGCGACACGACCGAGGTGCTGGTCGACGAAAGCACGAGGGCCGGATTGCCACCGATCGTCATCGTCGTCCCCAAAGCAAAGCCCAGACCAATGACGACGTAGACCGTGCCTCCAGCAGTTGGGCCTACGGTATTGGCTTCGCTAGTGATCGTCGGCGTCGGATTGATCGCGATTTCGGCGAACGAACCATCTGGATTGGTAACCCGCAGCGTGGAGTCACAGGACACAGCGGCTGGCATCACGAACCCAATGGACGTCTCGTTCGAGTTGGTAACCGGCACCGAAGCCCCGGCAATCGTCATGGTAACGAACTGCGAGAAGCCCGTTCCGGTCACGCTCACCGCGACGCCTGGAGCCGCGGAGTTGACGCTCAGCGACGTGATCGTAGGTGCCGGACCTAAAACAAAGGAGAGGCCGACTGCGTTGGTCAACTCAAGCTGGGCGGGGTTCGCCGAACTCGTAGCCATCACTGCCTGCAACGTCAGATCGAAGTTGAGCAGGATTCCCGGCGGCACCGAGAACGTGTAGGGCGCCAAGAAGTTGCCGACACTGAGAACGTTGGGCGGGAAGCACGCGGGGCCGTATGGAGTCAACGTCACCGTCGCCGCATTCGCTATTCCAAGCGTGCCCAACAAGACAAACGGCGCGACTACTTCGCCGGGCGGTGGCGCGATCTCGACCGTGAATGGATCGGCAACAAGCGGTCGCAAGACGCGGTAGTAACCACCCTCGGACGCGTTGACGGTCAACACATCAAACGGACCACCGGCGTTCTGCAGCACGTTGCCGACGTAGCACGGGTCGGGCAAAAACTGCGAAGCCCAGTTCCAAGAGCGGATCTCGGTGTGCTGGTTGCCACCGGAACCGGTCGAGGCAGTAAAGCCAACCCAGGCAGTCGAACCGGTCAGGCCAATGCCACCCGTCGAACCACCACTAAGGAACGTGCCGCCAGTCTCAAACGTGTAGGGCACGGACAGCAATGCGACCGGGTTGCCGTCCAGGAACACTTCGAGCACGCCCGGAATGTAGACGACGCGCATGACGTGCGTGCTGTTGTTGCTGAGGTCCCCAGGTGCCGTCGCGCGAGCAATCGATGCGCCTTCATTCTCACTGTTCCCGAGCGTGCCGAGCGTATGGATGCTCACTTCATTGCCACTGCTATCGCTGAGAAACCCTTGCTGCGTCGCGTCGACCTCGATCGCGATGCCATTGGAGATGCCTACGCCGGAGTTGCCGAAGCCATAGCCAAGCCCCCACATGCTGCCGCCGATTGCATTAGCTCCGAACGACGACCCCTGGATCACGAAGGCCATGCCTTCGGGTGACGCCGTCATCTTAAAGGTGAACTCGGTATCGAACCCTTCAGCGACGGACACCGGCGTCGAATACCAAACCGCCCCGGTTTGCTGCGAGACGTTGTTCGTGACCCGAAGAACGGTGCCCAGTTGCGCCGCATCGCCGTTGAGGGTCAGGGTACTTACGTCCGCGAAGTTCGGGAACGCAAAGCTTTGCGCGCCGGCAGCGCACGCAAGCGAGAAGGCAGCCACAAAGGCAGTCGTGTGATTCAGCTGGTTGGCAAAACGTAGCGAGCGATTGCCGCATGACCTGGATCATGCAACGCACTCTGTCAACAGCAGGATCGTCGCATCGAAAGCCGCGAACCACAACTAGCTGAATGAGTGTGGCGATCGTTCCCGAGCAGCCAGTTACCGATGCCTTGGGTTCAACAGGATCGTGATCCGCGCTGCAAACCGGTGAACGGAACCGCCGACGAATTGGTGGCGTTGACGGGACCCGTTGCATGCCGAATGGCGCGATTAGCGCAGGCATGGTGAGTGACTGCGATGGCAACACCCCACTAGCGGCCCACCGAACTCGGTTCGAATCTACAACTGCGTATGGTTCGTCCTTGGGACAATCAGTTGCTACCCTGCTCGCCCCAATGACTCTGGTGACTCTCGATAAAATCGTGCGCCGCTTCGGTGACTTCCCCATCCTCGATGGGTTGTCGCTGCGTGTCGATGAAGGTGATCGCATTGGCGTCGTCGGCGATAACGGCGCCGGCAAGACCACCATGGTGCGCATCCTTGCCGGCATCGATCCACCGGACACCGGCCAACGCAACCCGAAGCGCAACCTGCGCATTGCCTACGGGGCCCAGATGCCACGCATGCCGGAAGGCACGACGATTGAACAATTCGTCATGCACGGCACGGGCGAGCATGCCGAACTCGAAGCGCGCATGCGCAAATTGGAAGCCGAGATGGCCGGCGGCAGCGACGCCGCGCTGCGCAACTACGGCGAACTGCAGGCGTCGTTCGAAGCGGGCGGAGGCTACGACCGCAAGCACCAGGTCGAGAAGGTGCTGACCGGCATCGGCTTCCCGATTGACGATTGGCAGAAGGACATTTCGGTGCTCAGTGGCGGTGAGAAATCGCGCGTGCAGTTGGCGATCTTGATGACCACGCCGGCCGACTTGCTACTGCTGGATGAGCCAACCAACCACCTTGACCTGCAAGGCATCGAGTTCACCGAGGACTTCATTGTTCGCTATCCAGGTGCGGTGCTCGTTGTCAGCCACGACCGGCGCTTCCTCGACGGCACGGCCAATGCGATCGTCGAAGTCAGCGATGGCGTCGCCAACCGCTTCAAGGGCAACTTCAGCGCCTACAGCAAGCAGCGCGACCTCGCGTTGCTGGCACAACAGCGGCAGTTCAAGAACCAGCGCGAGTTCCTCGACAAGGAGATGGACTTCATCAAGCGCAACATGGCCGGCCAGAAGACCGCCCAGGCGAAGGGGCGTTTGAAGCGACTGCAGCGCTTGCAGTTGATCGACAAGCCGAAGGGCAAGCGCACCGAGATGAGACTGACGTTCGGTCAATCAACGCGCGGCCAAGCTGGCCAAGTCGCGATCGAAGGCGAAGCATTGCGCGTCAAGGCGGGCACCAAGCTGCTGATTGAGAACGGTGCGTTCCGCATCTGGTTTGGCGAGA
>JBNMNW010000087.1:0-19338 GCA_051278165.1 Planctomycetota bacterium | reverse complement strand
AGTTTTCGACCTACGACGCGTTCGCTCGCGCCAGTCTGGGCGACATTTATGGCGCGGCACTCGATGAGTGTCTGACCTTGACGTGCCACGAGTTGCGGCACGTGATCTTTGAGAATCGCGGCGGCGCTTTTGTCATGCATGCGTTGCCACGCGCTGCGCAGATCTCGGCGAGCTTCGGAGTGTTGGCGCGCGATACCGATGGCGATGGCGTGCCGGAGCTCGTCTTGTCGCACAACTTCTGGTCACCAGAACCCGAGACCGGCCGAATCGATGGTGGCTTGGGTGTGCTGCTGCGCCGCACGGATGGCTGGAACTACGAGCCAGTGTCGCCATCTGACAGCGGCATTATGAATCCCTTCGACTCGCGCGGGGTGATGTTGCTCGACATGCCGAGTGCCACCGAGGGAGCGTTCATCCTGTTCGCTGGCAATGATTGCAGCCATGTCGGGGTTTCTTATCCAGTGCAGTCCAAGGCGCGCTTGGTGGTGCGCTTGTCTGGCCCGGCTGGCAACCCAAACGGCATCGGCGCGAAGGTGACCTTGCGGCGCGATGGCGAGGCGCCGATTGTTCGTGAACTGATTGCTGGAGATGGTTATTTAACGCAGTCGTCACCGGTGTTGTGGTTCCCTGAGACCGCGACTGGAGTCCTTCGCGTGGACTGGCCGGATGGCGGCCAAACAGAGCAAGTTCTGACCAAGTTGTCCGGTCGCATCACCCTGCGTCGGTAGCGATCGCTGGGTGGGAACTGGCGAGTGGTGGTTGCGGTTGGAGCCTACCGTTTTGGTTGCACCGTTTGATGGCTGTGTGGCTCGGGTTCGTGTGTTGCTCGGTGCTGACGTAGACGAACTCAAGCGGCGGATCTGACCGTGGCTTAACCACTCGCGAATTGACGAAGCCACGCCGTGCGGTGACGCTGCGTAGGTGAAGCTACTTGTCGTCATCGCAGTTGGTTTGCGCCCTAAGGATCTCGTCCACGCGCCCGTTTTGGGTGGACTCGCTAATCACGGCTTCATGGCGCCGCTCGACACGGTCTTCCCGGCCGTCACGTGCACGGTGCAGGCATCGTTCTTGACGGGCTTGCAGCCATCGGGCCACGGTGCTGTTGGCAACGGTTGGTACTTCCGCGAACTCGCGCAGGTCATGTTTTGGCGTCAGTCCAACCAACTCGTGCACGGCGAGAAGCTGTACGAAGCCGCGAAGGCCAAGTTCGGCACGCGCACGGCGAAGATGTTCTGGTGGTGGAACATGTATGCGCCGAGTGTCGATTGGAGTGTCACGCCGCGGCCCGAGTATCACGCCGACGGTTTGAAGAAGCCGGGCCTCTACAGCGAGCCGCAGGATCTTCATCGCGAATTGCAGACTGAGCTCGGCCCGTTCCCGCTGTTTGACTTCTGGGGGCCGCGAGCTGGCATCAAGAGCACGCAGTGGATCACGTCGTCGTCGCTGTCGGTGATGAAGCAGCACGATCCGGATCTCGAGTTCGTGTACCTGCCGCACCTGGACTACGACCATCAGCGTTGGGGGCCTGACGACGAGCGCAGCATCCAAGCAGTGCGCGATCTCGATGTTCAGTGTGGTCGCTTGATTGAGGCGGCGCGCGAGCGGGACACGCACGTCATCGTGATGTCGGAATACGGCATCGAGAAGGCCAACACGCCGGTGTTCTTAAACCGCATGCTGCACCGAGAAGGTCTGCTGCGAGTGCAAGAGACCAGCCATGGCCAATTGATGGACTGCGGTGCATGCCGCGCGTTCATCGTTGCCGACCACCAATGCGCGCACGTCTACGTTCGCGATGCGGGCGACCTCGAGCACGTTCGTGGCTTGCTCCAGAAGACGCCGGGTGTCGCCCGCGTCCTCGATCGCGAACAGCAAAAAGAGCTGCACATTGATCACGAGCGCAGCGGCGAACTCGTCTGCATCGCGGAACCTGGCTGTTGGTTTGCCTACCACTACTGGCTGGACGAATCGCGCCGTCCAGACTTCGCGAACTGCGTCGACATCCATCGCAAGCCGGGCTACGACCCGACCGAGCTATTCGTCGACCCCAAGATCCGCTTCCCCAAACTGAAGGTCGCCAAGACCCTCGCCAAGAAGATCCTAGGCTTCCGCTACCTAATGGATGTCATCGGCACCGACCCATCCCAAGTCATGGGTTCCCACGGCCGCATCTACGCCGAAGACGATGCCGGCCCAGTCTTCATCTGCAGCGACAAGTCCGTCGCCCGCGATCGCGTAGCAGCGACAGACATAAAGTCGATGTGCATGAACATCCTCAGCAGGTAGGTACGGTGCCAGGACAAGAAACAACATCTGCGCGCTCTAGCGGTGACAGGATTTTGCGCGGAATGAAGCCACGGTTTCGGTGACCATTTCCGTGTCACCGCGCGTGGACGAAGATGTTGTTTCTTGTCCTGGCACCGTACGTGAGAAGGCCCGGCGATGCGTTTGCATGGCCGGGCCTTCTCGACTTGGTCGGGTGACCGGTTGGGTGTTGGTAGCTGGGCTTAGAAGCCCATGCCGCCGCCCATGCCGCCCATTCCGCCCATGCCGCCCATCTCGTCGTGGCCGTGGTCGTGACCGCCGCCAGCTGACTTCTTCTCCGGAACGGAGGAGATCAGGGCTTCGGTGGTGAGTAGGAGGGTTGCGACCGAGGCTGCGTTTTGCAGTGCGGCGGCGGTGACCTTGGCTGGGTCAATGACGCCAGCCTTGATCATGTCCTCATACTTTCCGGTGCGAGCGTTGTAGCCGAACGTGTCGCTCTTGTTGTCGCGCACGGTCTGGATCACGATCGAGCCGTCAACGCCGGCGTTGATCGCGATCTGACGCATCGGGGCTTCGAGGGCGCGACGCACGATGTCAGCACCGATGCGCTCATCGCCTTCGAGCTTGATGTTGGCGAGGACCTTGGCTGCGCGAACGAGCGCAACGCCACCACCAGCGACAATGCCTTCTTCGACGGCTGCGCGCGTGGCGTGCAGGGCGTCTTCGACGCGAGCCTTCTTTTCCTTCATCTCAGCTTCGGTAGCCGCGCCGACCATGATCTGCGCAACACCACCCGAGATCTTCGCGAGGCGCTCTTGGAGCTTTTCGATGTCGTAGTCCGACGTCGTGCGGCTCATCTCGGCGCGGATCTGCTCCATGCGGGCTTGGCTGTCCTTGTTCTTGCCGCCGCCTTCAATGATGGTGCAGTTGTCCTTGCCGATGACGACCTTCTTGGCCGAACCGAGCTCAGCGGTCGTGACCGTTTCGAGGTTGACGCCGAGGTCTTCGAAGATCGCGCTGCCGCCGGTGACGACTGCGATGTCTTCCATCATGGCCTTGCGACGGTCGCCGAAGCCTGGTGCCTTAACGGCGCAGCACTTGAAGACGCCGCGCAGCTTGTTGACGACCAGGGTCGCCAGCGCTTCGCCGTCGATGTCTTCGGCGATGATCAGCAGCGGACGGTTGCTCTGCGCGATCTTCTCGAGCAGCGGCAACATGTCCTTGATCGAACCGATCTTCTTCTCGTGGATCAGGATGAACGGGTTCTCAAGAACCGCTTCCATCTTGTCTTGGTTGGTGACGAAGTGCGGCGACAGGTAGCCCTTGTCGAACTGCATGCCTTCGACCCAGTTCACTTCCGTTGAGAGGCTCTTGCCTTCTTCGACCGTGATCACGCCGTCCTTACCAACACGCTCCATGGCGTCCGCGAGGATGTTGCCGATCTCTTCGTCGTTGTTGGCAGCGATGCAACCAACCTGGGCGATCTCTTTCTTGCCCTTAACGTCGATCTTGGTCTTCTGGATGTGAGCAACGACCTTCGCGACGGCCTGCTCGATGCCACGCTTCAGCGCGACCGGGTTGGCGCCGGCGGTGACGTTCTTGATGCCTTCTTCGAAGATGGCTTCGGCGAGAACGGTCGCGGTCGTGGTGCCGTCACCGGCGACGTCGGACGTCTTCGATGCGACTTCCTTGACGAGTTGCGCGCCGAGGTTTTCCCACTTGCCTTCGAGTTCGATCTCCTTCGCGACGGTGACGCCGTCCTTGGTGACCGTCGGGCTACCGAACGACTTTTCGATGATGACATTGCGGCCACGCGGGCCGAGGGTGACCTTCACTGCGCGGGCCAGTTTCTTGACGCCGTCGCGCATGCGCTCGCGGGCTTCTTGGTCGTATGCGATCTTCTTGACTGCCATAGAATTGCTCTAGTTGTGTGTGTTGGGTTGCGTGAGAACTGAAACGCGGCTTAGTCGATGATCGCGAGGATCTCGTCTTCGGCGAGGATCAGCATCTCTTCGCCGTCCACCTTGATTTCCGAGCCGGCGTAGGACGAGAACAGGACGCGGTCCTTCTTCTTGACCGTCATTGCCATGCGCTCACCGTTGTCGCCGATCTTGCCGAGGCCGACCGAAACGACGATGCCTTCCTTGGGCTTTTCCTTGGCGGCGTCGGGGATGATGATGCCGCCGGCAGTCTTGTCGTCTGCAACTGTGCGCTTCACGAGCACGCGGTCGCCGAGGGGGGTCACAGTCGACTTCGAAGTCTTGGTCTTGGCCATTTCAGTTCTTGGGGGTTCAGTCGGAAATTAGGGAGGACGGTATAGGCGCCGGGGGCAGCAGGTTCTGACCTACTGCTCGGGTGGCGCCTTTGGGTTGTGTGCTGGGTTGTGTGGTGGCGCCTGATGCCGAGGCCGCGGCCGCCTCGGATCCTGACAGCTCGGATGATCGAGCGGCGCGAGCGGACCACCGAAGTGCTGTTGGATCAGCATCTCCAGCGACTGTCGCAGGCGGTTGAGGTCGAGCGGCTTGCGCAAGAACGTGAAGAAGCCGGCCTGTTGGGCGGCGGCGACTTCGGCGGGGTTGGCCAGGCCCGACATCAGAATCGACGGCAGCGGGCGAACGGCGCCGAGTCGCAGCAGCAGTTCGGGGCCCGTCGTCTCGGGCAGGTGGAAGTCGAGCAGCCCGAAGTCAAAGCGGTGCCGGCTCATCAGGGTCAGCGCTTCATTCGCGAAGGCCGTTGAGGCCACACCCCACCCTTGGCTGGCGAGGAAATCGCCCAGACAGGCTCGCAGGGAGTCGTCGTCTTCAACCAGTAGGATGCGGAAGCTCTGAGCCATAGGAAATCAGGCGTCTGACAGAATGCGCCGCCTGCTGAAAGCAAGCGATGTGCCGAACTATGGCGGATAGCGTAGTCACCTTTACAGCAGGTGTTTATATCCGATAGCTGGTTCCCAGAGTCGTCGCGATCGTGTCAAAATGGCGGTCTTCGCGGGCAGCGGGCCTGCCAAGTTGGCGGCGCGTGGGCTCCGGCAGGTTCTTGGCGGCCGAGATTCCCGTGGAGGGGGGGCCAATCAGCTTGTCGGCGGCGCGGTCCAGCCGAAGGGCCGGTCAGCGCCTCAGAGAGCAGCAGTTAGGTGAGCCCGGCATCCAGAAGTGCCGTCGTCTCAGGGATCTAGCTTTTGATCACCTAACTCCCGATCACCTCGCTCCCTATCGCGGTCTAGGCCCAGTCTGGGCCCTAGTCTTCGTCGGTGTCGGTGTCGGTGTCGTCGTCGTCGTCATCATCGTCGTTGTCGTCATCGACATCCTCGAAGTCGTCGTCGCTGATGTCGTCGTCGTCATCGTCGCCCGTGTCATCAACGTCGTCGTTGTCGTCCCAATCGTCGTCGTCGACATCGCCGTCTTCGTCATCGTCCTCGTAGGAAGCGAGCACGCGATCCCAGTCAGCGACCTCGATTGTGCCATTGCACACGAGGCAGGTGCTGTCGTTGTCGCGCAGGTCCTCCAACTCTTCGAGGTCGCGGTAGGACTTGCCGCACTCGCGGCACTTAACGATCTTGCCCATGGCTGTCAGTTCTTGATGATGAAGGGCATGTAGCCCGGGGGGACGAGCGATGCTTACCCTGTCAGTTCCGCAAGGCAAAGCCCTCGCTCCGGATTCTTGCAGGTCGCGTGCTACTCAGGTGGCTCTGGCGGATTGCCGATGAGAGCTAGACCGTGTCAAAGTCCGGTCTAACGATCCTCATCATCGGCTTCATTGGAGCGATTCTGATGAGTCTTGGGATGAAGCATCTCGCCGAGGTGAAAACCGACCGCAGCAGATCTCCCTACTGCGCGACCGTCGAGTCCAGGCTTGGCGCCAAGCGCCTCGGACCGGTGGTAATCGTCGAAGAGCACGACGGAGAGAGGGTTCACCTGACGGTTCGCGCCCGCGTGCTGGCGGGATTGGATAAGAAGCGGCTCGCGGATTCGGCGGGTCTGGAGGTTTGGCTCGGTGCCTTGCGCGGTGGCGCCAGGGTCGATGCCGTATCTGTTGTGCTCGACGACGACGATGGCGGGGAGGCCGAGACCTTTGCGATCCCTTCGCCGACGACAGGGCCGTCGAAAAAAGCGCCCATCAAGAAGAATCCCGCGCCGAGTAAGAGCGTGGCACCGCCCGGTAAGGGCCCCGCGGTCAGCGGCGCTTCTACTAAGAAGAGCCACTGACCCGCCCGGTAACTCGCCGTGGCATGGCCATCGCCCGCCGCAGACAAGCTGGTGCCGTCGATCGCTCGATAACGACGGTGAATGTCTAACGCTGTCGTGTTTGCTTTCGCCATTGCTGATGGCCTGACGCCTGTCGTCGGAGCTGCGCCGTTTGACGTGCTGTCACGGCAAATCCCAAGAGCGCTGGTCGCCAACCTGAACGGCGAAGAGGACCGCGGCTTGCGGTTCTTCCCGTTCCTTGGACCTGTTGACGGCAAGCGCGGCTTTTTGCGCCTGCGCGAACTGCTCGAACCGAAGTCGCTGGTCGCCCTGCATAAGCAAGGTGACGTCGACTTCTTGGTTGATGGTCTACTTCACCAAGACCGTTTGGTCTGGCGCGTCGTCGACGGCAATACCAGTGAGTTGCGGTTGTCGCTTGAGGTGCCGTTCGATCCCTTGGACCCGTTCGCGGTTCTGCCACGGCTGACGTTTGAACTGAGCGGCTTGCTTGGTTGGACCGGTCAAGCCACCAGCGAACTGCAGCTCGAAGGCGCTTCGCTCGGCTGGTATCTGGTCCTGAAAGATGAGTTGCTGCGGCGTGAGGCGAGTCTGCCTGAGACAACCGATGACCCCCTGCGGGCGGCGCGTCAGTGCGTGCAGCACGGCGGCACGGACGCGGACTCGCAGCAGCTGGTGCTCGACTTCCTGGCGCTGCTGTTGCGTCGCGGTCAGTTCCGTGAAGGCATTGCCGAAGTTGCCCAGCAACTCGCGCCGCTGCTGTGCGACTCGGCCAAGATCGATCGCTTGGGCGGTTTGATGTATGCCGCTGGTGAAGAACGTGCCGCGGCCAATTTGGTCGTGAGAGCGGCGTTGCGAGCGGGCTCGAATACCGATCTGGTCGAACGTGCGGCGTCGATGGCGTTCAAAGTTGGTGACGATGAAGGGGTTGCTGCGGTCGTCACTGCGGCCCGTGCGGCCGACAACGTGACGCCCAACATGATCGCGCAGCTCGCTGCGAGCTATGACCGTATGGGCGATCTCAACCGCCGCCACGAGCTCGTCGAAGAGCTGCTTGGGCACGACGATTTGGCAGTGCCGGTGGCGCGCCTAGTCGTGTCGTTCTTGCTTGAAGAAGATCAGCCGGCAATCGCGCGCACGGTGGTCGAAGCCGCGCTCAAGAAGTCGCCGGACCAATCGATGCTCCACTACGAGCTCGGCCGCGCCTGCTTGTTGCTCGACGATACGGCCCGCGCTGGCGTTGCTCTGCGTCACTCGCTCGATCTCGGCTTGTCAGAACACCTGCACGGTCAAGCTAATCGACTGTTGCGACTGTCGCTCGTTCCCGGTCTCTGGAACGGCACGCTCCTGGTTGAGAAGGCGATCTCTGCCGGTGACCTCGGTGCCGCGCTCGGTGCCGTTCGGGCGCTCGTTCGCCGCGTTGGTCCGGTTGCGGAAGCATGGCTGATGTTCGGCATCGTGCAGCACAAGCTCGGCAAGATGAATCGCGCAGAACGTCTGCTGCGGCGTGCCGTTCGTTACCACGACGATTGTGCCGAAGCCCACAACCGCCTCGGCATCGTGTTGCTGCAGCGCGGTCGTGTTCAGGACGGCAGTGTGCACTTGAAGAAGGCGCATGAATTGTCGCCGAAGGACACGTCGACGTTGCTTCACCTCGCGCAAGCGACGGCTCTCGATGGTTGTCCCGACGTCGCCGAAAAGCACATCGCTGAAGCTGAGAAGCTCGGTGCGGATCCGCAGTTGGTTCAGGCCGTGCGCCGTGAAATTGGCGCTGCCTAGGTGCCGCTCGTGCCCTGGCAATTGCGCCGTAAGCACGGGTAGTCGAGCGGCTCCGGCGGGTCGCCAAACGATCACTCAGGGCGGCTGTCGATTGGGAAGGCCCCTATTGCTTGCGAGCGGTGACCGTGGGTCTTCTGTCTCGCGCCTGCCAGCGATCTGGCCATGGGCGTTCTGCCCGTAGTTCTGCCCGCCTTCGGGTTCGAAAGGCGCGGTTTCTGTGCCGCAAGATCCCATTCCTCCATGCCGTCGGTAGGGCTCTTGCTGCAACTGAGCGTGCACCGACCCCCGCGGCCAGCTAGAACTGCTGCCCCGTGGCAGACCTGATTGACTCCGATTCCCTGCTTTCGTTCCGCGATCGTTTTCCGATCCTGAAGCGCAGCAACTACCTGATCAACAACTCGCTCGGCGCAATGCCGGCAGCAACTCGCGATAGCGTGCAGCAGTATCTCGACGAATGGGATACGCGCGGCGTGCGATCTTGGGGTGACGGCTGGTGGGTGCTGCAGGATCAGGTGGGCGACCAGATCGCCGGCATCTTGGGCGTCGCGAACAGCACCGTGTCGATGCATCAGAACATCGCGGTCGCGCTCGAAATGATCCTGTCGTGCTTCCGTTTTGATGGCAAGCGCAACGGCATCGTCTACGCGGATCGCAACTTTCCGAGCGACCAGTACATCTACGAAGCGCGCGCGGCACACGGCGCCAAGCTGACGCGGGTGCCGGCTGCTGCCGATGGCTTCTCGACGGATGGCGAAGAGTTTGCTTCGCACATTGACGACACCACGTTGATCGTCGCGATCGACCATGTGATGTTCCGCAGTTCGGCGGTCGTCGACATCGAGCCGATCATCAAGAAGGCGCGGCAGGTCGGTGCGTTCGTTGTCTTGGATACGTTCCACTCGGTTGGCACCTTGCCGATCGAAGCGGCGAAGTGGGGCGTGCACGCGGTTGTCGGCGGCGCGCTGAAGTGGCTGTGCGGTGGTCCGGGCAACTGTTTCCTGTATGTCGATCCCGACGAAGCCAAGAAGCTGACGCCGGCGTTCACCGGTTGGGCAGCGCACAAGCAGCCGTTCTTGTTCTCGCCGGAAGGTCAGGACTATCGCGACGACGGCGGCCGTTTCGCGACGGGCACGCCGAACGTACCGGCGCTGTATGCGGGCAAGGAAGGCATCGCGACGATTGCCGAAGCGGGCATGACCAACGTTCGCGCGCGCAGCCAGAAGCTGACGACGATTTTGGTCGAAGAAGCGCAGCGTCACGGGTTCGCGTTGAAGTCGCCGCTCGCGGCCGAGCGTCGCGGCGGTCACGTCGCGCTAGATGTTCCGGATGGCTACGCGGTTTGCCAGGCGCTGTCGGAACGTGAGATCGTCGTCGACTTCCGTCCGGATGCCGGGCTGCGAGTCGCGCCGCACTTCTACAACACCGAGGACGAAGTGCGAGCCGCATTGCAAGCCATGCGCGACATCCTCGATAGCGGCGACCACAAGCGGTTTCTGCAAGCGGAGCGCAAGCCCGGATGAGTTTGCGTGTTTGGGATATTACCGAACGCATCGAGCCGGCGACGGCGACGTTCCCCGGCGACAACGCGTTCTCACAAGAGTGGGTCATGCGCATGGAGAACGGCGCGTCGTGCAACGTCAGCACGATTCGCATGTCGGTGCATGTCGGCACGCATACCGACGCGCCGCTGCACTACGACACCGGTGGCCGCGATATGGCGTCGGTCGAGCTCGGCCAATACCTCGGTCGCTGCCGGGTGATTGACGTGGTAGGCGTCGGCTCGCCGCCGCTGATTCCAGCCGATGCCTTGACGCCCGAATTCCTCGAAGGCGCCGAGCGAGTGCTGTTCCGCACCAATGCGAAACACGACCATCGCACCTTCAATCCCAACTTCACGTCGCTGGGTGGGGCCGCCGCCAAGGTGCTGGCGGCCGCTGGCATTCAGCTGGTCGGCATCGACACGCCGAGCATGGACCACTCGGCCAACCAGGAACTCGACGGCCATCAAGCGCTTTATGCGGGCGGCATCGCCATCCTTGAGAACCTCGACCTGACGGGCGTTCCGGCGGGTGATTACGAACTGATCGCGCTGCCGCTGCGAATCGTTGGGTGTGATTCGAGTCCGGTGCGTGCGATCCTGCGCGAACTGCCCTAGCGTCGTCGCTTCAAGCATCATGACCAAACGCGCGATCAATCCCGACGACCTGTCCGCCCCCGTTGGCTTCGCGCATGCCTGGCTCGTGGAAAACGAGCCGCAGCGCACGCTCTACCTCGCTGGCCAATGCGGCTACGACAAGGCGGGCCAGGTGATGCACAAGGGCGACCTCGCCGGTCAGCTCAATCAAGCGATGGCGAACATCTCGAGCATCTTGCGCGCAGCAGAGATGGAGTTTGCGGATGTCGTGCAGCTGAACTTCTACGTCACCAGTCGCGATGACTACTCGCAAGCCCGCAAGCAGTTCGGCGCGATTTGGCGCAAGCACTGCGGCAAGCACTATCCCGCCATGGCGATGTTCCAGGTCGTGTCGCTGTTTGATCCCGATGCATTGATCGAAGTGCAGGGCACTGCGGCGCGATGAGCACGTTCATGACGAGATCCTTCACGGCGATGTCCCTCGCGATGTCCCTCGCGATGACGCTCACATGCTTCGCGTTATCGAGTTGTGCGACGGACATGCCGATCACTACATCGTTCGATAGCAGCGCGGGCCTCGCATCGTGCGAAATCCTCGGCGATGGCTTTGTGCTGACCGGCGGCCGTCGCATTCCACTCGAAGCATTCGTGCTCGAACTGCGCCAGGCGACGCGCGCGATGACGAGCGACGAGCTGAGCCGCTACGTCGTGGCGATCGGCTTCAACCCCAATGTTGAAGCAGGCATCGCCGCCAAGAACATCAGTGATGGCCGTGAGTATCTGCTGCGGCAGTTGGAGATCATGGGTGTTCGCCAAGCGCGCACGTAGTGTTCGAGGCACGCCGCCAAGCCAGTCCGCAGTTACGCCAGTCCGCCGCCAAGACATTCATGAGTTTGCTCGCCAATCACTGTCCGCCCGACCTCGTAATCTTTGACGTCGATGGCACGCTGCACGACACGTTCGCGTGGTGGGCGCCGATCATCCGCGCCGGTGTTGCTCGCTACGCCGAGCAGCAAGGACTTGAGATCGAGATGCCTAGTGTGCGCGAAGCCGAGGCCGTTGTTGGCATGAAGGACGCCGGTGTCTGGTCGCCGTTCTTGCCAGATGGCCACAAGGACAAGTGGAACGATCTGCGTTCGGTTGTGCTGCCGATGGAGATCGAAGAGGTCAGCCGCGGCGTCGACTACTTGTTTGCCGGCATCCGCCAGATGTTGCCGCACCTGAGTTCGATCGGCGTGAAGGTGGCGCTCGCGAGCAACTGCCGCAGCGAATACATGGGCGCGATGATGGAGGGCCAGGGCCTACGCGAATTGTCTGACTGGCAGTTCTGCCTGGATAGCGAGGGCGTTGAGAGTAAGACGGACATGCTGGCTCGAGCGCAGGAAGTCGCTGGAGCAAAGAAGGTTGTGATGGTTGGTGACCGCGAACCCGACCACGAAGCGGCTGTCGCACACGGCTTTCCCTTCATCTGGCGTCGCAATGATCGGTGCTCGATCGACACTGCGGATTGGGTCTGGGACGGCGATGCCAACGCGTTCTTAGAGGCGCTGGGCCTGCAGTCGATGGCGCCCACCGCAGCGGATGGATCCGGCCAAACTGCTGGCGACTAGGATCAAACTGCCGGCGATCAAGAATCGGGTAGGCGATTAGGAATAGACTGGAGCCATGCCGTAAGCCCGGCCCAACCGTTCGCACCCCGGCCCTATGTTAGAGATCGCTTACTTAGTCGTTCCAGTCCTGATCACGATCTTCATCTTCGCCATCGTGAAGGCTTGGATGGACGCGAGGGTCGAAGCCTCCAACCAACGCGTGCGGCTGTTGGAAGAGGCCCTCAAGAACCCAGCCGTGGATCGCGCCATGATCGAGACGCTGACCTATCAGCTGACCGGCGCCCGCAGGCCTCGCCAAGGTGCTGGCTTGCAGCGACTGATGGCCGTTGTACTGGCCGTCGGGTGGGTTGGCCTATTCACCGGTATCGGCATCTGGGTCTACGGCGAGATGACGAACTGCAACGAAGCGTTCGCTGGCGGCATCATCACGACGATCGCCTCCTTCGGGTTGGTGACCTATCCCTTCGCGCTGCGCGAACTCGAAGCCCGCCGTTCCCAGTCGTAAGCCATGCTTTCCTTGCAAGACGCGCCGAGCACTCTCAATTCTCCTGGTGGCATTGCTACTATTGCGGACCTTGCCGCGATCGGCCTCATGATCGCCGCGATGGGCACCACCATCGCCATTCTTGTGTCATGGCTTCGGCGTCGGGACGCGCGCGCAAAGCAGCGGCTCGACCTGCTCGGTAAGTCGCTCGAGAACCCGCAGCTCGATGCGCAAACCCGGAACCTAATCCTGTCCGTGTTGGCCAACGAGCATGAGTCGAGCAGGCTGCACTTCCTCAAGAACACGGCATTCTGGCAGCGCCTGGTGTTTGCCGGTGGTTGGTTGGCGTTCGTGTTTTGCGGCGGCATGGCCCTGTTGTCGTGGAGTGGCGTCGTGTATCTGAGGATCGCAGACGAGGCGCTGGTCTATTCGTTGATGGGGTTGGCGGTGATGTCGCTGCCGATTGCCATGCGCGAGTTAGCTCTCAAGGTTCGGCGTGTGAGCCGCGAACGCACGAGCGAGTAGGGCTCTCGAGTAGGCTCGATAGCGGAGCGCAGGCATTGCCTGCTACGCTGCCGGGGTGACGGATCACGTCGGTTTACCAACTCCAGAGCAACTCGAACGGCGCGCTGCTGAGCTGTTCACGAAGTGGCGCGTACTCGACACCGAGGTCGTCGTGACATGGAACGGGCGTCTGTCGACGACGGCTGGCCGCGCGTTCGTGAAGAGCGGCCGCATCGAACTTAACCCGTCGCTGCTGGCCAAATCCCTAGACCAAGTCGATGTCGTGCTGGCCCACGAAGCGGCTCACGTCGCTGCGTTTCGGTTGTTTGGCGCCAACATCCCCGCTCACGGACGGCATTGGCGGTCTCTGATGCGCAATGCGGGGCAAGAGCCGGCTGTGACCCACAAGATGCCGGTGGACGATGTGCGCAAGCGTCGAACTCGCCGGGCACGCTTTATCTACCTGCGCATGTGCGGCGCGTGCGGCGAGCGCTCCGTGCTCGAGCAGGTGCGCTATGGCCGCTGTTCCGGTTGTTCGAATCGCGACAGCTATTTGGTCGTCAAGACCAAGGCCACCGCCGCTGGCCGCCGCGCGCTGCTCCGTATGAGTGACGCGGACGTGCGTGCGCACTTTGCCTAATGGCCTCGCTGGGCCTATTGTCTTTCGCCCCGTGTCTGCCCAACCCGACATCTTCGAAGAGATCGTGCGCCTGCGTGCCGCCGGCATCCCCGCCGCGCTGGCGACGATTGTTGGCACCCGTGGTTCGACTCCTGGTCGTGCCACGATGCGTCTGTTGGTGCTAGCTGACGGCACGTTCCTGGGAACGGTCGGAGGTGGTTGCCTCGAGGCCGAGGTCTACGACGTGGGGCTGCAAGTGCTGGCGGATGAGAAGCCGCAATCGCTGAAGTTTCGACTTACCGAGAAGGACTCGCCGGACTCAGGTCTGATGTGCGGCGGGGAGGTGACCATTTTTGTGGAACCAATAACGACACCTGTTCTGTGGATGTTCGGCGGCGGCCACGTCAGCAAGGCGCTTGGCCAGATCGCATCGCTCGCCGGATTCCGCGTCACGATTGTCGACGACCGCGAGGCCTACGCGAACAACGAGCGCTTCCCCGAGGCTCATAACACGATCACTTCGTCATTTCCCGAAGCGGTCGCACAGATGCCGATCCAGCAAAACAGCTATGCGATCGCTGTCACTCGCGGCCACAAAGAAGACGGCATCGTGCTCGCTGCATTCGCCAAGCGCTTCGCTGCCGGCGAGCAGTTGAAGTTCCTCGGCATGATCGGCAGCAAGACCAAGCAAGCCTTGCTGTGGAAGCAACTGCGTGAGGCCGGTGTCGGTGATGACTTCCTCGACACCGTGCGCACCCCGATGGGCATCTATCTAGGCGGCCGCACCCACGAAGAGATCGCCGTCAGCGTCGTCGCCGAACTAATCTCCGTACGCCGCCTAGGCCACGACCTCAAGTCCAGCTGGCAAGAACGAGACCAAGACCCAGCCCGCAACGAAGGCGTCCGCGACCTCCCCACCAACTGACAATGTCGGTACGGTGCCTGGACAAAAAACCACATCTTCGCCCCGCCCCGGTGTCAGAAATCTTATGCCGCCCGTCCGCAAGCCCGTCGATCACGGGCTAAATCGGACCATTGCTTGGCCTGATGGCCGTATTTTCTCTGCCATCGAACCCCTGAGTGCCGAGAGCCGTTGTCTCCGTCGACCTGCGTCGGCAGAATGATTTACCCCCTCCCGACTCGCACCCCAACGCGAACCCATGACGTTCAAGATCCTCGCTGCCAGTTTGATTGCCCTCGTGGCCGCCACCTCGGCCACTGCCCAGACCGACAAACTCACTCTCCTCGATGGCACCGTCATCAAGGATGCCAAGGTCATCGAGTTCACGGTTCGCAGCCTGCGTTACAAGCGCTCTGGCAGCACGGAGTCGGTTGACAGCGATCAGGTTGCGAAGATTGAGCTCGCGAAGTTCGACCGGGTCTACGCGCGCGGTCTGAACGATCCTGGCCTGATGCTGACCATGGCCCGCGAGCAACTCGCCGCCAAGGACATGGTCATGTCCCAGCTCGGCTTTGTTGGTGCCGCGCGACGATTCTTCGATCAAGGTTCGGCATCGAACGCGGTCAGCGCCCTTAACGAACTGCAGAAGGCGTTCCCCGAAGGCGGCACCGTTCCGGATGTCCACCGCCTGAAGTTTGAGTACTACCTCGGCACCGGCGCGAAGGGCTTGAGCAGCGCGCTCACGGTTGCGAAGAAGTACGAGTCCGATGCGATCGGCGGTGCCTGGCCGGTCGGTTTCTCGGTTGAGGCTTCGTTCTTCCAAGTGTTGGCGTCGCAAGCTGCGCCGGCCGACTACCAAACCAAGCTGCGCGGCATCGTCAGCCAAGCTCGTTCGAGCAACGCCATCGTGGCGAACCGCGCGAACGTCGAACTCGCCCACAGCCTGCGCCGTGACAAGAAGCTCGATGAGGCCAAGCGCATCTACGACACGATTGCCAAGAAGGAAGGTGTTGACGACAGCTCGCGTGCCGGCGCCTACTTGGGCCTTGGCTACTTGCTGGCCGCTTCGGATGACAAGGAGCAAGCCAAGCAAGGTTTGCTGATGTTCTTGCGTGTTCGCCTCGAGACCCGCGACGCATGGCCGAGCCTGCACGCCGAAGCGCTCTACTCGAGCATCGGCGCGGCACGCAAGTGGGGCGGTCCGGAATACGCCTACATCATTGGTCGTTGCCGTCGCGTGCTGCTATCCGACTTCCCGAACTCGGATTGGGCCCAACAGCTCAAGCGCTAAGCAATTGCCGGTTCCCGAATCGGCAAGCGTCCCCGCAGCATCTGCGCAAGGAACCTCCGGGCCGGCCATTGATTATGGCCGCCTGTCGAAGCCGCACGGCGCGCTAGACAACGCCGTCTTCTATCCGTTCCACATGCTGGTGCGCATGCTGCTCGGGTTGATCTGCCGCCTTCGAGTGGAAGGAGCACCGCCGGCTTCCGGTGGTTACGTGTTGGCCGCGAACCACACTTCGTTCTTGGACCCGGTGATTCTCGGTTCGTCCGTGCGCCGTCGGATCAGCTTCCTGATGACCGAGACCGTCTGGCGGTCGGCATCTTCGGGTTGGTTCTATCGATGGAACCGCTCGATCCCGTTAAGTGCCCGCGGCGGCAATCGCGAAGGTCTGCGCGCGGCCCGCGAAGTGCTCAAGCAACAGCGAGTTGTCGGCATCTTCCCGGAGGGCGGCATCAGTCGCGACGGCAAGTTGATGCTTGGCAGTCCGGGTGCGGTTGCGCTGGTGCTCAATGATGGCATGCCGATCGTGCCGGTCGGCATCATCGGCGCCGATGAAGTAATGCCGGTGTCCGGCGGCTTTCGGTTTCGGCGCATCACCGTTCGCTACGGCAAGCCAATTCTGCCAGAAGAGATTGCGGCGCTCGGCAGCGATCGCAAGACGCGACTGCGCGAAGCGACCCGCTTGATCATGCAGCGCATCGCCGATCTGGTCGGGCAGGACGCGCGCGAAGATGTGCTTGAGGCCGCGCGCCAAGCAGAGCAAGCGCAGAACGCGTAGAGCGATAGCTGCTCAGGTAGGCGCTTTGGTAGTGCCGCAATCAAGCGATGCAATTCGCGGCTCGCCGAGTTTTCTGGCCCGTTCACGCGGTTGGACTTCCACATCCAATGCATGGAAGGCAGAGAGACTTGGGAGTGGGTGATCCGTCAGGCACGGCGGACACTGCGCTGTTATAGCGACCGCGAAACAAACGAAGAGCGCGACGACATCGTGCAGGACGCGTGTGTTCTCGTTTGGGAGTGGGCCGACAACCTCAGCGACATAGAGCGCTTGGGATCGGCTGTTCACACGATCGTCAAACGACAGCGTTCACGATCGGTGCGCGCCTCTAAGAAGCGGCGAAGCATCAAGCTCGTCGACTTCGGCGAGCCGGCTGCGATGCATCCACCCGCCCCGGCAACCCCCGATTCGAATCTGTCGATTGCCGGCAAGCCAGTGCCGCTGGGTTGGGCCAAGGGGCGCTTGCAGCGCGTGATGCAAGCCTTGCCCCCGCTCGACCGGCAACTGCTGCTGGGCTTCCACGAAGGCTTTTGTTGTGCGGAGCTTGCTAGTCGTTTCGGTCGTTCCGAAGACTGCATCAAGACCCGTATTTCCCGTGCGCGGCGACGCGTGCGAACTGTGTTCGAGGACCTTGTCCGGATGTCGGGCAACCTTGAAGAATCTGAGTCGGAGGAGAACTGATGATGTTGCGAGTCTTGTTGTTTGGGACGTTGTTGTTGAGTGGTGCGTTGGCGCAGGGGCCTGTTCGTGGCGCGGCAGAGCCGCCCGCGAAGCCCAACGCGCAGAAGCCCAACGCGCAGAAGCCTGTCGCGCAGAAGCCTGTCGCGCAGAAGCCTGTCGCGAAGAAGCCTGTCGCGAAGAGTGCTGTTCCGAAATCGATGGCACCCGAGCTGAGTTCTGAGGCCAAGATCGCGTTCCGAGATGCCCGCAAACTCGAGAAGGACAGTCGCAAGGCGTCGGGCCCGGCGCGCAGTCGCAAGTTAGAGTTGGCGGCGTCGGCTTACGACCGCCTGGTCGCGAAGTTCGAAGCGGAGCCGCAAGTCGCGGCGCAGGCTGCTTGGTATGCAGCGGAACTGTGGCGCCGTCATGGCAGTGCGCCACTCGCTGAGAAGGACTACCTGTTTGCCGCGAAGCAGCATGCCGTTCGTTATGGCCAACGCGGACTGCTTGCGGCTGCGGATATGCAGCGACGTCAGTTGCGAACCGAAGATGCGATGACAACATATGCGCAGGCTGAGGTCGTCGATGCACGCACGGGTCACGCGCAAACTGCTCGTCTGTGGATGGCACGCATGCTGTTGTCCGACGGCAAGGTCGATCTAGCCATCGAGCGATTTCAGGGGGCGCTCGAGAGTGCGCCATCGCCCCGCCGGGCCATTGATGCTGCTGACTATCTGGCTAAGGCATGGATCATCAAAGGTGACCTCGACTCGGCCGGCTTCGTCATTGACCACGCGGAGAAGGTTGTTCATGGCGAAAAGCATGGCGATCCGATCGTTGCCGAACGGCTGCGTCGCGCGTTCGAACGCATGGGGGCCAAGAAGGCGCTGGAGCGGGCGCTCGATGAGAAGCATGGCGCGGCAAAGGATGCGGTGCGTCTAGACGAGCACCGGCGCAGCCAGGCAGGCAAGTAGCTGTCGCGCGGGCTTGCCGGATCTCGCCGGCCTAGTCCGGCAAGTCCGCAACAAGAACTGACGTACGCGGGCCAGCCGACTGCTACCATGCGCACATGATGCGACGGCTGTCCCGCTGGTCCGTGTTGCCGGTTCTGATGTTTACCTCGTGCGCGATCCCTAACACGATCGAGATGCTCGGGGACCGGTCACCTCCGCCTGAGTTCGGCCGCCCCGGTTGGGTGCGAGCCGTCGCCGGCGTGGGTGGTTGGGTCGGTGGCATCATTGGCGGAGTCGCGTCGATCGCGACCCTGCCGATCTCCTACCCATTGAGCCTCTGGGCCGACGAAGGCCTCGGCGAGCACTCCGCTGACGAGTTGATCCTCGCCCCAGCCGTCGGCATGGCGGCCTTCGGCCACACCCTCTTCGGCCTGCCAGTCGACCTGTTAGACTGGACCTTCCGCCGCGCCTGGATCGACAACATCGACCCAATCACGGACTTCACCCTGACGCCGCTCGACGGCTACGAAGTGCCAAGGCTCGCCCCGCCAAAAACGGATGGCTAGACGCGGCGGATCCAATCGCTAGACTTCTCGACCCCCGGAAGGGCGATTAGCTCAGTTGGTAGAGCGCCTCCTTTACAAGGAGGATGTCGGCGGTTCGAGCCCGTCATCGCCCACCACCTCAAAGTCTTGCTGAACGCTGCCTTGGCAGCGATCCAGTCTGAGTATGCCCGGTTGCAGAAGGCTGAGTCCTCGCAGCGGAACCTCCAGCACCTGATCGAGCGGCCGAACTTCGCGGTGATCGGTCGCGTGGATGATTCGAATGGGCTGTGCGGGGCCGATGGCTCAACCGTCGCGATTGCCGCGAGACCAGGCCCTTGTTCGAACGATCATCGCATCTTGTGCAGGCAGTCGTAGGGTGTGGCCAATGGTAGTCAGGATTGGCATCAACGGTTTCGGACGCATCGGTCGCTTAGCAATGCGCGCGGGGTTTACGCATCCCGACCTGGAATTCGTCGCGATCAACGAGCCTCATGCTGATGCGGCTACAATGGCCTTGCTGCTCGAATTTGACAGTGTGCAGGGACGATGGGGTCATGCATGCGCGGCTAGCGATCGCGGCATTACCGTTGACGATCATGAGTTGGCCTACACCATGCACTCG
>JBNMNW010000086.1:0-19541 GCA_051278165.1 Planctomycetota bacterium | reverse complement strand
AGTCCGGCGAAGCGCCGGATCGAGACGGTCGTCGGTAGTGGCTATCGATTCGTCGAGGTCGCCGGTCCAGAGGTAGGCGAACGGGAAAACAACTTGCATGGTGACGCCCCGGCCCGGGCAGCCGCCAAAGAGTGATCGCGTCGCCCTCACTGCCAACGCTTCGCCTGATCCTGGCTTGCTCGTTCGTGATTGTGCTGCTGGCAACGATCGTTGCCTGGGATGCCCGTGGCCCCGCTACCGGATGGGCGCTGGCAGGTGCCTTCCTGGCTTTGGCGTCCACCGCGTGGTGGGTCGTGTCTCACTATTCCGCGGCGGTGCGTGCCCAGCACAGTCTGATCGAGCAGCATGAGGCCAGGTGGAAGGAGATCCCCATCACGCAAGAGCGGTTCGTCAACAACCTCGCCCACGAGATCAGGACGCCCTTGTCGATCGTGATGAACAAGGCTGAGCTGATTTTGGGCCATAGCGATGATCCTGCAGTCGTCAGGGACAACGCGAGAAGCATCGCGGACTACGTCTTGCACTTCGCGGCCCTCTGCGACGGCTTCCTTCGGCTTGAAGGTCCGTTTGTACAGGGTGACACGAGCCGCCACCTTGCCGTGGACATCCATGACACGGTGCTCGGCGCCGTGCGTCGCTCGCAGTCCACGGCTCACAGCTACGGCGTGCGCGTTGTGACGACACTGGCGGAGTCTGGCGACGATGACGCTGCGCTAGAAGTACTGGGCGATCCCGTTTTGCTCGAGGCCATGATCGAGAGCCTCTTGCGCAATGCCGTGCGTTCCGCAGGGCGTGGAACACAAGTGGAGTTGCGCGTCTCGGTGCGAGGCGCTGCGATCGTGGTGCAGGTGCGCGATCACGGCGCAGGCATCGCAGCAGCCCAGCTTGCGTGCGCGTTCGACTGGTTCTACCAGGCGGATGGCGAGGCGCGGCAGGCCCGCGGTCCCGGCGTCGGTCTGGCCATCGCCAGACGCATCATCGAGCACCACCGCGGCACGATCTCGCTGCGGAATCACCCCGAAGGCGGCTGCGAGTTCGAAGTTTCCCTGCCGCTCTGCGGCGCCGAATGCCAGCCGCCCGAGCAACTGGAGCCCCCCATTGCAGCGGTCGATCAACCGTCTGAGCCGCGCAGTGGCGTGCGCCGAGTACCCTCCTAATGACCAAAGTCGATCCCGACCAGTTCGCCGAGGCGCGGCTTTCCACGGCAGGTGCCGAGTCGGCCTCAGAGGCGCAAGCAGTCGGCCCAACGTTTCCGATCGTCGGCGTTGGTGCTTCGGCCGGCGGCCTCGAAGCGTTCACGCAACTCCTAAAGGCGCTACCACCAGACACGGGCATGGCGTTCGTCCTGATCCAGCATCTGGCACCGTCGCACCCGAGTGCGCTGGCGGAAATCCTGTCGCGCGCAACGAAGATGTCGGTCGAGGAGGTGCTCGGCGAGTCGGTAGTCGAGCCAAATCACGTCTACGTGATTCCGCCCGGGAGCAGCATGGTCATCGTCGAGGGCGCGCTGCAGCTCCTGCCGCGTGAAGGCCATGGCATCCATCGTGCGACCGACCAGTTCTTGCAAGCGCTGGCGAAGGACAGGGGGCATCAGGCCATTGGCGTGGTTCTCTCGGGGACGGCTACGGATGGCACCCTCGGATTGGCGGCGATCAAGGCTGCGGGCGGCATCACCTTCGCCCAGGACGCGTCAGCCCAGGAAGGTAGCATGCCGAACAGCGCGGTTGCTGCGGGCTGCGTGGACTTTGTGTTGGCGCCGACCGAGATTGCGCACGAGATCGTGCGCATCGGCCAGCATCCATACGTGGAGCCAGAAGCGCTGGCCTTGGCCGGCCAGGACAAGCCGAACCTCGATGAGGTCACGCAAGTAATTCTCCGCGTCACTGGCGTCGACTTCGGGGTCTATAAGTTCAACACCCTGTACCGGCGCATCACCCGCCGCATGGTCTTTTGCAAGGCGAGCAGTCTGGCCGAATATGTCCAGTTGCTTGAGCGGTCGCCCGAGGAAGTCGAGGCGCTCTACCAGGACATCCTGATCAGCGTCACGAGCTTCTTCCGCGATCCCGGGGCGTTCGAAAGTCTCGCGCGCACGGTGTTCCCCGGGCTGTTGAAGGACCGTTTGCGCGCCGACCCGGTGCGGTTCTGGGTGCTCGGTTGTTCGAGCGGTCAGGAGGCTTACTCGCTGGCGATCGCGTTCACGGAGGCCGCAGAGGCCGTCGGCAGCCCTGCTGTTGTGCAGATCTTCGCCACCGACGTTAACGCCGCAGCCATCGAGAAGGCTCGCGCCGGCTGCTATGGCAAGGGGATCGCCGAAGAGATCTCGGCCGAACGCCTGCAGCGGTTCTTCGTCGAAGTTGACGGCGGCTATCGGATCAGCAAGACGATTCGCGATGTCTGCGTCTTCTCGCGGCACAACGTCTTGGCGGACGCACCCTTCTCTCGTATCGACCTGATCAGCTGCCGCAACATGCTCATCTACATGGAGCCGGTGTTGCAGCAGCGCATCCTGCCGATGTTGCACTACGCGTTGCAGCCAGGTGGCTGTCTTTGGCTCGGCAGCTCGGAGTCAGTCGGCACCTTCACGAACCTGTTCGAAGTCGAGGACCAGAAGCACAAGATCTTCTGGCATAGCGGCGAATCCGGGCGAGGCGAGTTTCCGCTGCGGCACGACGGCATTGCGCGCACCCCGTTCGTGCCCATCGGGGCGCGGCGGAACGCCGTCGCGGATCTACCCAGAGAAGCGGACCGGGTGCTGTTGCAGCGGTTCGCGCCGCCGGGTGTGGTCGTGTCAGTCGACCTGGACATTCTGCAATACCGAGGTGACACCGGCCCGTTCCTGACCCCGACCCCGGGCAAAGCGAGTCTCAATCTGCTGAAGATGCTCCGTCCCGGGTTGCTGGTCGCCGTGCGGGCAGCCATCCTGCGCGCGAGTAAGGAGAGCGCTCCTGTGCGCGAGGCAGGGGTTCGCGTTCCGTCGACCGACGGCGATCGGTTTGTGGTCGTCGAGGTGAC
Organism: Planctomycetota bacterium; assembly: GCA_051278165.1. Lineage (GTDB taxonomy): Bacteria > Planctomycetota > UBA1135 > UBA1135 > UBA2386. The sequence continues at coordinate 16,529 of JBNMNW010000086.1, read as the reverse complement.
CCGGCTCAATGACCCCGGGCCGAAGAATACCGGTTTCCTGGTCTTGTTTGCGGAATCAGGATCGGCGACGGCTGATGCCGAGGCTGCCCCTGAGCACGGGCTGCCCGCCTCTGACAAAATGAGCGTCGAGCAGGAACTGGCCGCCACCCGCGACTACCTGCAGTCGGTGGTCGAGCAGCAGGATGTTGCCAACGAGGAGCTGCAATCCGCGAACGAGGAAGTCCAGTCGGCCAACGAAGAACTGCAGAGCACGAATGAGGAACTGGAGACCTCGAAGGAGGAGATTCAGTCGAGCAACGAGGAACTCGCCACCGTCAACGGCGAGTTGAACGTGCGCAACACGGAGTTGCACCGTGCCAACGACGACCTCTCGAACCTGCTCGACAGTTTCCAGGCGGTCGTCGTCATACTCGGGCAGGACTTGCGCGTGCGCCGGTTCACACCATTGGCCGAGGCGCTGTTCAACCTGCTGCCCGGCGACGAGGGGCGACCGTTGGTCGACATCAAGATCAACCTGGTCGGCTTGCCAGAGCTGGAGCCGATCCTGCTGCGGGTGCGCGACACCGGCGTGGCGGAGGAACACAACGCGCAGGACAAGCGTGGCAAGTGGTTCTCACTGCGCGTGCGCCCATACCGGAACTCCAAGAAAGAGGTCGACGGTGTGGTCCTGTTGCTCATCGACGTGGATATCGTCAAGCGCTCTCATGCGTTCACCGAGAGCATCGTCGATACTGTCCGCAGGCCGTTGCTCGTGTTGGATGGAGACCTCCGGGTGGAGGTGGCCAGCCGCGCGTTCTCCGAGGGATTCCCCACGCAATGCGAGGACATTGTCGGCAGGAGTTTGTTCGAACTCGGTAGCGGGCTGTGGGACATCCCCGAACTTCGCCAGCTCCTCGACGAGGTCCAGCGTCTGGATTCGTCGTTCAACGACTTCGAGGTCGAACAGCTTCGGGCGCCGGATGACCGGCGCACGTTGCTACTTAACGCCAGGCGGCTGTTGCACGACGACGCGAACGGCACAAGCGTCCTGCTCGTCATCGAGGACATCACCGACCGCAAGCGGGTGCTGTCGGACTTGAAATTGTCAGAGATCCGCTTTCGCCGGCTCTTCGAGGCGGCCAAGGACGGCGTGCTGTTGGTCGACGCCGTGAGTCACAAGATCACCCACGTCAACCCGTTCTTGATCAAGCTGCTGGGCTATCCGGCCGAGTACTTTGTCGGCAAGGAACTCTGGGAAATCGGTGTTCTGAGTGATCACAAAGCCAGCTCTGCGGTGATGCAGGAGTTGCACGATCAAGGTTCGATCCGCTACGAAAACCTGCCGTTGGAGGGACGCGATGGCACGAAGCATCCGGTCGAGATGATCGCCAGCAGGTATGTCGAGGATGAGCACGCGGTGATCCAGTGCACGATTCGCGACGTCGCCGATCGCCACCAATTGGAAGAGTTGCTGCGCGGGCAGGCCGTCGAGTTGTCGGACCTGCATCGCCGCAAGGACGAGTTCCTGGCGATGCTGAGTCACGAATTGCGCAGCCCGCTCGCCCCGATCGCCAACGCCCTGCACCTGCTCGGTCTGCAGCGAGAGGGCGAGAACCGGATTCAGCGACAGTCCCGCGCCATCATCGAGCGCCAGACGGCGCAGCTCCAGCACCTCGTCGATGACCTGCTAGAAGTGTCGCGCATCACGACCGGCAGGATGCAGCTTCGCCTCGAACGGGTCGATGTGAGCGAAGTCGTTGCTGCCGCGATGGAGACTGTTCGGCCGTTAATGGTGCAACACGGTCATGAAGTTGTGCTGTCGTTGCCGCCGGGGCAGATCTATTTGCAGGCCGACTTCGCGCGCTTGGAACAGGTGCTAGTGAACCTGCTCAGCAATGCCGCCAAGTTCACAGACCAAGGCGGCCAGATTTGCCTGACCGCGCAACGCGATGGCGATCAGTATTCCATGTCCGTGCGCGACACGGGAGTTGGCATTGCACCGGAACTCTTGCCATGCGTGTTCGACCTGTTCACGCAGGGCGAACGATCGTTGGACCGCTCACAGGGCGGCTTAGGTCTCGGGTTGGCGCTCGTCAAGCAACTCACGGAACTGCACGGCGGAACCATTGAGGTGCAGAGTACCTTGGGGCAAGGCACCGAGTTCGTCGTCCGCCTATCGATGCTCGATCCAGGAACAGCGCAGCCGTCACCGGTTGCGGAGGTCGAGCAGCCAATACCGCGACACCTGCGAGTACTCGCCGTGGACGACAATGTCGATACCGTCACGAGCTTGTCGATGTTGCTGAAGGTATCGGGGCATTCGGTTCGCATCGCGTACGACGGGCTTGCCGCCATCAAGGTGGCACTCGAGTTCCTGCCGGAAGTGGTCCTGTTGGACATTGGTTTGCCCGGACTCAACGGCTTCGAGGTCGCCAAGCGACTGCGCGCGGAGCCGACGTTGGCGAATGTCGTGCTGGTTGCGTTGACAGGCTATGGGCAAGAGGCAGATCGGCAGGAAGCGCTAAAGGCGGGGTTCGATCACCACATGGTCAAGCCCGCCTCTTTCGGAAGTCTGGCGAAGATCCTCGCGGGCGTTGAGTCGACGGGTTCCTGACGCAGGATCTGGGCGCCGAGCGGAGTTGCTGGCAGTTTCTACAAAGGAACATGCATCGACGGTTGGCCGGCGTCCAGAGACGCGGCGGCCCTGCTACGGATTCGACCCAGCCCCGGTGCTCTCCGTCGCGAGCGGCGATCTCGCTCTTCGGTTCATGCCTGCGCGAAGACGCGCGGCACGGCGATTGCTCTCAATCAGCCAGAGGCATCCCATGACAGACAATCTTAAGAGCGGCGTCGACATCAATGTTCCGGTCGCGACGGCTTACAACCAGTGGACGCAGTTCGAAGAGTTTCCACGGTTCATGCGGCACGTTGAGAGCGTGCGCCAACTCGACGCGACGCACTTGCTGTGGCGCGTGAATCTCGGCGGCAGCGTGCGCGAGTTCACCGCCGAGATCGTCGAACAGATCCCCGATCAGCGCATCGCGTGGAAGTCGACAAACGGCCCTCACAACAGCGGCGTGGTTACCTTCCATCGCCTGTCCGCCAACAAGTGCCGCGTGATGCTGCAGCTGGAGTTCGAGCCCGATGGCCTCATCGAGAAGGTTGGCACGTTCGTCGGCGTGCCGGGGTTGGACATCGAGAAGGACTTGGCGCGCTTCGTCGAGTTCGTCGAGAAGCGGGGGGGGGCCACCGGCGCGTGGCGTGGGCAGGTTCCGAACAAAGACTCGGTCGCGCGGGCCGCGGACGCGAGTCCGGGCAACTCCTAGTCGCGACATAGCAAGACTGGATGCCAGGCGCGGCAGACACCCCCGTGTGTTGCTGCTCGCCGGCGAGCTAAGGCGCGGGACTCCCCGGTTCCGCACCTCACGATTCCAAGGGGCAAGAGGACGGAGCATTCCATGAACAACGAGATCATCAAGGGCAAGTGGCATCAGCTTAAGGGCAAGATCAAGACGCGGTGGGGCAAGCTCAACGACGACGACATGCGTTGCATCGAAGGCGACGCGGAGCAGGCGGCGGGTCGCATCCAGGAGCGCTACGGCATTGCCAAAGACGTGGCCAAGCGCGATTGGGCCAAGTGGTGCAAGGAGCGCGAGGTGCGCGATGAGATCGAAGAGCGCGAGGCGAGCGAGTAACCGGCGAACTTGTGATCCATGCGATGAAGCAGGATCGACCGGCGCGAACCGAGAAGCGAGCCCTCAGTTCGCCTGCTTCGATAGCGCCGCAGGAGTGCCGGTTCCCACTGGCGTGCTCGACCCTCATTCGGGTTGCTTTGTGACCGATGATCGCAGCCGCCACGAGAGCTTCTGCTCCGTGTCGGTGATCGGCAATGCGCGCCGCCGACGGCGCGCACGCGTGTGATGGAGATACTCATGATCAAGAACCCCACGATGACCCGACTTACGAATGAACTGCTTGCCGGAGTCTTGTCTGACCCCAAGCCACCGTGTCTCTCGCTTTACCAGCCGACCAATCGGCGGTATCCGGAGAACCAGCAGGACCCGATCCGATTCCGCAACCTCGTCAAGGAGCTTGCTGCATCGCTCCGCCAGGAGTATTCGAACGCGGATGCGCGGCTGTTGCTGGAACCCTTCGAAGCCCTTGCACGCGATACCGAGTTTTGGAAGCACACCCTCGATGGCCTGGCCGTACTGGGTGGGCCCGGCTTCTTTCGCACGATGCGGATTCCGCAGCCGGTTACCGAGTTGGTCGTGGCCGCAGACAGCTTCCATACGAAACCGCTTCGGCGCTTCCTGCAGTCGGTCGATCGCTACCAAGTTCTTGGGCTGAGCCTCGACAAGATTCGTTTGTTCGAGGGCAACCGTCACGGACTGGAAGAACTCGATCTGGCTCCGGAAGTGCCGCGCACGATCGCGGACGCGCTGGGCGGCGAATTGACGGATGCGCACCAAACCGTCGCTTCTTATGGAGGAGTTGGCGGGAACAGCACTGCAATGCATCACGGCAGCGGGGCGAAGGCGGACGAGGCAGACAGCGACGCGGATCGGTTCTTCCGCGCTGTCGATCGCTCGATCCTGGAGCACTACAGCAAACCCTCGGGCCTGCCACTGATTCTGGCGGCGTTGCCCGAACACCATCACCTCTTCCATCAAGTCAGTCAGAACCCGCAGCTCGCCGCCGAAGGGGTTTCCTTGAGCCCCCACGCCCTGCCGGCGGACGAACTACGTGCCCACGCCTGGAAGGTTGTCGAGCCTCAATATCACGCGCGGCTTGCGTCCCTGGTCGACGAGTTCGAGCAAGCCCGTTCGAAGAGTTTGGGAAGTGACGATGTGACGCAGGTAGCCGAGGCCGCCACCGGCGGCCAGGTTGCGACCCTGCTGATCGACGCCGATCACCAGATCGCCGGTCGGATTGATGGCCCGACAGGGCGGGTCGACTTCGACAGCCTGGGCGATCCACACGTCGATGACCTGCTCGACGATCTGGGCGAGTTGGTCGCGAAGAAGGGCGGCACGGTGCTGGTGATTCCCGCCGAACGGATGCCATCGCAAACGGGGGTGGCTGCGATCTACCGGTACTGAACAGAGCGGGCTCACCGAACCGCAGCGACTTACATCCAGATCAAATACAGACAGCTTTGCCGAATTGGCGACGAGCGCCGCCTTCCATCAAGACAAACATGAGCAACCGTCATGACAACTAACAGCGCCATCCTCTGGGTCTTCGACTCGCGCATGGAAGCCGAAGCCAGCATCAAGGAGCTAGATAGCCACCACGTTGACACGATGAAGCTGTCGATCGCCTGCAAGGGAAAGTGCAACCAAGAGCACGTCATGGGTTTCTATAATGTCGGCGAGCGCATGAGGGAGTGGGGCCGATTCGGAGCCTTCTGGGGCCTGCTGCTTGGCGCCGCGATGTTCGTGATTCCAGGCGTTGACCACTTGACGGTGTTCGGCCCGATTGTCGGCAGCATCGTTGGGGCCTTGGCGGGTGCCGTTATGGTCGGAGGGATGTGCGCACTCGGCGCCGCGCTCCACGGGCTCGGCAGCGCTGTGCAATACGAGGCCGCGATCTACGCCACCAAGTTCGTGCTCGTGGTTAATGGTTCCGCCGCCGAGGTGGCCAAGGTCAAGCGAATCCTCATCTCTCCGCGGGCTGCTCCCGATGCCCCGAGCGAAGTTTCGGAACTACCGATCGCGAGCGTCTTGGTGATGCCCGGCACCTCGAAGGGGCTCAACTGATGTTTGCGATCGTCGATCAGGGTGCGGGCAAGGAGCGCTTCGTCGAGCATACGGAGTCGAGCGCCGAGAAGGCCACGGAAGCTCTCGTCAGGATCACGAAGACCATTACCCGCAGTGCCGATCTGTTTTTACTCCAGGGTGACACCGCGCTGTCCAACGGCTCCGCGAAAGAAGATAGGGAGCGTCATCGAGTCGCCCTGACTCTCTTGAGATCCGTGCGGCGCCTGCCGTCAAGACCAGCCCGAACAGCGTCGAAACGTATGATTTACACCTACGACAACAACCGCCGCATCGTCCTGAATTCACGACCGCGTGGCGCCCCGTCGCCGAATGACTTTCGGCTGGAGAGTTCCGACATTCCGGAAGCGCAGGTGCTACTGCGGACGGTGTATCTCTCACTCGATCCGTACGTGCGAGGGCGCATGAGCGAAGCCCCGTCCTACGCGCCGGAGATTGCACTCGGCGAGGTCATGGTTGGCGGCGCTGTGTGCCGGGTGGAACAAACTCGACATCCCGAGTTCGCCGTGGGCGATTGGGTTCTGGCCAATAGCGGCGGGCAGGACTACGCCATCTCAGATGGTGTTGGACTGATACCGTTGGGAAAGGACTTCGAACATCCATCGCTGGCCCTTGGCGTCTTGGGCATGCCGGGATTCACGGCATATATGGGGCTGCTTGATATCGGCCAGCCAAAGCCCGGGGAGACTGTCGTGGTGACCGCGGCAACGGGCGCGGTCGGCTCCGTCGTTGGGCAAATTGCAAAACTGATGGGCTGTCGTGTTGTCGGTGTCGCCGGCGGGCCGAAGAAATGCGACGCCGGTGTCTCGACGTTCGGATTCGATGCGTGCCTCGATCACTATGTTGCCGACTTCGCTGATCAACTTGCTGCCGCGTGCCCGAAAGGCATCGACGTCTACTTCGAGAGCGTGGGGGAGAGAGTCTTTGACGCAGTGCTTCCATTACTGAACGCCAAGGCTCGCATTCCCATATGCGGATTGATCGCACACTACAACGACACTGAGCTGCCATCAGGGCCAGACCGTTTGTCACTGTTAATGAAGACGTTCCTGATTCGACGTATCAAGGTACAGGGAATTATGTTCGACGACTACGGGTCACGATATGCCGAGTTTCTCGCCGCGATGAAGCCATGGATTGCTGAAGGCAAGGTGAAATACATCGAAGACGTCGTCGACGGACTCGACAACGCGCCGAGTGCATTCATTGGTCTTCTCGAAGGCAAGAATTTTGGCAAGCTCGCGGTCAGTCGCTTACCGATGAGTGCCTATGCCATAGTTGGGGCCAAGCGATATCCGTGCGGGCCTCGACGAGCAATCGACGCGGCCTCGCAAAAACGGCCGATGACGAACGCAACCAACCAAATCCTGATTGACGTAGCGGCGGGCAAGCCCGCGGCGGTTGAGGCTTGCTTGCACCATTTCACCAGCCCGGTATGGAGTCTCGCTCGGCGCTATCTCGGCAATTACAGTGACGCGGAAGACGCGACTCAGGACATCTTCGTCGACCTGTGGAAGAGCGCACATCGTTTCGACGGGGAGCTAGGGTCGGCAATGACGTTCGTCATGACGCTTGCGCGGCGTCGCTTGATCGATCGCAGCCGCAAGCGTGGTCGCGCGCCAACGTTCCATTCACTTGCGGAGGCTGAGGAAGTCGCTCAAGACCGTCAACCCGACACGCTTGAGCTCAATGACGAGGTCAGCCGGGTTTCTGGTGCCATGCAGGAATTGCGGCCGAACCAGCGCGCAGTGCTGCATCTTGCTTTGGTGCACGGACGATCTCATCAGCAGATCTCGGACACAACAGGGATGGCTTTGGGCACGGTCAAGAGCCACGCGCGAAGAGGCTTGAAGCGCGTTCGCGAGCTCCTTGGGTCAAACCATCGGATCAGGCAGGTGACGCATGAGTGCTCCCGACATGCCTCGTTTGCATGAATTGCCGACCGGCGATTATCGAGTTTTGGGGACGGCATTCGGACGAAGCTGAGTTCGAGCGGATAGCACCGAGACCGTCCAGGCAACCAACGACTGCGGGGCACGCGCACGCAAAGGTGATGGCGGGCGCATCACCATGGTGCCCGGGCACCGCTGGCTCAACGGGCAGACTACACGGCCACCTCGCATGAGAACCTGCTCACACCGACTTCATCAGGCTCTCAATACCAGCCACTACAAGGGACCGTCATCCAGTCGCCTGGACTCTCTTGACATCCGCGCGACGCCTGCCATCAAGACCAGCCCGAACTGCGTCGAAACCTATGACTCAAACCCACGACAGCAACCGCCGCATCGTCCTGAATTCACGCCCGCATGGTGCCCCGTCGCCGAATGACTTTCGGCTGGAGAGTTCCGGCATTCCGGAAGCGATCGAAGGGCAGGTGCTACTGCGGACGGTGTACCTCTCACTCGATCCGTACATGCGAGGGCGCATGAGCGACGCCCCGTCCTACGCGCCGGAGATTGCACTCGGCGATGTCATGGTTGGCGGCGCTGTGTGCCGGGTGGAACAAACTCGGCATCCCGAGTTCGCCGTGGGCGATTGGGTTCTGGCCAATAGCGGCTGGCAGGACTACGCCATCTCAGATGGTGTTGGATTGATGCCGTTGGGGAAGGGCCTCGATCATCCATCGCTGGCACTTGGCGTCTTGGGTATGCCTGGATTCACTGCATATATGGGGCTGCTTGATATCGGCCAACCAATAGCCGGGGAGACTGTCGTGGTGGCCGCGGCAACGGGCGCTGTCGGTTCCGTCGTTGGGCAAATTGCAAAACTAAAGGGCTGTCGTGTTGTCGGGGTTGCCGGTGGGCCGAAGAAATGCGACGCCGGTGTCTCGACGTTCGGATTTGATGCGTGCCTCGATCACTATGTTGCTGACTTCGCTGATCAACTTGCTGCCGCGTGCCCGAAAGGCATCGACGTCTACTTTGAGAGTGTGGGTGGGAAGGTCTTTGACGCAGTGCTTCCGTTGCTGAATGCCAAGGCTCGCATTCCCATATGCGGATTGATCTCACACTACAACGATACTGAGCTGCCATCGGGGCCAGACCGTTTGTCACTGTTAATGAAGACGTTCCTGGTTCGACGTATCAAGGCACAGGGTTTCATCATTTTCGACGACTACGGGTCACGCTATGCCGAGTTCCTCGCCGCGATGAAGCCATGGATCGCTGAAGGCAAGGTGAAATACATCGAAGACGTGGTCGACGGACTCGACAACGCGCCGAGTGCATTCATCGGTCTTCTCGAAGGCAAGAATTTTGGCAAGCTCGCGATCCGGGTTGGTCAGGATTCTTAAAGTGAGTCGCTGCCTCCCCGGGTAAGCCGTCAAGTCAACACGGCATTCCGTTGCGTGTGCCGGAGTGTGATTGCCAACCTGTCGAGTGCACGCGTGTAGGTATTCGGCACGCACGGAATCGGGATAGCGGGCGCATCACCATGTGGCCCGGGCACCGCTGGTTCGGCGCTGAAAGATCGCATCGCCAACTCGCATGAGAACCTGCTCACACCGACTTCATCAGGCTCTCAATGCCCGCCACTACAAGGGAACGTCATCGAGTCGCTTGGCTCGCGAGTTCCGCGCGCCGCCTTCCAACAAGACCAGTCCGAACATCCATCATGCCTACCAACAACGCCATTGTCTGGGTCTTCGACTCGCACACCGAAGCCGAAGTCAGCATCAAGGAACTCCAGAGCCGCGGCTTCGACATGAAGAAGTTGTCGATCATCGGCAGGGAATACCACACCGAGGAGCATGTCGTCGGCTTCTACAACGTCGGCGACCGCGTGAAGGTGTGGGGCCGGTTCGGCGCCTTCTGGGGCGGCTTCTGGGGTCTGCTGTTCGGCTCGGCGATGTTCGTGATTCCCGGCGTCGGCCCCCTGGTGGTGCTCGGCCCAGTTGTCGGTTGGGTCGTCGGTGCCTTGGAGGGTGCTGTGGTGGTCGGTGGGCTGAGTGCCCTCGGCGCCGCGCTCTATGGAGTAGGCATCCCCAAGGACAGCATCGTGCAATACGAGACCGCCATCAAGGCGGACAAATTCGTGGTCGTGGCGCATGGTACCGCCGCCGAGGTGGCAAACGCCAAGGCGATCCTCGCGGCGACGCAGGTCGAGCCCCATGCCATGCACGAGCTCGTTGATGAGCCGGCCCCGAGCACCTTGGTGACATCCGGTAGCTCGAAGGAGACCAACTGATGCAAGCACTCGTGTATCAGGGGCCGGGCAAGAAGAACTTCGTAGAGCACGCGAAGCCGACCATCGACAAGGCCACGGACGCCATCGTCAAGATCACCAAGACGACCATTTGCGGGACCGACCTACACATCCTCAAGGGCGACGTTGCGACCTGCACGAGCGGCCGCATCCTAGGACACGAAGGTGTTGGCATCGTCGATGCCGTCGGCTCCGGAGTCACCGCCTTCGCGCCTGGCGAACGGGTGCTGATTTCGTGCATCACTTCTTGCGGTCGCTGCGAGGCGTGTCGCAGCGCGATGTATTCGCACTGCGCGACTGGCGGCTGGATACTTGGCAACACCATCGATGGTACCCAGGCCGAGTTCGTTCGCGTGCCGCACGCAGACACCAGCCTGTATGCGCTGCCGGACGGCATCGACGATGAGGACGCTGTGATGCTGAGCGACATCCTGCCAACAGGACTCGAGTGTGGCGTATTGAACGGCAAGGTGGCTCCTGGCAGCACGATCGCCATCGTCGGTGCGGGTCCCATCGGGCTCGCCGCGCTGCTGACCGCGCAGTTCTACGCGCCAGCCAAGATCATCATGGTCGATCTCGATGACAACCGTCTCGAAGTCGCGCGCTCTCTCGGCGCAACCGATGCCGTCAATAGCTCTACCGGCGACGCCAAAGAAGAGATCCACCAGCTCACAGGCGGACGCGGCGTTGACACCGCGATCGAAGCCGTCGGCATTCCCGCAACGTTCGAACTGTGCACGGAGATCGTCGCGCCCGGCGGCGTGGTCGCCAACATCGGCGTGCACGGCAAGAAGGTCGACCTGCACCTCGAGACCCTGTGGTCCCACAACGTGACGATCACGACGCGGCTTGTCGACACGGTCTCGACGCCGATGCTGTTGCGAACGGTGCAGTCTAAACGCATCGAGCCCAAGCGCCTCATTACCCATCGCTTCAAGCTACAGGAGGTCATGGCGGCCTACGACACCTTCAGCCACGCCGCTGCCACCAAGGCGCTCAAGGTGATCTTGGAAGCCTGACCGGCGTCCCTCGCCCCCGGCGAGATTGGCACGACATCCGAACTTCTAAACAGAGACTGATACCCGATGACAGACGACTCCTTAATCCCCGTTCGCCGTTTCGGCCGCAAGGTTGCGGCCCTCCTTCATGGTAAAAATCGACGAGTTCTAATACCGGTCGGCGCCGGCATTCTGATCTTGGCAGTCGGCACGTGGACGGCCTTCTACACCGTGCCCAGTGATTCGGTGGCCGTGGTGCAGCGGTTCGGCAAGTATGCCTACCAGATCCCATCCGGCCTGCACTTCAAGCTGCCGTTCTGGATCGATCGCGCGACCCTCGTGCCGGTCAAGCGGCAGTTGAAACTGGAGTTTGGCTTCACCACCGCGGGCGCCAGCAATCCGTTCCAGGGTGCGCCCTTTCGTGACGGCACCCAGGAGAATCAGATGGTGACCGGAGACCTCAACGCGGCACTCGTCGAGTGGGTGGTTCAGTATCGCATCTCGGACCCCGTGAAGTTTCTGTTCGAAGTCCGAGAACCAACCGCGACCCTGCGCTACGTCTCGGAGTCGGTGATGCGGGAAGTGGTCGGCGATCGCACGGTCGATGAAGTCATCACGATTGGTCGCGAGGAGATCGAGACCGAAGCCTTGATCAAGATGCAGGCACTGTCGATCAAATACGCCATGGGCATCAGCATCGATCAGGTGCAATTGAAGAACATCAACCCGCCGGGGCCCGTGCAGGAGTCCTTTAACGAGGTCAATCAAGCCCAGCAGGAGAAAGAGAAGCTGATCAATGAAGCTCGCCGTGACTACAACAAGGTCATTCCACTGGCTGAGGGCGAGAAGGATCAGCGGATCCGTGAGGCCGATGGCTATCGCATCAAGAGGGTGAACGAGGCCGAAGGAGATGTTGCCCGGTTCAACGCATTGTTGGCGGAATACACGAAGGCCCCGCAGGTCACTCGCCGCCGCATCTACATCGAGACCCTGGAAACAGTGATGCCGGGTGTGCAGTCGAAGATCATCGTCGACGAGCGCACCCAAAACTTACTACCGCTACTAAACGTCGGCGCGCCGATCGGAGGCCAATAATGAGCACCCCCAAGACTATCGTGATCGCCGTCCTCGTGATTGGCGCCATCATCACTGCGAACAGCGCCGTATATGCGGTGGACGAAGTCGAGCAAGTGATCGTTACTCAGTTCGGCAAGCCGGTCGGCGAGCCGGTGACCACTGCCGGGCTGATGCTCAAGGTGCCCTTCGTGCAGGACGTGAATCGCATCGACAGGCGGGTTCTCGAATGGGACGGCAGGCCGTCCGACATGCCGACCAAAGACAAGCTCTACATCTCGGTCGACCTATTCGCGCGCTGGCGGATCTCAGATCCCCTGCAGTACTTTCTTCGGCTGCAGGACGAACGCAGCGCACAGTCGAGGCTGGACGATATTCTCGGCAGTGAGACGCGCAACGCTGTCGCCAAACACGAACTCATCGAGATCATTCGCACGACGAAGAACCGCGTGCCGTTGCGTGACGGGCGAGCCGACAATATCGGTCACAATCTCGACACGGGATCCCTGGTGCCGATCAGTAAGGGGCGTGTGCTGGTCGAACGGGAGATCTTTGCTGCCGCCGCCGCCAAGGTGAAGGTGTTCGGCATCGAGCTCCTGGACATCCGCTTCAAGCGCATCAACTACAACGAGAGTGTGCGGCCGAAGATCTACGACCGCATGATCAGCGAGCGCCGCCAGATCGCCGAACGCTTCTTGTCCGAGGGCAATGGTGAAGCGGCCAGGATCCGAGGCGATCGAGTGCGCGATCTCGACAAGATCCAGTCCGAAGCCTACCGTCAGGTTGAGGAGATCCGCGGCCTCGCCGACGCGAAGGCCGCCGACGTCTACGCGCAGGCATACAGCCAGAGCCTGCAAGCGGTGGAGTTCTACGAGTTCACCCGCGCGATGCAGGCCTACAAGCTCATCATCACCGGCAACACGACCCTGGTGCTGTCCACGGACAGTGACATGTTCAAGTTCCTCAAGGGCATGTCACCGGAGGCTGAGATCGAACCGACCCACTGATCGTTGATCTCTGATCCTCGGCTGCCATCAGCGACGTGACACAGCGATCGCACTCCCTTCTCGTTTTGGTTTGCGACGCCGTCTAGTCAAACCTCGACCACGCGTTTCGAGGGCCTCGTCTTGGCTGCGGTGCTCGCCTTCGTCGGGCCTCTCAAGGATGTGTCGGTAACCGTGGTCAGTGACAGCTCCAACCAAGACTCTGGCAAGTCTATCGAGGATGCGAAGTCACTGAGTTCCATCGGTCATCTCTAGTTCAGCGCTCAGCGCGAACGGCCGCGATGAGTCTCGAAGGCTGATCGTGATCCATCCCTTGCGCGAACTCTCGCGTTGGCGCACGAACACGCGGTCGCCACGAATCTAGTCATGAAGGAAGCACACCATTGCGACCGTCCGAGCGCGGCTCGTGGCAAATCGACTAGCACCGGTCCACACGATGCCGGAGCTTCCTACACGTGCCCGATGCACTCCGAGGTCCGATCCGACGGTCCGGGTTCGTGTCCGAAGTGCGGCATGGCGCTCGAACCGATGGCCGGAGCCGGCGAGCAGGATGGCCAGGAACTGCGCAGCATGCAGCGCCGGTTCTGGTTCGCCGCCGCCATCACGATCCCGCTCGCGCTCATCGCCATGGGGGACATGCTGCCGGGCAACCCGGTTTCGCGGCTGCTCTCGATGCAGCTGCGAACCATGCTGGAACTGCTGCTGGCGACGCCGATCTGTCTGTGGGCAGCTTGGCCGTTCTATGTGCGCGCGGTCGAGTCGCTGCAGAACAAGAGCCTCAACATGTTCACGCTGATCGGGATCAGCGTTGCGGTCTCATACGTCTACAGCCTCGTCGCCGCGCTTGTGCCGAGCATCTTCCCAGCCGCATTCCGCGGCGAAGGTGGGGGCGTCGCAGTCTACTTCGAAGCGGCTGCGGTCATCGTCACGCTGGTGTTGCTTGGCCAGGTGCTCGAACTTCGCGCCCGCAGCGCCACTGGCGCCGCAATGAAGAAGCTCCTCGAATTGGCCCCGAAGACCGCGCGTCGACTTGCGAAGAGCGGCTCGGAAGAAGACATCCAGCTCGAGGCCGTCGTCGTTGGCGACCGGCTGCGGATCCGCCCCGGCGAGAAGGTCCCGGTCGATGGCGTAGTACTCGAGGGCGCCTCCTCCATTGACGAGTCGATGGTCAGTGGCGAATCGATCCCGGTCGAGAAGCACGTCGGCGATCGCGTCGTGGGTGCGACCGTGAACGGCACTGGTGGGCTGGTCATGCGCGCCGAGAAAGTCGGCGCCGAGACTCTGCTGTCGCGCATCGTCGCGATGGTTGCCGAGGCGCAACGTAGCCAGGCGCCGATCCAGAAACTCGTGGACCGGGTTGCGGCATGGTTCGTGCCCACAGTGCTCGTGGTCGCCGCCGTAACCTTCTTGGTGTGGAGCCTGTTTGGCCCCGCACCCCGCATGGCACATGCGCTGATCAACGCGGTGGCTGTGCTGATCGTCGCGTGTCCGTGCGCGCTCGGCCTAGCGACCCCCATGTCGATCATGGTTGCGACTGGCAAGGGCGCCTCGCTTGGCGTGCTGTTCCGCAACGCCGAGGCCCTCGAGATGCTTCACAAGGTCGACACCCTCGTCGTCGACAAGACCGGCACCCTCACCGAGGGCAAACCGAAGTTGGTGTCCGTTGTGTCTAGCGAGGGCTTCGATGAGTCGGCACTGTTGCGAATGACAGCGACGCTCGAGCGCGGCAGCGAACATCCGCTCGCGGCTGCCATCGTCAACGGCAGTGCCGAGCGCAACATCGAACTCGGGGAAGCTACGGACTTCGAAAGCATCACTGGCAAGGGCGTGCGCGGCAAGGTCGATGGCCGCAACGTGGCGCTCGGCAACCGCGCACTGATGACGCAGCTCGGCATCGAGCTTGGCCCTCTGAGCGAGAAGGCTCGCGCGCTGGCGACCGAAGGACAAACCGTCATGTTCGTCGTGATTGATGACAAGCTTGCAGGTCTGATCGGTGTCGCCGATCCGATCAAGGACAGCACGTCCGAGGCCATTGCAGCGCTGCACGAGGCGGGCATTCTCGTCATCATGCTCACCGGCGACAGCAAAGCGACGGCCGACGCGGTGGCTAGGAATCTCGGCATCGACGACGTCATCGCCGAGGTACTGCCTGACCAGAAGGTGGCAGCCGTCAAGAAACTCCAGAGCGAAGGTCGCTGCGTGGCAATGGCGGGCGATGGAATCAACGATGCGCCGGCCCTCGCGCAGGCGGCAGTCGGCATTGCGATGGGCACGGGTACCGACATCGCAATGGAAAGCGCGTCTGTAACCCTGATCAAGGGCGACCTCCGCGGCATCGTTCGCGCCAGCCAGCTGTCGCGATTGACCATGCGGAACATCAAGCAGAACCTGTTCTTTGCCTTCTGCTACAACGCGGTGGGAGTGCCGATTGCAGCCGGCGTGCTCTACCCGGTGTTCGGCATGCTGTTGTCGCCGATGATCGCGGCAGCCGCGATGAGCCTCAGTTCGGTGTCGGTGATCGGCAACGCGCTGCGCTTACGGCGCGCACGCTTGTGACGGAGACACTCATGATTAAGAATCTCACGATGACCGGCTAGACCACTGATTTGCTGGGAAGATCCACCGTTGCAAGGTCATCAGTCACGCACTCCCCAACGCCATGATGAAAGCCACACTCTGCTCCCTACTGCTCGCAGCCTCACTTACGACGGGTTGCGCCACGCAACCGACCGATTCGACTGCCGCCATCGTCTATCTGCGGCACACCGAGGCCTTTCAGATGCGCGATACGTTGAACCAGTTCCTGGCCGACGCCCGGGCTTCCGGCGAGGCCTATTCAAGCATTCGAATTGCAGATAACGGCGAGAACAGCTTGCTGATCGAGGGCCAACCCGAGCAAGTGAAGAAGGTCCTGCGACTGATCGAGAACACCGACAAAGAACGTTCACGCTAACGTTCAGACAATTCGATCCGAACCGAAGTAGCGGCACCAGATCGGTTGGTCTGCCGCGATGCGATGGATCCTGCTGGCGCTGCTCGCGCTACTCAGCGGCTGCACCTGCTTCCGTGAGGCATCGAGGCCGATGCAGCGATGCTGCACCGACGCCCATCACGAACGGAGCATCGGCACCGGCACCGGCACCGGGTTCGAGGCGCGCGTGGCAGGAAGGCATCGGAACAACCGCATCGTTGCGTGCCGGTAGGCCTATTCGCTGGCGTCTGCAGCCTTCGAATCGCGGTGTCCGCCGTCGCTCACGGGCTCACGGCCCTCGGGCCAATAGCCAGGGCGGCCGTAGTGCGCGTACAGACCAGCCTCTTGGTCGCGGTTCACCTTGTCCGAGGAGAGGAAGGGTGGCGCCGTCTTCACGGCCGCGCGGCTCATTGCCATCCTCGGCCACTGAGGGACACAGCCCTGCTTGCAAACATGCAGCGCATCCCTACTACCTCCAGCCGCCATCGGTCTTCGCATAGAGGATCAGCTCATGCAG
>JBNMNW010000085.1:0-19756 GCA_051278165.1 Planctomycetota bacterium | reverse complement strand
CGAGAGCACGTCGCAGTTGCCGTAGGTGACCTGTCGAAGCAGCTTGCCGTTCGGCTCATGCAGGAAGATGTTGCGGAAACCGGAGCGGCGGGACCACCAGAGGAACTTGCCGTCATTCAAGAACTGCGGCGGGTGCTCGGGCTCGATCCATTCGCGGTCGTGTTCTGTCAGGATCGTGGCGAGCTTCTTGCCGGTCTTGGCATCAAAGCTCTGCAGCTCTAGGTGGTCTTGGCCGCGGTTGACAATGGTTACGTAGACCGTGTCGTTGGGGCCGAACGTGATGTTGGTCCAGTAGACGTCGGCGTCGGGATCGGCTTCGAGGGTCGCGACTTGGTAGGTCTTGGTGTCGCAGACGAGCACGCGCACTTTGCTGTGCGGACGACCAGCCATCGGATAGCGACCATGGCGGGCCGTGGGCGGCATCTGCTGCACGTCTTGGTAGGGATACTTGGCGATTTGGCGTAGGTCTTCGCGGTAGAAGGCGAGGAAGCGGCCGTCTTCGCGCCAGAACGTTCCCTTGACGATGCCGATCTCGGATCGGTGGGCGGGGCCGCCAAGGATGACGTCCTCAGTGCCGTCAAAACTCAGTTGGTGTTTTTGCCCACTGCGATCGTGCAAAAACAGCTGATGTTGCGATCGCACCGCGGCGTGGCCGTCGTTTGGCGACAGTTCGAGCAGGGCGCCTTTGGGGTCGTGCCAGGACAGCACGCGGGTGGCTTCTTTGGCGCCGATGTTTTTGGCAGCGATGTTTTTGGCGCCGATGTCTTTGGCTCCAATGTCCTCGGCACCAATGCCTTCGGCACCAATGCCTTCGGCACCAATGTCTTCGGCGCCAATGTCCCAGTGCCAGATCGAGTGGTCGTATTGCAGGCGCAGGGTGTCCTGATCCAGCCAGGTCATGGCGGGAAAACGCCTAGGCGCCTTGCTGGCATCCATGGATAGCGCGGCAGCAACGTGCTCGGCCGTGAACCATGGCTCGCTCGCCGGCTGGCCCGCTTCGAGGCGGTGCATCGCTTGGCCGCCGCCCTCGGTTGGCAGCACGACGGTGCCTTCATGACCGGTTGGGAACCAATAAATCGTCGGCAAACTCGCGGCGAGAGCGGGGCCACGCTCGAGCACCGTGGCGAGCGTCAGTTCGGGCTTTGCTTGTGCCGATGCTAGGGCTGTCAGCCCGAAGATGGTGAAGAACGCGAGAGTGCGATGCGACCGAGTCATGGTCGAAACATCATCGCTGCGAATCCTCATCAACGCCACGGTTGCACCGGCCCAGGCCCTGCTCCAACATCGCATTCGTCCTTGACTAGCTTCGCCCCGTTGTCCAACTCGCCCACTTCATCCAAGCCAGAAGCCTTGACTGGCCGCCCGACTCGCCTCGGGCTCGTCGGCACTGGCTTCATCGCCGACGTGCACCTGCAGGTATTGCAGAGTGTCTCGGATGTGCAGGTCGTTGCCGTTTGCGATGTGTCGCAAGAGCGCGCCGACAAGCTGGCGAAGAAGTATGGCATTCGTGAGGTCTATACGTCGATCGCGGACATGGCGAAGTCGGCCAACCTCGATGCCGTGCACATCCTGGTGCCGCCGGGGCTGCACAAAGATTTGGCCGCGCAATGCCTGAAGCTTGGCTTGCATGTCTTGGTCGAGAAGCCATTGGTGCTGCATTCGGCCGAGGTCGAAGAACTGCACGAACTCGCGACCAAGAATGGCCGTGTGCTAGCGGTCAACCACAACCAAACGTGGCACCCAGCCCTGAAGCAGCTGGAGGGCCATCTGGCCGCGGGCCGCCTCGGCCGACTTGAGCACCTGACCCTGCAGCACCACGTGCCGCTGCGTCAGTTGCAGACCGGCGACGTCGGCCACTTCATGTTCCAGACCGAGGCCAACATCATTTGGGAGCAAGGTGTGCACATCTTCTCCATGGTGTTCGCGATGCTTGGGGCGTGTAGCGATGTGCAGGTGATCACTGGCGATCGTCGGCAATTGGCGAACGGCGTCAACTTCGTCGAAGAGTGGCTCGTGCGCATGCAGTGCCAGCGCGGCTCGGCGACCGTGCGCATGGCGTTTGGCAAGCCTTGGCTTGAGACTACGGTGCAAGCGATTGGCTCCGATGGCGCCGCCTTACTCGATCTGGCCCGCGGCACCTGTTGGTTGCGACGCAAGACGCGCTGGCTCGACTTCCTCGATCAAGGCCGCAACCTTGCGAGCGGCGCCAAGCAATTCACCGGCCGCGCGTTCGGCAGTGTCTTTGGCTATGCGTTCGGCCTGTTCAAGGTGGCGTTCCCTGACGATCCGTTCTTGCGCGGTATGCGCGGCACGTTGTCGTCGTTCCACAAGGCTGTGCGCGGTGAGGCATTGCCCGATGCCATGAGTCCTGCAGGCGCGCACGCCGTGCTTTCGATGTGTGAGCAAGTCGCGAAGGCGGCTGGCGTCGCGGTCGAGGCCCCGCCAAAGCCAAGCCCGTTGCCGGATCCAGGTCCGGCGCGCGCTGGTGAAGTCGTCGTGCTCGGTGGCACCGGGTTGATTGGGCGCCGCTGCGTGCAGCGTCTACGCAAGGCGGGCAAGCCGGTGACAATGCTGGTGCGCAAGCCGGACCTGCTGCCCGACGAACTGCGCGACGGTTCGGTGCGGGTGTTCGTTGGTGATGCTGCGGACGGCGAAGTCTTGGCCAAGGCCTTTGCTGGCGCCGAGCGCGTCTTGCACCTTGCGACTGCGGCTGGCACCGATGCCAATCGGGTCGAAGCCGTCATGTCCGACGCCGTGCGCATCGCCGGTGTGGCGGCCAAGGATGCCAACGTCAAGCGCTTCGTTTTCGCCAGCAGCACGGCGGCGCTGTGGTTGGGAAGTGCCGGCACGATCGACGGCACGTCGGGCACGGATCCAGAGCCAAAGCAGCGTGCTGGCTATGGCCGCGGCAAGATCGCCTCCGAGGTCGAATTGCACAAGCTGGCAAAGCTCGGACTGAAGCTGACGATCATTCGTCCGGCGATCGTCGTCGGCCACGACGGCATCTTTGAGCACTCCGGCGCTGGCCAGTGGGTGCGCGACAACCACTGTGTTGGTTGGGGCATTGGTAAGCACCCGCTACCGTTTGTCTTGGCGACCGACTGTGCGCAGGCCTTCGTGGCGGCGCTCGATGCGGAAAACGCCGAAGGCAAGACCTACAACCTCGCTGGCGATGTGCGCCTGTCCGCGCGCGACTACGTTGAGGCGATGGCAACGCGCACTGGCCGTGACTACCACTTCCACCCGACGCCGTTGCGCTGGATGTGGCTGCAAGAAGTCGGCAAATACGGCGTTAAGATGTTGGCGCGCAAACAGCGTGAGTGGCCGGCATTCCGCGATTTCGCGTCGCGTTCATTTACGACCGTGCTCGATTGCTCCGATGCCAAACGCGATCTCGGCTTCGAACCTGAGAACGACCGCGGGCGCTTCTTGAGCCGCCTCTTCGACGGTAACAAGGCATGACCAAGCGCGCACGTCGCTTCGTGCACGTGTTCTCGACGTTTGGTGCCGGTGGTCCGCAGGTCCGTGCGGTGCAGTTGATGCACCATCTCGGCACGGCCGTCGAACACGTGGTCATGGCCATGGATGGCAACACTGATGCGCGTGACATGCTCGGTGATGACGTGCAGGTTTCGTTTGCCGATGCGCCTACGGTTCGCGGCTTCTTGGCAACGCGGCGCAGTCAGGCGCAGTGGTTGCGCGAGCAGCGTGCCGACCTGGTGTTGACCTACAACTGGGGTGCCATCGAGAGTGTTGCGGCGGCTAAGAAAGCGCGGTTGCCACTTGTGCACCACGAAGATGGCTTTGGGCCGGAAGAGGCGCAGCAGCGCATTCTGCGGCGGTCCTTGATGCGGCGCTGGCTGTTGCGTTCGGTGCCGGTGATCGTGCCGTCGACCGTGTTGGTTGGCATCGCGCGATCGGAATGGCGGTTGCGAGACTCGCAGGTGTTGCACTTGGTCAACGGTGTGGATTTGCAGCGCTTCTCGGCGCCAACGCAACCACCCGCAGGACTGGTCGTTGGCACGGTCGGTGGTTTGCGGCCGGAGAAGGATCACGACAACTTGCTGCGCGCGGTGGCGACGTTGCCCGAGGAGGTCACCGTGTGCTTGGTCGGATCCGGCAAGCTCGAGGCGGATCTGCGCGAGCAAGCGAAGCAACTTGGCATCAGCGAACGCGTCGTGTTCGCCGGTCAAACTAGCGACACCGCGGCGAGCTACCATGGCTTCACGGTGTTCGTGCTCAGTTCGCGCACCGAGCAGATGCCGATCGCGATGCTCGAAGCGATGGCGTCTGGGTTGGCGGTCGTAGCAACCGACGTTGGCGACGTTCGTCAGATCTTGGGCGCGGACCAGGACTGCGTCGTGCCGCGTGAAGACTCGACTGCGTTGGCTAGCGCGATCCAGGGCATGCTCGACGATCCAGAGTTGCGTGCCAAGTCCGGCCAGGCCAACCGACGCATCGTGGCAGAGCGCTACGAGAGTGCTGTCTGCCTCGAACGGTTCTGCGCGGTGTATCGCGCGGCGCTGCGCTAGCGGTCTCGCCGCGGGCGCAGTCAATCGGAGGGTGTTGTTGCCCCTAATTAAGGGTTGCCGTCGCCCGGGTATGCCAGCACAGTTCGCCGGTGACCCCGACGCCTCCCAAAGTGCAAGCGCTGCGCGAAAAGCCGCATGGGCCGGCGCGTACGTGGGGGAAGCGACTGTCCGGCCCGTTCCATGTCACAGGTGTGTTTTGGTATCGGTTGGGCGGTGTGGCTGCGCGCATGCCGGACTGGTTTCTGTCAGTCGCCGTGTTCGTGCACACCTGGTTCTTTTGGTTGGTGCTGCGCGGCATTCGCGACGCGGTAGCGACCAACCTTGAGGTGGTGATGGGGCCATGCGGCTGGTGGGCACGCCAGCGGCGGATTTGGCGGACCTTCAACGATTACGCTTGGTGCTTCGTTGAGCGCTACCAGCAGTTCATACCGCAGCAGAAGATGCACTTCGATTTCTGTGGTGCTGCGACCTACGAGAAGATGGTCGACACGGACCGTGGCTTCGTGTTCTTCACGGCGCACTTCGGCAACTGGGAAATGGGGCCGCTGACCGACAAGCTTCCGGGCGGTCGCAAGTTCCACATCGTGCGCGAGCCGGAGATGAGTCAGGCCGCGCAGACCTATGTGCAGGAGTTGTTCGACAGGCATCCGCAGCGCGACCAATTCGTGGTGCACTATGCCGGCGCTGAGTTGACGCTGGGCGCCCGTTTGTTGATGGCGCTGCGCAAGGGCGATGTTGTCGGCATGCCCGGGGACCGTCCTCGTGCTGGCATGGCGACGATCAAGGCCGAGATGTTTGGCCGCCCGATGGAGTTGCCGCCAGGCCCGGTAGCGTTGGCACGGGCCGCTGGTGCGATGATGGTGCCGGTGTTCGTGTTTCGGGAAGGGCGGCGTCACTACCGCATTGAGTTGTGGGACCCGGTAGAAGTCGCAAACACAGACGATAAGACGGCGGACATCGAAGCCGGTGTCGCGGCGATGTCGGCGGCTTGTGAGCGGGCGATCCGGCAGCGGCCGCACCACTGGTTCTGCTGGAAGAATCTCTGGCAGTAAGGCTCTGGCTGTAGGGCGCTGACTGTAGGGATCTGGCTGCAGGGATCTGTCTGTAGGGATCTGGCTGTAGGGCTGCAGACCTGCTCGATGCTGGGCCGCTAAGGCAGAACGGCCGCTCGCAAACTGCGGCCCATGCGTTCTGCTCGTTGCAGGATCGAATCGGCGATTACTTGTGGCAGATGCTCTTCTGCTACTTCGCGAAACAGCTTGAGCCATCTGGCGAAGTGTTCCGTGGTGAGGCCAGGCATGTTGGCGTGCACGATCATCGGGTTGCCGGTGTAGCGGTTCGTGCCGCGCAGAATGGTGGACCAGAAGCGCACCATTTTGTCTAGGTGCGCCGGCCATTCGTCCGCCTGGATGCGCTCGGCGAACACCGGGCTGAGCATCGGTTCGTCCCGTATGCGTTCGTAGAAACGGTGCACAAGTGTGGCGATCTGTTCGTCCTGCAGTTGCACCTGCAGTTCGAGCACGTTGAGAATGCGGCGGGTCATGACAAAAGAGGTAAGTAGTATGCGACTAGTTCGTTTTAGAGTCTAGGCATGATCGATCGACAACTTCCGTCCGGTGCGACCCGCACTGGCGCTTCGCCTGAGTTTGACTGTGACAACGTGCCGGCTGCGCTGTTGGCCGATCACCGCACGGCAGCTGGAGTCTATGGCCTCGTGGTCGTATTGGCAGGAGAGATGGACTTCGTGTTTGCGCAACATGCTGATCAGCCAAAGCGATTGTCGGCTGGAGATAAGCTCGTGGTTCGACCTGATGAAGCGCACCGTGTCGTTCCTGGTGAAGGCATGCGGTTCCAGATTGAGTTCTATCGAGTCGGCGAGCAGGATTCGTCGCAGTGATGTGGATGCGCCAGTCTCTGTGCTGCAGAGAAGGCGTGGCTAGGTGGCTGCGACTCTGATGTCGGTTTGGCCGCGCAAGTCGCGGTCGCATTGCCTGGCGAGCCCGCTGAGGCCGGGGCAATGCGCGAGTGTCTAGAGCGAGGGTGTGTCGCTGACGATCGTGCCGTTTGCCGGCCGTCTCGTGATGGCGTTGACGATCACGGATTCGTGGCAATCTACCGCGCGTTGCTGCCGAGTGGCGTGCATGGAGTATGCTGATCGGCGAGGTTCGCAGCGGTCGTGATAGGTTGCCGCGAGCCCAATCGCCAGGTGTTCCGATGCAGCTAAGCAAGTTCTCCGACTACTCGTTACGGGTGCTGATGTACCTAGCACTTCGCACCGACCGCCAGACGCCGGTCGCCGAGATCGCAACAGCCTACGATGTGTCGCGACACCACCTGCTCAAGGTGGCGGCCAAGCTTGCCGAGATCGGCTTGGTCCATGCTGTGCGCGGTCGCAGTGGTGGCATCGAGTTGGCGAAACCGGCGGCGGACATCGTGCTCGGCGATGTGGTTCGCGCTACTGAGAACCTTGGCCTGGTCGAGTGCATGACCGAAGCAGGCTCTTGCGTGCTGGCGGATGCATGCAAGTTGCAGCACGCGCTAGGTAAGGCGCGCGATGCATTCTTGGCCGAGTTAGATCGCTATACGCTGGCGGAACTCATCAAGCCGAAGCGTGCCATGGCAGAGCGGTTGTTCCAGTCACCGGGCAGCTAGACCGCCGGACAGCTAGACCGCCCGACAGCTAGACCGCCGGACAGCAAGGTCGACGTTCGGTTGTCACCGGCACGGCGAAGTGCTCGGTGACAGTTAGTGGCTGACGCGATGAAGGTCCCACATGTTGCCTTGCCACAGTTCCCAACTGCGCGTCCACTCACCGGCATTCTCGATCTGCATGAACAAGTCCATGTATTCGAAGTAGGACGGATGATTCCAAGCCGGCTGCAAACCCATGACGCGCGCGGCTAGCGTTTGGCCGACCCAGGCGTTAGCCGTGCAGCAGCGACGGTACGGATCGCCCGTCCAAATGGAGTTGTCGTTCTGCGGGTATTGCGTATGGCTGTTACCCCATTCCGCCAGTCCGTTGTGCGACGAGTTGTAGTTTCCGTGGCCCCAGTTGTAGGTGCCCGGCGACGTCTCTTCGACATAGAACGTCTGGCAGTCTTCGCCGAATTGCTCCGAGTTGTTCGGATGATTCGGACCGTAGTAGGCCGACGGATGACTGACGCCAATGTTGAGCATCGGCGCGTAGTTGAGCACTTTGCCTGCCAGCAGGATTGGGAACTTGCGGCCGCTGCATTGGCCGCCGACTCCGGTCCAGACGCCGCCGTTCATGACGTTGCCGTAGAAGTCGATGCCGATCTGCGTCATGCGCACGAGCATGTCGCGCTTTTCGGCGTTGCTCTTGTCGAGTTGCAGCATCATCGCGCCCGTGCTGAACAGCGACGTGAAGTCGCGGCCGTAGTCCGGCATGTTTTCCACCGGGTGCATATAACGCGACGTCCAGCTCGAACAATGATCCAGCCAGACGCGGTCGAAGTTGTCGGCGATCGTTTGGAAGTCGGGTTGTGCACCGGCACTGCTCAACGATGCGAGCGAGGTGTAGTCGAGCTCGTCTTCGTTGTGGCGGATGGTCTTGTCCGTGCCCGAGTAGGGCGGACGGAAGGCGCCATCGGGTGCGGCTTGGCTAAGAACGGTCAACACGGCCGCGGTCTTCAATTGCGAGAAGGACCCGTTCTGCGGCATGCTGGGGTCGGTCCAGCTGATCGATGAGATCAGGCTGTTGCCGCCGCCAAGCTGTAGCGGCGAGCTAGACGAAACGCCCCAGCCGACGTTGAGTTCGGTCTTGTAGCGGTTGTCGGAATACGGGCCGAACAGGGTCGAGTCATAGCCATGCTCGGCGTTTTCGATCTGCGTCTGGCCAGGATTGACCATCGAGCCGTTGATGATGCGGCCACCGACACTCTGCGACGGCGGCGAGATAGAAACGATGTCGACTGGCCCGACGACCCACCAATCCCCGTTGGCGAACTGGCCGACTGGAACGGGCTCATCGAACTGCCAGGTGACCCCGAAGTTAGTGATTGATGACGCGAGTACTTGTGGTGGCTCGCCACTACCGCCGCCACTACCGCCGCCGCTACCGCCACCGCCGCCAGCACTGCCACCGCCACTAGAAGACTCGGCGATCGTGACCCCGTCGCTGGTCGCGATGGCGCTGACGTTGCCAGTCGGATCGTAGGCTCGAACCGCGCAGAAGTAAGTCTGGCCAGGCTCGAGTACCAACGTGTCATTGGTGGCGATCGTCGCGATGCCGGTCGTTGC
The DNA here is from genome assembly GCA_051278165.1 of Planctomycetota bacterium. Classification (GTDB taxonomy): domain Bacteria; phylum Planctomycetota; class UBA1135; order UBA1135; family UBA2386. The sequence goes on along the minus strand of JBNMNW010000085.1, from coordinate 10,964 downwards.
CCAGTCTTGCACCTCGGTGCCGCCAGGACCCGTGCCGATCGCCCATTGGTACGAAGCGATTGTGCCGGAGTCATCCTGAAACCCAACCCAGTTCGCGGTGATCGCCGTCAGGCTGGTTTGCGAAGAGACGTCTGCGCCATCGCCGTCAAAGACTTCGCCTGCTTGCGGCGCGATGGTATCGCCAGAAACGTTGGAGCTTTCGCCGCCACCCGAGCCGCAAGCCGCCAGGGCAAGAAGACTGGCGGTCGCAGCAAGATTGCGTGCAGGATGACGGTGCAAGATCAGTGGTGTCACGTCTGGTTTATCGGACGCAACGACTTGCCGTCTGCCATTTGAGTCTCGCGCTGAGACCATGCATCGACTTTCGCGATGTTCCTGGCGTGCGTCGCGGGTTGGCTGTGTCTATGCCTGCCGCGATTGGTGCGTGCACTCGGGAGCGTGCTTGCCGAAGAACGCCTCGATGTGATCGCTAGTTACCGGTGGCAGGTGCTGCTGATGGTTGCCTTGGGGCACGGGGCGAGCGCAAGTCTTGGAGTCTTTCGCTGTCGGGATGGCGTCGACCTCGTTGACAAGCGTGTCAAACGGCGCGCCGTTGAACTGCCAGCCGTAGATCGTCAACAGAACCGCTTGCCGCGCCCAGGTTGTCGGCGGCCGGAGGTATTCCTCTCCCATCAATCCAAAAGTCCCATGCATGGCACAGGGTGCCCGCCTATGGCCGCATGGAAAGCTGATGGACTGGCGGTTGGCAATGGCCTGCCGTGCTCTCACTCGCTATCTTGGTCGGCCTCCAATGTCGCTAAACGACCTCGAAATCGCTCGTTCCATTCCGCTTCGTCCGCTTTCCGAGGTTGCTCGGGTCATGGGCCTGACAGCCGACGACCTAGAGCCCTACGGTCATACTAAGGCGAAGATCAAACTCGACCGTCTCAAGCAGCCGGCCAAGAAACAAGGCAAGTACATCGTCGTCACGGCGATCACGCCGACGCCGCTCGGTGAAGGCAAGACGGTTCACACCGTCGGCATAAGCCAGGCACTCAATCGCATCGGTAAGAGCACGTGCTGCGTGATCCGTCAGCCGTCGATGGGCCCGGTGTTCGGCATCAAGGGTGGCGCCGCTGGCGGTGGCTACTCGCAAGTTGTGCCGCCCGAAGAGCTCAACCTGCACCTGACCGGTGACTTCCACGCGGTGACGTCGGCCCACAACCTGTGCTCGGCATTCCTCGACGCGCACCTGTTCCACGGCAACGAACTCAACATCGACAAGAACGAGATCACCTGGCGCCGCGTCATGGACATGAACGACCGCGCGCTGCGCGTGGTGACGGTGGCTGGTGGTGGTGAGAAGAACGGCACGCCGCGTGAGACTGGCTTCGACATCACGTCGGCCAGTGAAATCATGGCGATCCTCGGGCTCGCCAATGACATTCACGACCTGCGTGCTCGTCTCGGCAAGATCGTGGTTGGCTACAACACGGATGGCTTGCCGGTCACGGCCGAAGACCTGAAGGCAGCCGGCGCGATGACCGCGATCCTCAAGGACGCGCTCAAGCCGACGCTGATGCAGACGCTCGAAGGCACGCCAGCGATTGTGCACACCGGCCCGTTCGCGAATATCGCGCACGGCAACTCGTCGATCGTCGCCGACCGCATCGCGCTGCGCGCAGCCGACTACGTGGTGACGGAGGCTGGCTTCGGTGCCGACATGGGCGCCGAGAAGTTCTTTGACATCAAGTGCCGCGCCTCGGGCCTCAAGCCCGACGCCGCGTTGTTGGTCGCCACCGTTCGCGCGATCAAGGCGCACAGCGGTCGCTTCGAGATCCAGGCAGGCAAGCCGCTGCCGGATGGTCTCAATAAGGAAGACCTCGAGGCGTTGGCCGAAGGTGTCGGCAACCTTGAGAAGCAGATCGAGAACGTCAAGATGTTTGGCGTGCCGGTGGTCGTTGCGATCAACGTGTTCCCGACGGACACCGAGAACGAGATCGAGTTCCTTAAGGAAAAGGCGCTGGCTGCTGGTGCCTCTGCAGCCCACGTTTCGACGTTGTTCGCGGATGGCGGTAAGGGTGGCGAGGATCTCGCGCACGCGCTAGTCGCGGCATGCGAAGAGCCGAGCGAGTTCAAACTGCTCTACGAAGACGATGCGACGCTGAAGGAAAAGATCGAGGCCATCGCCACGAAGATCTACGGCGCTGATGGAGTCGACTACGAAGACGAAGCGAACCGGCAGTTGGCCAGGTTCGAAGAGAATGGCTTCGGCAAGCTGCCGATCTGCATGGCCAAGACGCAGTATTCGCTGAGCGACGATCCGACGCTCAAGGGTCGGCCGACCGGCTTCCGCTTCAAGGTGCGCGATGCGCGCGTTGCGGTTGGTGCTGGCTTCGTCTACCCGCTCGCCGGATCGATCATGACCATGCCGGGTCTGGGCAAGACGCCCGCAGGTATGAAGATGGACATCGACGAGAACGGCGACGTCGTCGGCATGCTGTAGTCGGAGCATGCGGTCGCGAACGGCCCGGCACTGCCGGGTCCGTGACGCGTGCTGGCTGCCAGTGATGCTGGCTGCCAGTGATGGTGGCTGCTGCGTCCAGGGGGCTGTCCGGCTGGGCTGTTCACCTGGGATGTCCACCTGGGTCGCCCGCCGGCCCTCGCCGCCCGCCTTGCCGTGGTGGAGGGCCGTAGCGTTGATCCGCAAACCGAATTGCGGCTGGTTCTCGCAGTCGTTCATGCGACGGTTAGCGCATGCGCTCATCGACCGCCCCGGCCATCGGCAACCTCTGGTTGCTCTCGCTATGCCTGTTGGTCGCTGCTTGCGCCGGCAGTGAGTTGCCACTCGCGCCAGCCGATGTCGAACTATTCGTGCTGGGGGTCGCGCAGGACGGTGGCTTGCCGCACCTCGGCTGCGAACGTGCGTGCTGCGAAGATGCTCGCTCTACTGGCCGAGTCGAATACCCGGCATCCCTCGGCATCGTCGATCGACGCGGTGGTGTTCCGAAGCTGCTGCTAGTCGAGGCCACGCCACGGATCGAAGAACAGACGGCTTTACTGCACCGGCTATCGGGAGTGCACGGTCGCGGCCGTTCGCCGGTTGACGCCGTCATGGTGACGCACGCGCATATCGGCCACTACTTGGGACTGGCGCTGTTCGGCCGCGAAGTGGTGGGCGCGAACAACCTGCCGGTTTGGTGCTCGCCGCGCTTCGCCGAGTACTTGCGCGGTCACGGCCCATGGAAGCAACTGGTGGCGCTGAAACAACTCGATGTGCACGCCTTCGTGGTTGGCGAATCATTCGATCCATGGCCAGGTGTGAGCGTGCGCGCGATCGCCGTGCCGCACCGTGATGAGTTCTCGGACACGATGGCCTACGTGATCACGGGACCGAGTCGCAGCGCCTTGTTCGTGCCGGATGTGGATGCATGGGAGCGCGCGCCAGGTTTGTTGGAGCAGCTGCTCGAAGGCGTCGAGGTGGCCTACCTCGACGGCACGTTCTACGACGGCAGCGAGTTGCCCGAGCGCAACCTCAGTGAGATTCGACACCCGTTGATCTTGCGTACTATGGACATGCTCGCAGACGTGGCACGGGACCATCCAGGTCGTATCCGCTTCTTGCATCTCAATCACACGAACCCGGCATTGCATGACGAGAGCATTCGGGCCTCGATCATCGCGCGGGGCTTTGCGGTCGCGGTGATGGGTGAGCGCGTTCGGTTGTAGCTCGGCGCGGTCGCCGTGCTGCAGCGCGTGCTCTAGCTGGTCGCGCACTTCTGGTGCATCGTCGTGTCGTGCTGGCACCGTCACGTCATGGTCGCCGATTGGCACCGGTTGTTTGTGGCTTCGCTTCTTGGCGTCGAGCCAGCATCGGAATGCGGTTTGTCGCAGCCACGCTTTTGGCGCCTGAGCCAGATCGCAGTTGTGGCGGTACTGCCACGCCCGCTCCATCGTTTCCTGCAGCACGTGGCTTCTTGGCGTGCGCCACAGATGCGCAGGAACGTGGCGAGGCTGTCGCGCTGCTCGGTCAGCAGCGCCGCCACCTTCTGGTCGTGCAGGCTGCGGGCGGCCTCAGTTGGCTGGGCACTGGCTGCTGATGCACCGGCCGCTGATACACCGGCTGCCGATACATTCGCTGCTGAAGCACTCGGTGCCTGGGCGCTAGCTGGCTGTTGGGGTTCTAAGGACTCGACCACGGTGCCTGTCCTTACAGCGGCCAAGCCGCAGAAGTTGCTAAGTAGGCCGAAGAACCTTTGGCCCGCATACCCGTCGCCGCACGCACGCCCCAAACACTGCTCTGCCTTGACTCGTGCCAAGGCGGCGGCTGGTGCTAGAGCGCGGCTTTAACCCGTGCCAACACCTGAGCTGGCGTGAAGCCGAAGTGCTCGGCCAGGTCCTCGCCCGGCGCGCTGGCGCCAAAGCTGGTCTGGCCGATGCAGCGGTCATAGCGACCGGTCAATTGGCACCACCATTCGGGGCGACCCATCTCGAGCGAGAACACGGCCGCGCTGCCGAGCACCGAGGCGGTGTACGCCTTGTCTTGTTGCTGGAACAGCTCGAGACAAGGCATCGAGACGACGCGCGTCGGGATGCCGTCGGCCGTCAGCAGCTTGGCCGCCTCGACCGCGAGGCCGACTTCGGCGCCGGTCGCGACAATGGTCGCCATGGCGGCGACCGCGTCGACGAGCGTGTAGCCGCCCTTCATCGCATCTTGTGACGTGAAGTTGTCAGCGTGCGGCAGCACCGGCAGTCCTTGGCGCGTCAGCGATAGCACTACTGGCCCATCCTTGCGGGTCAGGGCGTGCGTCCAGGCAGCCGCCGTTTCGGGGCCGTCGGCTGGACGGAAGACGTGCATGTTGGGGATCGCTCGCAGCGTCGCGAGATGCTCAACCGGTTGGTGGGTTGGACCATCCTCACCGACCATCAGGCTGTCGTGCGTGAACACGAACGCGCACGTGATCTTCATCAGCGATGCGAGGCGCATTGGCGTGCGCATGTAGTCGGCGAACACCAAGAACGTGCTGCCTGCCGGCACGAAGCCGCCGAACAGTGAGATGCCGTTCATGACGCCGCCCATCGCGTGCTCGCGGATGCCGTAGTGCATCGTGCGACCGGTTAGGTTGTCCTTGAGGAACGAGCCGTCGGCATTGATGCGCGTCTTGCACGAGCCATCGAGGTCGGCCGAGCCACTGACCAGAGCTGGCATCAACTCGGCGGCCTTTTGAATGACGGCACCACTGAGCGCGCGCGTCGCGGCGTTCTTGTCGCCGGCCGCTTCGGTCAGTTGCTCAAGTAGGTCGCTTGGCACGTCGCGACTTTGCATCGCCTGCCACAGCTTGGCATGTTCGGGGTTGGCCGACTGCCACGCTTGCATGTCCTTATGCCATTGCTGGCGGATGGCTTCGTTGTCAGCCTTCGCGGCCCGGAACACTTCTCGGGCGCGTTCGTCGACGTAGAAGTCTTCTTCGGGCATGCCAAGCGCTTGCTTGGTCAGCTTGATCTCGTCGGCACCGAGCGGCGCGCCGTGCACCTCGTGCGAGTCGGCCTTGTTGGGGCTGCCCTTGCCGATGGTGGTCTTGCAGCAGATCAGCGTCGGCTGCGTGCTGTCGGTCGTCGCCTTGGCGAATGCCCTGCGAATGTCTTCGACGTTGTGGCCATCGCAATGCAGCACCGCCCAGCCCTGGGACTCGAACCGCATCTGCATGTTCTCGCTGGTCGCGAGGTCGGTGTGCCCTTCGATCGTGATGTGGTTGTCGTCCCACAGGCAGACGAGGTTGTTGAGTCCGAGGTGGCCGGCCATGGCTGCCGACTCGTAGCTAATGCCTTCCATCAGGTCGCCGTCGCCGACCGTGACGAATATGCGCGAGCCAACCAGATCGGTGCCTGTTCGTGCCACGGCCATCTTCGCAGCGATGGCCATGCCGACGGCGTTGGCGAAGCCTTGGCCCAGCGGACCTGTCGTGGTTTCGACACCAACCGTGTCGCCATACTCTGGGTGACCTGGCGTCTTGCTATGCAGTTGGCGGAAGTTCTTCAGGTCGTCGAGCGACACCGGGTAGTCCGCGAGATGCAGCAGTGAATACAGCAGCATCGAACCGTGGCCGCCGGACAGCACGAAGCGATCGCGGCCGGCCCAGTCAGGTTCTTCGGGTGACCAGCGGAGGAACTCCGTCCAGAGCACCGCGGCGACCTCGGCCATGCCCATGGGCATACCGGGGTGGCCAGAATTGGCCTTTTGCACGGCGTCCATGGCGAGGCCACGGATGGTGTTGGCGACGGGGGTAAGGTCCAGCGTAGTCGCGGTCATGTGGCCGGCATGTTAGCCGGTTGGGCCCAGCGGATGAATGCTTGGCTTCGCTCGGATCGCATGGTTCGTTGCGGTTGTCTTGGGGAGAGTTGTGGATAACTGGCGGCTGGTGTCTGTCAGCACCCATCTCCGGGGCGGCGCGGGTTGCCTGCTTGGCTCGAACGCGTGCGCTGTGCGGAGGCATGGGCGGTGCCAGCCGATGTGGCCGTCGGTTGAGTGCTTCACCTTGAGTAGCGCGACGATGGGCGAGTTCGAATCCTCTGATTCGCCGCGCGTGTCGGTGGACTGGCGTTGGATCTGGCTGTGGCGTGTGCCTGGGTCGGATTGTTCGGAGCCTTCGCCGGTGCGAGGTTGCGAGGGTGCGACGTTGCGCCGGTGCGAGGTTGCGACGTTGCGACGTTGCGCCAAATAGTGAGCTTGCTGGCGGCTTGGCTTGAGCATGCCAATCCCTGGCAGTTGCTCGTGCTGCGAGCGGCTGCGCAGACGCAATGCAGGCGGTGTTGCGGTGAACTGGGGCAGCTGTTGCTCGGCAAGCCATGCGCGTTCGCTTTGCATTGCTGCGCAGGTTTGTTGCAACCGTTTGCGGTGTCGCGCGAAGATTGCGGCATGACCCGTTCGCAACGCATTGAGTTTGACAACCTTCGCGGCCAGACGTTGGCCGGCCGCCTTGAGTTGCCGCCATCCGAACCGCGCGCCTTCGCGATTTTTGCCCACTGCTTCACATGCGGCAAAGACATCGCCGCCGCGACCCGCATTAGCCGTGCGCTGGCCGCCAAGGGCTTCGGCGTGTTGCGCTTTGACTTCACCGGTCTCGGCAACTCGGGCGGGGACTTTGCCAATCAGAACTTCTCTTCGAACGTCGACGATTTGGTGGCGGCGGCGCAGTGGCTTGAGGCGAACCATCAGGCGCCGCGATTGTTGGTCGGCCACAGTCTTGGTGGCGCGGCGGTGTTGATCGCCGGCAATCGCATCGAGTCGGTGGAGGCCGTCTCGACGATTGGTGCGCCGAGCCATCCTGAGCATGTGCAGCATTTGCTCGAAGGCAGCATCGAAACGATTCGGGCGGCTGGCAGTGCGACGGTGTCGTTGGCCGGGCGGCCATTCACGATTCAGAGCCAGTTCTTGGATGACCTGCAGGAGCAAGAGGTCGCTGGCACGCTGCGCAAGTTGAACAAGGCGGTGCTGATTCTGCACAGCCCGCAGGATGAGATCGTCAACGTCGACCACGCCCGCAAGCTCTACACGTCGTTACAGCATCCGAAGAGCTTCGTGTCGTTGGATGGCGCCGACCACTTGCTAACGAGGCGCGCCGATTCGCAATACGCAGCCGACCTCATCGCTGCTTGGGCGGGCCGCTACCTGCCGCCGTTCGATCATCCGGACACGGAGCACGGCGTCGTGCGTGTGACTGGCAGGGCGGATGGGTTCTTACAGGTGTGCACTGCTGGCGAGCACGACTGGTTGGCGGACGAACCGAAGTCTAGCGGCGGTTCCAATCTCGGTCCGACGCCATACGACCTGCTACTGGCCGCGCTCGGCACGTGCACGTCGATGACGCTCGGCATGTATTCGCGCCACAAGAAGTTGCCGCTAGAGAGTGTCAGCGTCGAGCTGCGCCACGATCGTATTCACGCCAAGGATTGCGAAGACTGCGAGAAGACCGACGGACACGTCGATCGCATCCAGCGCGTGTTGACGTTCGTGGGCGATCTCGATGAAGCGCAGCGCGCTCGTCTAGTAGAGATCGCCGACCGTTGCCCAGTGCACCGCACGATCGAGAACGAAATCAAGATCGAGACCAGCCTCTCCTGAACATGTTGGTACGGTGCCAGGACAAAAGACAACAACTTGCGCGATCGACTACACGATCCGGGTCATGCAGATGCTGAAGCCGTCGTCGACGTAGTTGTCGAAAGGTGGGCACTGCGAGAACCCAAACTTGCGGTAGAGCTTCCGTGCCGCGGCGAAGCCCTCGCTGTTGCCGGTCTCAAGACTGAGTCGTTCGTAGCCACGTTCGCGCGCCACGGCAATCAGGTGCTCAAGCAGCTTGGCGGCAACTCCCTGTCGCAGGCTACTGGCCGCCGTGCGCATCGACTTCACTTCCCCGTGCGACTCAGTCAGTTCGCGCAATGCGCCACAACCGGCAAGTGAGTCGCCTTGCCAAGCGCTCCAAAACGTGATGTCCGGTTGGCGAAGGCCCTCGAGGTTGAGGGCGTGAACCGCACCTGCGGGTGAGTTCTCTACCGCAGACGCGAGATGGCTTTGCAGCAGGTCGGCGATGGCGGCGCCGCTCAGGTCGTCAACGCGGATTACGAACGGATCAGGTATGCCCGGCATGGCCCCGTAATCTTGCCACCGGGGCGGGGCTAGTTTGTTGTTTTTTGTCCAGGCACCGTACCGACAACAGGCACCGTACCGACTAGTGGCCTTCTTGGACGTTGTTGACGTTCCAGGTGGGGATGGCGATCTCGATTTTGCCGTCGGCGGGGATGCGCTCGAGCACGGCTTGGCAGCCTAGGCGGGAGTTTAGGGAGACGTCGCGGGCCTTGTCTAGTTGGTCCTCTTCGTCTTCGGAAGCGTCTGGGAAGCAGTCGCTGCCCTTGTGAATCTTGATGTGGCAGGTCGAGCAGGCGCAGACGCCGCCGCAGGCATGGTCCAGGTCGATGCCTTGGGCTAGTGCGGCATCGAGAATGGACTGGCCCATCGCCAACTTCAGTGGCTTGTCCTGGCCTTGAACGGTGACGGTGACAGTCTGAATGGAGCTGGTGTCGGAGGTCATGGCTGCTGATCTGCCTTAAGGGACTTGGTGACGGCGGCACTGATGACGTCGTCGGCAATGGTTGTTGTGACCTTGGTCAGGTCGTCACTCGCGGATTTGAGGGCTGGAGCTTCGGCGTCTGCATCGAGAAGCTTCTGCAACGCCTTGACCGCCTTGTGAACGGCGAACGTTTGGTCGGGCGGCAGTTCGGATATCTGCAGTGCCTGCTTGGTGCCGCGCACCATCGCCTCGGCTTTGGCGCGAGCTTCGATGGCTTCGCGGGCGAGGTAATCTGCCTGCGCGTTCTCGATCGAGTCGAGCATCATGCGGCGGACTTCTTCGCGAGTCAGGCCATAGCTCGGCACGATCTGGATGCTAGCTTCGACGCCGGTTCGTTGTTCGCGGGCGGTGACGCGCAGGACGCCATCGGCATCGACCAAGAACGTGACGAGGATGCGTGGCAGTCCAGCTGGCAGCGGCGGGATACCGCGCAGCTTGAACTCGCCGAGCAAGCGGCAGTCCTTCGCGAGTTCGCGTTCGCCTTGGTAGATCGCCAAGTCAACCGAGGTTTGGTCGTCGACGCCAGTCGAGAACTCTTCCGAGACACTGGTTGGGATCGTGCTGTTGCGCATGATCAACTTCTGAACCGTGCCACCGAGCGTCTCAATGCCGAGCGACAGCGGGATCACGTCGAGCAGCAGTAGCGAGCGGTCGTTGCCGGCGAGGATGTCGGCTTGGATGGCCGCCCCGAGCGCCACTGCGAGGTCGGGGTCGACGTCCGTGTGTGGTGGCTTGCCGGTTGCCGCTGCCAGGCGCTCGCGAACCAGCGGAATGCGCGTGCTGCCGCCAACCAAGACGATGTCGTCGATGCTCTTTAGCTCGAGACCAGCATCCTTAGCGGCGCTCTTGACGCAGTCGAGCGTGCGCTGCACCAACGGCGCAATCGATGCTTCGAACTCGGCGCGGGTCACCGTCAGTTCGACCTGACCGCGATCGCCAAGGTCGAGTTCCAGCGTTGCTTGCGCTTGGTCACTGAGCCGCATCTTCAGCCCTTCGGCAGCGCTGCGCACGGATTGCAGGACATACGCATCTTCGGTGCCTTGCTTGGACGGCAGCAAGCTGAGGATGCGTTGCGCCAGAAGTTGGTCGAAGTCATCGCCGCCAAGGTGCGTGTCACCGGCAGTTGCCAGCACGCGGAAGACACCTTCGTGGATGCGCAGGATCGAGACATCAAACGTGCCGCCACCGAGGTCGTAGACCAGCACGGTGCCGTCGTTCTTGCCGCCGAGGCCGTAGGCGAGCGCCGCTGCGGTTGGTTCGTTTAGGATGCGCAAGCAGTCGAGGCCTGCGAGCTCGGCCGCGTCCTTGGTTGCTTGGCGTTGCGCGTCGTCAAACCACGCCGGCACGGTTACGACGACTTCGCGAACGGGATGGCCGAGCGCTTGCTCGGCAGTCTCCTTGATCTCTTTGAGCACCATCGCCGAGATTGCTTCCGGTGATAGTTCACGGTCGCCGATCTTGATGCGCGGCAGGTCGCGTTCGCCAGCGACGACTGCATACGGCAGGTCGGCGACGTCGTTCTTGGTCTCGGTTGCCGATCGTCCAATCAGTCGCTTGACCGAGAACACGGTGCGGTCTGGGTACTCAAGGCGCAACGCCTTGGCTGCCAAGCCGACGAGCACCCGGCCGTCTGGATGGAATGTGACGATCGACGGCGTAAGTGGATCGGCGCCCTGGTCGCGCAGCACGCGTGGCTCCTTACCGGCGCGAACGGCCGCGAGGCTGTTCGTTGTGCCTAGGTCGATGCCGATGACAATACGCGTTTCGGGTGGGGGAGCGTCGCTCACGACTTGGCCTCGAGATCGTGCAATGCCTTCAGGTGGTAATTGGATTGGTGCACGCGCTTGGCGGCAGTGT